>CAYRNM010000130.1:0-8082 GCA_964425465.1 uncultured Anaerolineae bacterium | reverse complement strand
CCCAGGAAGTAATCTCCTGTCTCTACTTCGATGGCCACGAGCTCGCCTTTGTGCTCCGGCTCAAGTTTGTCTTTGATCGTCTCATAGATTTTCCGGCCCTTCTCAACGATCTCGTCCTTGTCTACGAGGTGGACTTTTTGTCCCATCCTCTCCCCTCCATCCCAGAACCATCCACGGTTGCCATCACACCAGCGCCAGAGCGATGCCCAGCATCGCCGACCAGATGGCCAGCAGCCACAGCCGCTGGGTCACCTGGGGCTCAGACCAACCCAATAGCTCGAAGTGATGATGCAGGGGGGCCATTTTGAACAGCCGCCGGCCATGCGTAGCCTTGAACCAGGTCACCTGTAGCACTACCGATACCACCTCCACTACGGGCACAAGGGCCACAACGGGAAGAAGGAGCCACTGCCCGGTCATCAGCGCCACCACTCCTAAGGTCGCTCCCAGGGAGAGAGAGCCTGTGCCCCCCATGAACAGGTCGGCAGGATAGGCATTGTACCACAGGAAAGCCATCACCGCCCCCACCAGGGTGAAGCAGAAACTCACCAGGTAGATCTGTCCCTGCAGGTAGGCGATAACCCCATAGGCCACGAAGGCCAGGGCCAGGTTCATCCCCGCCAGCCCATCCAGCCCATCGGTCAGATTCACTGCGTTGCAGGAAGCGACGATGATGAAGGCCGCCACGGGCAGATACCCCAGGCCCATGTCGATCTTCTGCAGCACGGTGGGCAGAGCCACGCTGCGCAGGTCCAGCCCGTAGTGCAGGGCCAGGGCGATCAGAAGGGCGATGCCGATCTGAACAGCGAACTCCACCCGCGCTGGGAGCCCCAGTCCCTCCGGGCTGCGCACCACCTTCAAGTCGTCAATGGCCCCCAGCAGTCCATAACTGACCAGCACCGCCAGGGGCACCAGAATAGATTGCCCAATGAGCGTCCGGCCCAGCAGATTGGCGATGTTCAGTCCGGCAGTGATGAGAAAAACGGGGATGATAATCATCAAGCCTCCCATGGTTGGGGTGCCCATTTTCACCTGGTGTGACTGGGGCCCATCTATGCGAATCTGCTTGCCAATGCGGTACCGTTTCAGCAGGTAGATAAGGGGTCCGCCCCAGACGACGGCCAACAGGAAAGAAATGGAGCCCAGGGTCAGCGAATAAGCCATCTGTCCTCATCTACCCTGGGCGACCGCAAGGGGCCGCCCCTACCGCTACCGCCGGTCGCTGAGCCAGGGCGTTGACAATCTCCTCCATGGCCATCCCCCGCGAGCCCTTCACCAAAATCACATCGTCCCCCTCAATGAGCTCCCGCAGGTGGGCGATGGCCGCACGGTTGTCCTCCACCATCAGCACCTGCGCCTCATCCATACCACAGGCCAACGCCTCCTGGCCGATGATGCGCCCCCGCTGGCCCACGGTGATGAGCAGATCCACCACCTCCAGCGCCCGCCGTCCCACCTTGCGGTGGCCCTCCTCCTCGGAATCCCCCAGTTCCAGCATGTCGCCCAGCACCGCGATCTTGCGCCCTGGCAGTTCCTCCAACAGGTTGAGCGCGGCGATGGTGGAGACAGGCGAAGCATTGTAGGTATCATCCAGGAGGATCGAGCCGTAAGGGCCGGGCAAGGCCACCAGCCGCAGGTGCACCGAGGTTTCCTGCAGGCCGGTCACAATCTCCTCCCACGACTCTCCCTCCACCAGCCCCACTGCTGCCGCGGCCAGAGCGGCGTGCACACTGTGACGGCCCAGCAGAGGCGTTCTGATGTGCAACACCTCGCCGCCGTGGTGCAGACGAAAGCGCACACCCTCCAACCCCTGACTGACAATCTCATCAGCCCACACTTCGCATTCTGGCCGCAGCCCATAGCACAATGCCCGCGCGGGAGTGTAATCGGCCATGGCCATCACCTGCTCGTCATCGCCATTGAGGATGGCGACCCCCTCGGGAGGAAGCGCCTCCACCAACTCCCGCTTGGCCTGGGCGATGCGTGCCAGTGTACCCAATCGCTCCAGATGGGTGGGACCCACGTTAGTCACCACGCCGATCACCGGCTGGGCGATCTGGGCCAGTTGGGCGATCTCCCCCAGTCCGTACATCCCCATCTCCACCACCACCCGCTGGTGACGGGGAATGAGTTGCAGAAGCGTCAGGGGCAGGCCGATCTCGTTATTATAGTTTCCCTCGCTCTTCAACGTACGAAAGCGGCGGCTGAGGACGGAGTGGATCATCTCCTTGGTGGTGGTCTTGCCCACGCTGCCCGTCACGCCCACCACGCGCACTCGATGTTGCCGACGCCAATAGGCCGCCCACTTCTGGAGGGAAGCCAAGCTGTCCTTCACCAGCAGGCATAGGGGCTGAGCGGGATCGGGAGGTGCGAGAGACGAGGGGGGATGGCGCACATCCACCAGCCAGCAGCCCTCCACGCCAGTCGGCCTCTCAGCGACAAGGGCCAATGCACCACGTGAGAGGGCATCGGCCAGGAACTCATGCCCATCCCGTTGCTCCCCGCGCAGGGCCACGAAGCAGACCCCGGGCCTCACCTCCCGCGAGTCAATCACTACCGGCCCTAAGGGCCTCCGAGCCCACTCGGTATCGGGTGGCGTCTGGTCGGTCAACGCGGTGAGTAGATCAGCAATACGCATTTGCTCCCTTCCTCAAGGTTGGGAGTGGGTGAGGGCTGGGGGGACACCCCCCATGCCCCCCGGCAGGGGGCAGCTGGCCCCCTGCACCCCCATCATCGGCGAGCTAACAGCGCATCCTGGGGCAGAATGTCGAGCAGGTGACAGGCCCGCTGGGCGATGCGGCTGAAGACTGGCGCGGCCACATCTCGCCCCCAGGGAGAGGTCCGAGGCCGGTCAATCTTCACCAGGATGATAATCCTCGGATCCTCGGCGGGCAGGTAACCCACAAAGGAGGCGATGGTATCCTTGGGGTGATAACCCCCTGGGATGGGGATCTGCGCTGTTCCGGTCTTGCCCGCCACCCGGTACCCCGGCACCACGGCCAATGGAGCCTCCCGTGGCACCGCCTGGACCAGCATCTCAGTGAGCTGACGGGCCGTCTCCGATGAGATCACCTGTCGCACCAAGATGGGCCGGGGGCGTTCTATCTTGCCCTCCTGCACCCAGGCCTCCACTACGTAGGGACGCATCAAACCCCCTCCGTTGGCCACGGCGGCCACGGCGGCGATCAGTTGCAGGGGGGTGATGGCCATACCCTGGCCGAAGGAGTTCATGCCCAGCTCCGATTCTGACCAATCCGCGTCCCCTGGCTGCTTCACCTGCCCTGCCATCTCCCCGCTCAGGTCCACTCCCGTCCTCTGTCCCAGGCCGAAAGCCTTCAAGTAGTCGTAGAATGCCCGGTTGCCCATGTGGGTGCTGAGTTGGGCAGCGCACACATTGAGGGAGAGGGCCAGCACATCCACCATGGAGACCAGACCATGCCCCTTTTCATCCCAATTGCGGATGACATGCCCTCCCACCTCGATGGCCTCACGGTCCTCCATGGCGCTCTGAGGGGTAACCAGGCCTGAGTCCAAGGCCGCGGCCATGGTCAGGATCTTGACTACAGAGCCGGGCTCGTACTGCTTGCTGATCGCCGGATCCACGAAAAGCTGAGGAGCGGTGGATGCCAGTTCCGGGAATTGGTTGGGGTCGTAGCCCGGATGGGAGACCCAGGCCAGAACAGCCCCTGTGCGGGGATCCATGACGATGGCGGTGCCTTCCTTGGTTCCTGCTTCCTCTATCCCCCGTGCTAGTTCCTGTTCCACCTGGTGCTGAAGCAGGTAATCCAGGGCCAAGTAGAGGTCGGCCCCATCCTGGGGTGGCACATCTCGTAGCAGATCCAGAGGGTCCCAGCCAGCGCATCGTTGGCCAGGCTGTCCCTTCAGCAGATCATGGTAATATTTCTCCAGGCCAAAGCCCCTCCCCTCAGCATTCACGAACCCCAACAGGTGCCCAGCCAGTGAACCCTCTGGATAGAACCGATAGGGCCGAGGAGTGAGCGGAGCGCCAGTGACCTCGTCGTAGGTGCAGGCCTCCATAGCCAAGATATGGCCATGGCGGTCTAGGATCCTCCCTTGATGGGGCTCTATCTCCTGGAGCTGGCTTTGCATCGAACGGGCTTTTTGCAGGAAAAGGATATGGCTCAGAATCTGCCAGCGCACCAGTTGGCCGATCAGGAGCAGGACCAGGGCGAGCAATATAGCGCTCAAGACGAGCAATCGGTGCTGCGAGGTTTCACTCATTAGTCCGCAGTCCTTAGTTGGATGTCCCCCTCGCGGAGCTCAAGATATATCTCCTCCTGTGGCAGGGTAAAGCCCATCGCCTGGGCCCGCTCAGTCAACGCGGTCACCGGGGCAAGCTCGGTGATCTCCTTACACAACTCGGCATTTCTTCGCTGCCAACGCTCATGCTCCTCCTCCAGCTTCCCGATGCGATGTCGTGTGGCGGCGATCTCACCGGCCTGCCAGAGGTAAAGCCCCCCGATCAGGGTCAGCAAGGCCAGGATGGCCCAGGTCGTGCGCCGATCCCACAGGGGCCAGAGAGAACGACGGAAACAATGGGATAGAGAGGGAAGCATGCCCCTTGCCATCTTATGACTCCTCAATCCTGATAGCCATGCGCAGCCGGGCGCTACGGCTGCGCGGGCTGGCGGCCACCTCCTCCTCGGAGGGTTGGATGGGGTGGCGAGTGATGATGTTCAGGCGCGCTCGGTGGCCGCACACGCATATCGGGACATCGGGTGGGCAGATACAATCGCGGGCCTCCCGCTCGAAGAACTGCTTCACGATTCGATCCTCTAGAGAGTGAAAGCTGATGACTGCCAGCCGCCCGCTTGTTTCCAGCAGGTCAAGCGCCTGGGGCAGCGCTCTGCTCAGCACAGACAGTTCATCATTGACCGCAATCCGCAGCGCCTGGAAGGTCTTGGTAGCAGGGTGAATACGCCCTCCTCTTCCCACCACCCTTTCAATAAGCGCGGCCAATTGAACTGTGGAATGCAGGGGACGGGCGCTCACAATGGCTCGGGCAATACGGCGCGCCCGCCGTTCCTGGCCGTACCGACGGAGGATATGAGTTAGTTCTACCTCTTCCAGTTCATTGACCAGATCGGCAGCGGTGGTGGGGCTGGAGGGATCAAAGCGCATGTCCAGCAGCCCATCCTGTTGAAAAGAGAACCCACGCTCTGGTGTAGCAAGCTGCATGGAGGAAAGTCCCAGATCGAACAGGATGCCGTCAACTTTGGCAAGCCCTTGCGCCGAGGCAATGGAGGCCAGTTGGGAAAAGTTCCCCTGCACCAGGATGGCACGATCCCTGAAGGATGCCAATCGCTCCCGGGCCAGAGCCACGGCCTGCGGATCGGCGTCAATGCCCAGCAGTCGCCCCCAGGGGCCGGAGGCAGCCAGGATACCTTCAGCATGCCCCCCTGCCCCTACTGTGGTGTCAATGTAGCAGCCATTGGGGCGAGGGGCCAAGCCCTCCAACACGGCCTCGTATAACACAGGGCGATGGGGTAGTTCCTTTGGCACAAAAGCCCCTCGGATTGTTCCAGTGTGGGGTTCAAGTCATGATGTACAGGAGACTAGATGCCCAGCTCTTCCCACTGCTGGGCTTTTTCAATATCTTTCTCGGCCTGAGCCTTCACTTTGTACCAGACTTCGGCATTCCATACCTCGATATAGGTATTCAGGCCAGTGATGATCACCTGGCTGTTGAGGTGGGCGTAGTCACGCAGATAAGCAGGGATAAGGATCCGTCCCTGGCGGTCAGGGATGACATCACTAGCCTCGGAGAATATCAACCGACGCAGAATTCGGGCATCCGGGCTGGTTAGTGGCAAGGCACTGATACGCTCCGCCAGGGGTGCCCATTCATCCTGGGGAAAGAGGAAAAGGCAGCGGTCGAGGCCTCGGGTGATGACCACGCCTTGGGCTAGTTCAGCACGGAATTTGGCAGGGAGGGTGATCCGTCCTTTGTCATCGAGGGTATGTTCAAATGTGCCCAAGAACATGGAAGGAACCTCATCGCTTGCATACCACTTTGCTCCACTTTGCCCCACTATTTTAGCACAAATTTCCCCTTTTGGCTAGGCACTGAAGAGAAATTCGGCGGAAATTTTAAGGTTCAATCCTCACAGGCATTGCCTGCCAAGGTACGACATGGAAGTCTTTCCAGGAGAAACCTTCGTCGGACCAGCGGGGGGCTGCAGACACACCCAGCTTATCTCCCCTGGTCGCACCGTCACCCTCTGGCGCAGCCTCTGGCCCGGCAGGTGGGCCACGACGGCCCATTCGCCGGCTGGCACATCACCCCACACCAGATTCTCGAACCATTCCTCATCGGAGTTCACTCCCCGGCTAGCGTAGGTCCACCCTTCTCGTTGGGGATGTTGTGGATCATGGGCCGGATACAGCGCCAGACGAACCTCCGGCAGGGGCTCTCCATCCTCGCCGAGCACCTGACCGGCGATGAGGCCCCGGCCCGGATGGGGCCCTATCCACAACTCCGGATTGCGGGTCGCATAGTAGCCGTAGGGGTCCGTGACCCGGACCTCAAAGTGCAGATGGGAGCCCAGGGCAATGCCCGTCGCACCCACCTCGCCCAGCTTCTGTCCCATCTCCACCCCCTGTCCCTCCTGCACGACGATGGCCGACAGATGGCCGTAGAGGGTGAACACCGGCTGGCCATGGTACTCCCGATCCATTCGCACGATCACCAACCGGCCATAGAAGTTTGGCTGTGGGCCAAACACCCTCTCCCGATCATCGCCCGCGTAGAACACCGTGCCGGCCCCGGCTGCCAAAACGGGAGTCCCCTCCGGGTTTACAAGATCCACCCCGTGGTGGATCAGATACTCGCCCCCAGCGGTGGATCCGTAGGGATAGTAGGTCGAGGCCCAGTCATTGGCCTCTGGAGGGATGGGATGGGCCATCCAGAGATGAGAGGAGGCCGAGGGAGGTGAGCAAGGTGGGACGTCCACCAGGGGCAGCAGGGGTGCGATGGTCGTGGAAACCGTAGGTGAGGCAGTGAGAGCAGGGGGGAGGGTCGGCGTGAAAGTGGGCATGGTCGCCATAGGAGTGGGCGAAGGCCTGAGCATGGCGGTAGGCTGAGGGTTGGGAGAGGAGGTGACGGTGGCTGTAGGGGAAGCGGTCGGCTTGGGGGTAGGCGAAGGTGTGGGAGAGGGAACAGCAGTGGTGGGAGAGGGGATCAGCTTGGGGGTAGGCGAGGGCTTGGAAGAGAAAGCAACAGTGGTCGCAGGGTAATTCGTCGGGACCACCGAGGGAGAAAGTATGATGGGACTATTCCCCCTCGAAGTGTCCATCCCTGGGCCTGGCTGCCACAGGCCAGGCCAACAGGGCACAGCATACTCCAGCCCGGCTAAGGTGCCTATAACCACTGCCAGCCCTATCACCCATCCCCACCAGCTACCCCACTTACCTCCTGTGTTCCTCCCATCGGCCATCAAGAGATCCCTACTCTTCCCACGGTGTATCGGTATCAATGAATATCTCCATCTGAGCTGAACGCCTCCATTCCTCCAGCCAGCAGGTCACGGTTTGTTCTTTCAGGGCCTGGAACATCTCGGGGGACAACGGCCGATCCGCGTCCCGCCCCACCACTTGGATGATTGGAAGGCTTTCTCTCCGCCCCCTTTCTCAATGCTCTCCCGGACATTGGACTCCAGATCCTCGTCAGAGATGATCAGGCCTCGCCGGGCCGCTTCCTGCTGGATGAACAGCCTTTGAAGAGGGAGTGGCAGGGGTCAGGGTAGGAGTGGCTGTGAGCACACTCGTGCCCGTGCCCCTACAGGCGCTGAGGATGGAGGCGATCAGTAGCCCGACCGACACGGCCCAGATCCGCAATGACGCGGGGCCAGCCCCACCACTCCATCGAAGAGCCCTTGAGCATCTTCGATGGCCCCCCATTTGAAGGCCGCCTGACCACTGGCGGCTCGACTGAGCTCGCTGAAGTCCGTAGACCGCCAAAAGAGCCCGCGATACGTTGCCTTTGACAGCGGTCATTATATCCTCATCTAGCCTAAGTTTTGCGCAATCACAGGCCAAATCGTTGTTCGGCGTGAAAATTGT
>CAYRNM010000129.1:0-8092 GCA_964425465.1 uncultured Anaerolineae bacterium | reverse complement strand
GGGAGAAGAGATGGGGCTGATAATCATCGTAGGCACGCAATGGGGAGACGAGGCCAAAGGGAAGATCACCGACCTGTTGGCTCAAGAGGCGGATGTGGTGGCCCGCTACAATGGCGGCGACAACGCGGGCCACACTATCGCTCATCAGGGATGCACCTTCAAGCTCCATCTGGTGCCCTCTGGCATTCTCCATCCCCAATGCCAGTTGTACATTGGCAATGGGGTGGTGGTCAACCCTCAGATCCTTCTGGACGAGATGGATGAATTAACAGCCGAGGGGGTCGATGTCTCCCCCCGGCGGTTGAAGCTCAGCGATCGGGCCCATCTGATCATGCCCTACCACCGGGCCCTGGATGGCGCCGCCGAGCGGGCGCGGGGCGATTCCCGAATCGGCACCACCCAGCGGGGAATCGGTCCAGTCTACGCTGACAAAGCCGCTCGTGCCGGCCTGCAGGCTGGGGATATGTTGGAGTCAGACTTCGCACTGCGAGTTCGGGAGGCGGTGGCGACCCAAAACAAGGTGCTGGAGAAGGTCTATGACCAGTCTCCTCTGTCCCCTGAAGAGATCGCAGCTCAGTACACCGTCTACGCCGAGCGGCTGCGGCCCCACATCGCCGATACGTCGCTCCTCATTCATCAGGCCCTGGAGGCCGGGCAGAAGGTGCTGGCCGAAGGGGCTCAGGGAATGCTGCTGGACCTGGATCACGGCACCTATCCCTATGTGACCAGCTCCTCGCCCATTGCGGGAGGAGCCTTCACCGGGCTGGGGATCGGGCCGGGTGATCCCCCTCAGGTGGTGGGGGTGGCCAAGGCCTATACCACCCGTGTGGGCGCAGGCCCCTTCCCCACTGAACTCACCGGAGCGTTGGGGGATCAGCTCCGGGGCACCGGCGATCAGCCATGGGATGAATATGGCACCACCACTGGTCGCCCCCGCCGCTGCGGTTGGCTGGACCTGGTGATCCTGTGCTACGCGGCGCGGATCAACGGCCTGACGGGACTGGCTATCACCAAGCTGGATGTGCTCTCCTCCTTCGACCGCATCCGGGTCTGTGTGGCCTACGAGCTGGACGGCCAGCGGCTGGAGGAGTTTCCCAGCCGCACCACGGAGCTGGCCCACTGCCGCCCCATCTACGAGGAAATCGAAGGCTGGGAGAGGGACATCATGGCGGTCAGGACCTGGGAGGACCTGCCCCCGGAGGCCCGAGCCTACGTGGAGTTCATCGAGGAACGGGTCGGAGTGCCGGCGCCCCTCATCTCCGTAGGCCCTGAGCGAGAGCAGACCATCTGCAGGCCGTGAGAGCACCACAAGGAGGTGGATCATGAAGGTGGTTATCCCTCTGGCGGGATTTGGGACGCGGCTTCGGCCCCACACCTATACCAAGCCTAAACCCCTGGTCAATGTGGCGGGCAAGCCCGTCCTGGGACACATTCTGGACAAACTCCTGAACCTGGAGGTGGAAGAGATCGTCTTCATCGTGGGCTACCTGGGCCAGCAGATCCAGGACTATGTGGATACCTACTACTGTTTCAATGCCCGCTACATAGAGCAGAAGGAGATGCTGGGGCAGGCCCACGCTCTCTTCCTAGCCCGCGACTTCCTGCCGGGCAGGGCGCTGATCATCTTCGTGGACACCATCTTTGAGACGGACCTCAGCCACCTGGCTGAGGTGGATGCTGATGGAGTAATCTATGTCAAGGAAGTGGAGAACCCTCGCCGCTTCGGTGTGGCTGTGGTGGAGGAAGGACGCATCACCCGCCTGATCGAGAAGCCGGCAACTATGGAGCACAATCTGGCGGTCATCGGACTGTACTACATCCAGGACATGCCGTGGCTGATGGAGGCCATTGACCAACTCATGCGAGGAGGGATCACCACCGGCGGGGAGTACTACCTGGCCGACGCCCTGCAGTTGATGATCAACGACGGGGCCCGGCTCATCGCCCAACCGGTGGAGGTGTGGAAGGACTGCGGCAAGCCGGAGACGGTGCTGGAGACCAACCGCTATCTGCTCACGCACGGCCACGGTAACGCGGAGCAAGTCAGGGCCCAGGATTCGCTCATCATCCCCCCGGTGCACATTGACCCCACAGCGCGCATCATCCACTCCATCGTAGGACCCTATGTGACCATCGCCCCCGGGTGTGAGGTGCGCAATTCCGTGATCCGGGACTCCATCATTGATGAGGGAGCGCACATTGCCGATACGATGCTGGAACAATCCCTCATCGGCAAGGAGGCGTTGGTCAAGGGGCGCTATCAAAAGCTCAACGTCGGTGATTCCTCCAGCGTGGATCTGGGAAGCTGAGAAGCACAACCCAGCAGTTGAATTGGCAATGCAGCCCCGCCAGATGCGGCGGGGCTGCTGTGTTAAAGAAAGGGCAGAAGCAAGATGAGTCCAGGACGTCAATTCATCTCCCAAAGGGTGGCCAGCGTGCCCCCCTCGGGCATCCGCCGCTTTTTCGACATCGCCGCCACTATGCCCAACATCATCTCCCTGGGCATCGGCGAACCCGATTTCATCACCCCCCTGCCCATCCGCCAGGCGGGCATCGCTTCCCTGGAGAGAGGCGAAACGCACTACACCTCCAACGCCGGTATGCTCGATCTGCGAGAGGCTGTGGCAGCCTATCTGACTGATCAGTACGACGTGGTTTACGATCCGGCGAGGGAGATCCTCATCACGGTAGGGGTGTCCGAGGGGCTATACCTGGCTCTCACAGCGGTGGTGGATCCAGGAGATGAGGTGCTGGTGCCGGAGCCCTGCTTCGTGGCTTACAAGCCGGAGGTGAGCTTCGCCGGCGGCGTGCCTGTTCCCATCCCCACTTATGCAGAGGATAGCTTCCAGGTCACCGCCGCGCAACTGAGGGAGGCGATGACACCCCGCACTAAGGCCCTCCTGCTGGGTTATCCCAGCAATCCCACCGGGGCGGTATTGAGCCGCGAGCGATTGCTGGAGATCGCCGAGCTGGCCAGGGAGCACGATTGGGTGGTCATCTCCGACGAGTTGTATGACAGGTTAGTCTACAGCGTGGAGCACGTGTGCTTCCCGTCACTGCCGGGGATGTGGGAACGGACCATCCTTCTCCAGGGGTTCTCCAAGGGGTACGCCATGACCGGCTGGCGGATCGGCTATGCCGCAGCACCGGCGGGGCTTCTGGAGGCGCTGTACAAAGTGCATCAGTACACCATCATGTCCGCGCCCACCACAGCCCAGGTGGCGGCCCTGAGTGCTTTGCGAGATGGAGATGACTGGGTGGCAGAGATGGTGGCCGCCTATGACCAACGACGCCGGTGCATTGTCAGTGGCTTGAATGAGATCGGACTAGACTGCTTCGAGCCCCAAGGGGCCTTCTACGCCTTTCCCTCTATCGCCCGCACAAGAATGACTTCCGAGGAGTTCGCTGAAGGGCTTCTGCATGAGGAACAGGTAGCCGTGGTGCCGGGCAGCGCCTTTGGCCAGTGCGGGGAGGGTTACATCCGCTGTTCCTATGCCACGTCGTTAGAGAACATCCAGGAGGCCCTGCATCGCATGGAGCGGTTCCTCCAGCGGCACGGAGACCTTTAGCCCAAGCCGAGGGGGAGAAAGCTTCTGATTGGCGGGCAGCAAGTCAATCCGATGCAGTTCGGTCATCTTGTCCGGGGCGTTCTCGTCATCTACCCGGCAAACCCATACGCTACAGGGAAGCCACCCCATCTTGGAACGAGCGGAAAAGTAAAGTTGCAAAAGGCGCAAAAAAGAGTATAATAGCAAAACAAGAAGCAAGCCACACCCATTGCATGACATACCCAGGAGAGAGACACAAATGCCTATTGCATGCCGACTCAGTTCCTCAGGTAGCGCGTGAGACGTTGTCGGCATTTTTGTTTCCCCCCAACCTCGCTCGACGAATGATCACCGGTCATGTCATCCATTGCGTATTATGCGCTTTAAGTTCGTAATATACGCAACTTGCTGCTTCCCACTGGAGGTCATCACTGCATGGATAAGCTACGTGTTGGCATCATTGGCTGTGGCCGCATTGTGGAGGAGGGACACGCCCGGGCCTTTCGGGACCACAGCGACCGCGCGGAGGTCGTGGCCCTGGCTGATTCCTCCCCGGAGCGGTTGCGGGTCGTCGGCGAACTGCTGGATGTGCCGCAGGAGGAGCGCTTCGCCGACTATAAAGAGATGCTAACCCAAATGGAACTGGACTGGGTAGACCTAGCATTGCCCCACTTCCTGCACGAGGAGGTGACGGTTTACGCCGCGGAGCAGGGGGTGGACATTCTCTCGGAGAAGCCCCTTTCCACCTCGCTGGAGAGTGTGGATCGCATCCTCAAAGCGGTCGAGGAGAATGGCGTGCGCCTGGGTGTATACCACAACTACAAGTGGATGCCCGCCTTCGCCAAAGCCAAAGAACTGATCGAGGAAGGGCGCATCGGCCAACCCTTTCTCATCCGCTTCGAGTACCTGGGAGGCAGCCACTATCCGGGGGCCCAAGGGTACGATCCTGACTGGCGTATCAAAGCCGCCCGCGCCGGAGGCGGCTGCCTGCTCGACAATGGCTACCACTACTGCTATCTGGCCGAGTGGCTGATGGGGTCGCCGGTGGAGTCGGTCTACGGCCGGGTGGGCACCTTCGTTCAGCAGCAGGATGTGGATGACCTGGCCCTCCTGCTCCTGAGCCATGCCAACGGCACGATCAGCAGCATCCAGTTCAGTTGGGCGATCAAGTCCGAGGGACAGCGGGCCAGCGAACTGTACGGCACCGAGGGGACACTGCGCTTCCAACGGGGCGACCAGCCCCTGGCTTTGTATGAGAACCAGGTGGGGGAATGGGTCTATCCCGAGGTGGACGCTGAAGCGCATAGCTTCAGTGGACTGCTGAAAGAGTTCCTGACCGCCTTCCAGACCGGAGGGCCGCTGCCGGTGAGCGGCAAGGAGGCCCGCCACAACCTGGCCATCGTCATGGCGGGGTACGAATCGAACCAGCGAGGAATGCCCGTGTCCGTAGCGGAGCTGCTCCACGCTTGAGCATCCTTAAGGGGGACGAAAATGGCCGAAAATGCGAAGACAACCCTGGAGGAGAGATTGGCCAGGGTGGAGGGCGTTCTTGAACAAATGAATGAGCGGTTGAATCACTTGGAGAGCAAAGTGAATGGCCTGCGAGGAGAGCTCGCCCAACTGAGAGCCGAATTTCACACTGACTTCAGGTGGCTCATCGGCTTTGTGGTCGGCACCTGGATCACGTTGATGCTGACCTTGATATTCAAGCCCTGAGCTGATCGGTCTCATGCGAAGAGGCATCGAGCCAGCGGGGATACCCATGGCGGAGCTGCTCTGCACTTGAGCAAGCATCAAGGAGGGATAGAAATGGCCGGAGACGAGAGGCCAACCCTGGAGGAGAGATTGGCCAGGGTGGAGGGCGTTCTTGAACAAATGAATGAGCGGCTGAATCACCTGGAGGGGGCGGTAAATAGTCTTCGGGCCGAGCTCCACACTGACTTCAGGTGGCTCATCGGCTTTGTGGTCGGAACCTGGATCACGCTGATGCTGACGTTACTGTTCAAGCCCTGAGAAGAACAGGGAGGCTGAGCACAATGCCCACTTTCACTGCCCATTGATCCGAAATCCACAATCTGCAATCTGAAATGGAGGGGGCCGATGGCCAAGGGTAAGATTCTGGTGATTGACGATGACATCATGGTGTGCCGCTTCCTGAGTGACATGTTGCAGAATGAGGGGTACCAAGTGCAGGTGGTAGCGAGTGGTCGCGAAGGCCTGGAGTGGGCGGCCAAGAACAATTATGATGTGGCCCTGGTGGACATCAGGATGCCCGACCTGGATGGCATGGAGGTGTTGCGCGCCCTGCGTGAGAGGGACGAGGACTTGAAGGCCTTAATCATCACCGGCTATCCCGCGCTGGAGACAGCCACCCAGGCGGTGCGCCTGGGTGCCTTTGACTATCTGCTCAAGCCTCTGGAGACTGAAAGGGTGCTCATCAGCGTGCAAAACGCGCTGGCGACGCGCCAGCTTGCCCTCACCAACAAGCAGCTCTTGCACGATCTGCAGCGGGCCAATGTGGAGTTAGAAATACGAGTTCAGGAACGAACGGCAGAGCTGGCAAAAGTCAACGAAGAATTGCGGATTGAAATCGCCGAGCGCAAGCGGGTGGAGGAGCAAATCCAGGCCTCGCTCAAAGAGAAGGAAGTGCTTCTGAAGGAGATTCACCATCGGGTCAAAACCAATTTGCAGGTTGTTTCGAGTATACTCGACTTTCAGTCCGAATATATCAAGGATCAACAGGCTCTCCAGATATTCAGGGAAAGCCAGAACCAGGTCAGATCAATGGCCCTCATCCACGAACAATTGTATCAATCCAAGGACCTGGCGAGTATTGACTTTGCTGGATATATCCGAAGTCTGGCAGGGCATTTGTTCCAGTCTTACGGAGTCAATAGGGATGCTATCACCTTGAAGATCAACGCCGATGATATTTCACTGAGCATAGATACGGCCATTCCTTGTAGTTTGATCATCAATGAACTGGTTTCAAATTCCCTGAAACATGCCTTTTCGGGAGGCAAGGCTTGTAGTGAGCGAGGCGAATCTAAAGGCGAAATCTGCATTGGCTTTCACTCGAATGCTGGTCAGTTTACACTGATTATCAGTGATAACGGTGTCGGCCTCCCAAAAGATTTGGACTTCCGAAACACTCAGTCACTGGGGTTGCGATTGGTCAATATGTTAACCCGTCAGCTTAAGGGCGCCATCGAGCTTGATAGAAGCAGTGGAACAACATTCAAGATTCATTTGCGAGACCAAAACCCCAGAGAAAGGAGCCAAGACAATGACAAATGCACAGATCCTGATTGTTGAAGATGAAATCATCGTCGCCGAGAACATACGAAGCAGGCTGAAGAGTTTGGAATATGCTGTTCCTGCTGTCGTCTCTTCTGGAGAGGAGGCCATTCAAAAGGCAGCGGAGACGCGCCCGGATTTGGTGCTGATGGACATTAAGTTGGAAGGGGATATAGACGGCGTGGAAGCGGCTGAGCAAATCCGTGCCCGTTTCGATATTCCGGTGGTCTATCTCACCGCTTATGCGGATGAGGACACATTGCAGCGAGCCAAGATAACGGAGCCCTTTGGCTATATCCTCAAACCCTTCGAAGTAAGAGAATTACAAACCGCCATCGAGGTGGCTCTCTACAAGCACGAGATGGAAAGGAGACTAAAGGAGCACGAGCGATGGCTTGCCACCACACTTAGAAGTATAGGCGATGCGGTGATCGCCACCGATGTCAAGGGACACATCATGTTTATGAATCCTGTTGCCGAGGCGCTGACGGGCTGGAAACAGGAAGAGGCTCAGAGCAGAGATTGGGCAGAAGTATTCAATATCATGGACGAAGAAAGGCGTAAAGTTATTGAGAACCCGGCAACGAAGGCCATGCAGGAGGGCGTTGTTATCGGTCTGGTAAAGCATATCCTTATTGCCAGGGACGGAACAGAAATACCCATTGACGACAGTGCTGCAGCCATCAGAGATGACAGAGGAAATATCACTGGCGCCGTTTTGGTCTTCCATGACATCACCGAGCGCAGGCGGGCGGAGGAGGCGCTGCGAAAAGCTCATGATGAGTTAGAAATACGGGTTCAGGAACGAACGGCGGAGCTGGCAAAAGCCAACCAAGCATCAAAGGCTGAAATCGCCGAGCGCAAGCAAGCGGAGGAGGCGCTGCGGGAGCGCACCCGCCAACTGGAGAGCCGGGAGTGCCTCATCACCTACATCCTGGACAACATCCCCAGTTCCCTGGTAGCCCTTGATCGGACCCAGCGAGTCGTATCGGTCAACCGTAACTTCCTGGAGAAAACCCGGCGCGGGGCGCAGACCACCCTGGGTCGCGAGATCGAAGAGGTTTTCCCCCAAGTGCTGATGAAGTACACCCAGTTGGACCAGAAGATACGGGAGGTCTTCCGCACCGGCCAGCCGGTAGAGGGTGGGAAACTGGCTTACCGGGCCCCCGGCCTGCCCACCCGCATCTACTACTACCGACTCATCCCCCTCCATCTCCTCCTTCCCTCCTCCCCAAGCAGAGGAGGGG
>CAYRNM010000128.1:0-8200 GCA_964425465.1 uncultured Anaerolineae bacterium | reverse complement strand
GGGCCCTCAATGGTTGTACGCCCAACATGGGCGTTGATTATGGACTCAGCACTAGGGAAGGTGAAGGAGGAAAGGGAGTTGGGGGAGAAGGACAAATCAGGGAGAACAGACTTTGGGGAGGCGCAAGCACACCTTATCTAGGTGGCGGTGCAGCGATAAGGGCTGGAGAGGGTGTTGAGTGGTCTCCGGGCACTGATGGAGAGAAGGGTCAACGGGAGAAGAGTGAAGGGGGAAGAGTAGGGAGGATCTGTCGCTTCAGGTAAAAGCCTGCCCGTTCAAGCGCCCGAACACATTTGCATCCTGAAATCACGGGCAACTTCTCATACGGTCACTATCAGAAGGTCAAACCGCTCCTCAGGAACCGGCAGGCCATCCTCCTCGAGTGCGGTGATGTACCCGGCGATGGCCTCATGGATGTTCCGGATAGCCTCTTCCTTGGTCTCGCCCTGACTGATGCATCCGAGCAATGTGGGACATTCAGCCACCCAGTAGCCATCTTCTCCAGGATAGATGATCACTTGCTGCATTGTTTGACCTCCATTCAGTTCAATCTGCCGTTTCGCCTAACGGCCTGCGGGTTGCCGAAGTGCGGCGAGGCCGCATTGGGCTTTAGCCCGAAGCGGCAACCCGCTGTTAGCCGAAGCAGCGACCTCATTCAAAGCGGAACCGCCACACGCCGATCCCAAAGAAGAGCCCGGCAAAAGCGGCTAAGACACCCACCTTGGGCAACACATCTAGCAGCCCATAGCCCCGCACCAGCAAATCCTGATAAGCGTCGAGCGCCCAGGCGTGGGGCGTCACCAGGCCAATTGTCTTCAGCCATGCGGGCATGATGAAGCGGGGGACGAAACAGCCACCTAAGGCGGAAAGGGTGAGCAGCAGCAGGACGGTGAGGCCGCCCACCTGGGCCTCGGTGCGGACCAGGGCAGAGACCAGCACCCCCAGCCCGGTAGCTGCGGCCGCCGCCGCCAGGCTCACCGCCACCAAGCCAGTCGGCGAATGGCCCAGGCTCATCCCGAACAACAAGCTGCTTGCCCCCAGCATGATCACCAGTTGGATGAGGTTGATGATGTAGTACGGCAGCAGTTTGCCCGCCAGCATGACCACCCGGTTCATCGGGGCCACCAGCAGCCGGCGAAAGGTGCCCTCCCGCTTCTCCTGAAGAACCGAGCCGGCCAGAAGGCTCACGATCCAGAAGATGCCGTAGATGGTGTAACCAGGGACGTTCTGCTGGAAGGTGTCGGGATACTCCTCCACATGCATTCCGGCCGGCACCGTCCGCTCCATCGTGACCAGGGGTTCCTGGCCGCCCAACAGGCCGCCGGACATCGCCTCCTGGGCCTGGGCTTTGAACTCCTCCCGTTGTTCGGACGGTGTCTGAGGAGCCAGCCGCTCGAAGAAGTAGTCTATCCCCTTTGGCATCATCGCCGTATAGGTGGTCCGCTCCAGGAGGCCCTGCAGGGTCCCCAGGATCGGCTCTACAAACTGGCTGGAGGTGGCCGGGTCCACAACGACCAAGATCTTGGTCGTCTGACGCTCCTCCGCTGCCGGATCCTGTTCCAGGACAGCGGAGAAATCGGGTGGAAAGACCAGGGCCAAGTTACGCTTGCCGTCAACGATTAGTTTCCCCGCCATCTCCCGGGACAGGGGTTGACCCTCCCAGGTTGTCTCCACGGCAAAGGCGTCCATCTCATCTAGTTGCCGGAGGATAGCCGCCGCCTGCGTCCCCCGGTCCTGGTTCACGGCCAGGAGTTGAATCTGGTCCTCGCCGGGCTCAAACAGGCCACCCAGGGCATAACTCATTATCACGATGAACATGAAGGGCTGCAAGAAGATCACCGCCACGCCCCCGAGGTCTTTGAAAAAGACCTTGAGGTCTTTCCAGGTAAGGGCTAGGATCTGCTTCAGCACGTCGTACCTCCTAATCTCGCAGTTGTTTGCCCGTCAGGTGCAGGAAGACACTCTCCAAGTTAGGCTCCAGCACCTCCAGGGAGAGAATAGGCACATCGCGGGCGTTGCACAGCTCAATCAGTTCCAGCAGAGCAGAGCGAGCATCACTGGTCTCGATCTTGAGCCGGCCGTCCTGGGCGGAAGCGGCAAGCACATGGGACAGAGCGTGGATGGGAGGCAGCAATCTTTCGAGCGCATCCCCAGGAAGCCCAATGTAGATGACTCCGCCGCCCAGCAGGCCGATGAGCCCTTTGAGGGTGTCCAGGGCCAGGATGTGTCCCTCGTCCATAATAGCCACCCGGTCGCAGAGACGCTCGGCCTCCTCCATGTAATGGGTGGTGTACAGGATGGTCATCCCCTCCGCCTTCAGCCGCTCCACATGTTCGAAGATGAAGTTGCGGGATTGGGGATCCACCCCTACAGTGGGCTCATCCAGAAAGAGGATACGGGGCTGATGGATCAGGCCGGCAGTGATGTTCAGGCGTCGCTTCATCCCGCCGGAGAAGGTTTGCACGGCATCCCCAGCCCGCTCACTCAGCCCCACCAGGTCCAGCACCGCTGCGATGCGCTCTCTGAGGGCCGGTCCTCCCAGGCCGTAGATGCGGCCGAAGAAGGCCAGGTTATCCCAGGCGCTAAGGGTGGGGTAGAGGGCCAGTTCCTGAGGGACGAAGCCAATCAGCGGCTTGATCTGCTTAGTCTCTTGCAGCAGGTCGTATCCGCCAATAGTTGCCTGTCCCCCATCCGGGGGGAGCAATGTGGCCAGGATGGAGATGGTCGTCGTCTTGCCCGCCCCGTTGGGCCCCAACAGGCCAAATATCTCCCCCTCCTGGACGGAGAAACTCACCCCTTTGACCGCCACCCGCTCGCCGTACTTCTTGACCAGTCCGTTGATCTCGATCATAGAAGAGGGCATAATCTTCCTGCTTTCGCCGCTGTTTCGGCTAACGTCTTCATATACGACATATGTCGCATTACCGAACCGAGTGCAATTCCGTTTTAGCATATAATATATATAAAATCAAAATACCTTCGCAGAAGTGGCAGAAATGAATCCACGCCATTCTCCCGGCTCCATTAACAGCCACGCCGACAACTCAACTGCCCAGAATGCGCAACAGGAAATTCACCGAGTGAGCCCCAGCAAGAGCGAAGGCCATGGTCTTTAACGTCTTGCCTGCCCAGCAGCTCAGCAGGAACTGCCAGAGGGGAAAACGCAGCATGCCTGCCGCAATGCCCGCCAGGTCAAAGAAGGGGTTGGGGATCACTGAGAGGACAAAGATCACCCACAAACCATAGCGGCGCACCCAACACTCCAGCCGCTGAAATGCAGCCCGATCCTCCACCACTGCCCGGCCCCCATAGCCCGCCAGGAAGCCTGTGAGCTCCCCCAGCGCCTCTCCTATCCCCGCCGCCAGCCCCACCCACACCGGGTTGAGCACCGCACCGATGGCGAAGACAGCCGCCAGGCTGGGGGCTGGCAGGATGACCGTGGCGTTGCCCATCAGACTGATGAGAAAAACGCCCAAGTAGCCATACTGCCTCAGGGCCTGGATGCGGCCATGCCACTTTAGGATGGACAGCGTGATGGCCGCTGAAAGGAGGATCACTCCCACTGACTGGACGATAGGCTGCCAACCCCGACGAGCAACCCCTTTCGGCGGCCTTATCCCCGCAATTTCCTCAGGCATTGCTTCACCACCCCGAGCAACAACTCACACCACCGGCTTATCCCTGACCCCAACGGCCATCCGCAGTTCCTCTAACTCCTCGGGCACAAGGGGCTGGCCACAATAGGGGCAGGTCTTCCAAATGAGCTGCAGCAACCGCCCGCAGCTCAGGCAGGCCCGCCTGAGTTCCGTCTGACAGAGGGGGCAGACCATGAAATCGGGCTGGGTGGAATAGCCGCACTGAGGACACACATCCCGCTCCTCCATGTCCTGCAACAGCGCCTCGGCCTCCAGCTCCCGCTCGTAAGCCTCCGCCAGTGTTTCGTGGGGGCGCAGGATGAAATAGAGGAGCAGCCCTGGCAGGTTGAAGACCAGCACCATCAGCGGGGTCAGCAGGCGGGCGAAGATGTCCCGTGAGCGGGCGCTGATGTCATTCCAGGTCCACACCACCAGGCTCAGGGAGAGCAGCACAAAATAAGCCACTCCTAGAAAAGTCAAGCCCTGAAGCACCTGACCGATCATCTCCAAAGGCAGAAAACTCAGGTCTAAATCCATGATCATACCTCCAAATATAGCTGACGGCTGACCGCTGACGGCTGACGGCTATTCACGCTTGCCCGCTGCAGATAGACCAGCAGGATAGACACATCGGGGGGATTGACGCCCTCCAGCCGTGCGGCCTGCCCCACGGTGACGGGGCGGACCTGCATGAGCCGCTCGCGGGCCTCAGTGCGCAGGCCCACTACCCTCTGGTAGTCGAAATCGGGCGGGATATGCATCCCCTCTAGCCGTTTGGCCCGCTCCACCTGCTGGAGCTGCTTGGCCATGTAGCCTGCATACTTAGCCTCGATCTCCACCTGCTCGATGGCCTCTGGCGAAAGGGAATCCGAAGAGGGGGCCAGCTCAGCGATCAGGCGGTAGGGCACCTCGGGGCGCCGCAACAGTTGCAGTCCATTGGCCCCGTCGTCGAGGGGGGGTAAACCCGCCTCCTTCACCATCCGATTGGCCTCCGGCGAGGGAGACAGCCACATCTCCTCCAGTCTCCGTAGCTCACGCTCCACCGCCTCTCGCTTGGCCTCCACCTCGGTATGGCGTTCGTAGCCCACCAGCCCCATCTCGTAACCGATGGGTGTGAGCCTGAGGTCAGCGTTATCCTGCCGGAGCAGCAGCCGGTACTCGGCCCGCGAGGTGAAGAGGCGATAGGGCTCGCTGATCTCCTTGGTGATCAGATCATCAATGAGCACCCCGATGTAGGCCTGATCGCGCCGCAGGATCAGTGGCTCTTGTCCAGCCACCTTGCGGGCCGCATTGAGTCCGGCAATGAGCCCCTGGGCCGCCGCCTCCTCGTAGCCGGAGGTGCCATTGATCTGCCCGGCGAAGAAGAGCCCTTCCACACGCTTGGTCTCCAGCGAGGGGGTGATCTGATCGGGCGGAACGAAGTCGTACTCCACCGCGTAGCCGGCACGCATCATGTGGGCTTCCCGCAGGGCGGGGATGGAGTGCAGCATCGCCTCCTGCACCTCAGCGGGCATGGCGGTGTACAACCCTTGCACGTACACCTCCGTTGTAGCAAAGCCCTCTGGCTCTAGGAAGATCTGATGGGAATCCTTATGCCTGAAGCGGATCACCTTCTCCTCAAAGGAGGGGCAGTAGCGCGGGCCGGCGGCGTCAATGGCTCCGGGGGCAATGGGGGAGCGATAGAGGTTCTCCCGGACGATCCGATGGGTCTGGGGGTTAGTGTACACCAGATAGCAGGGCAACTGAGGCCGCCAATCAGTCTGATGGGGGATAGGGTAGATGGGATTGAGGGGCAGGGTATATAACTCCTCCGGTGGGACATGGCTGAAATACAAGGGCTCGTCGCTGCCCAGTTGGGGGATCGTCTGGCTGAAGTCAATGGTGCGGGCATCAATGCGGGGTGGAGTATTGGTCTGCAGGTGGCGCGTGCGAAATCCCAGTTCTCGCAGCGAGAGCGAAAGGCCCTGCGCCGGGAACTCTCCCGCCCGACCCGCTGGCTGCTCCTCCGCCCCGCTCATGATGCGCGCGCCGAGGAAGGTGCCGGTGGTGAGGACCACTGTCCGACCCTCGTAGGCCCTTCCCATACGGGTGACCACGCCGCGCACCCGATCCCTCTCCGTCAGCAGCCGCTCCACCAACCCCTGGGCCAGCTCCAGGTTCGGCGTTCGCTCCAGCGTGTGTTTCATGGCCAGGGAATAGAGACGCTTGTCGGCCTGGGCGCGAGGGGCCCGCACCGCCGGCCCCTTGGAGGTATTCAGCATGCGGATCTGGATGAAGGTGCGGTCCGTGTTGCGCCCCATCTCCCCACCGAGAGCGTCAATCTCCCGCACCAGGTGTCCCTTGGCCGGCCCTCCAACGGCCGAGTTACAGGGCATCTGGGCGATGAGGTCCAGGTTCATAGTGACCAGCAGCGTCCGCGCGCCGGTTCGGGCCGCGGCCAGCGCCGCCTCGCAGCCCGCGTGTCCTGCGCCGACCACGATCACGTCGTACATGCAAACACCTCCATCAGCCATCCGGAGGTAAGTATAGCGTCCTTCGTCGGTGAATGCAAAGGCGGCCATTTGTTTGGACAGGGGGATTGTGATACAATCTTAGTATACCTCACTGATGGGTTAAGTTGCACAGAGTGCAGCCGCCAGGCTGCCTGTGAGCGGACTTTTGAAACCATGCCGACCGCACTACGAACTGGCCCTTACAGGTTTTTCTTCTACGTAGGTGACCGAGATGAGCCACCCCATATTCACGTTGAACGGGGAGACAATACCGCCAAGTTCTGGCTTGACCCCGTTCGGCTTCAGAACAGCAGGGGGTCCAGGAGACGTGAGCTCCATCGGATTCAGAGGCTCGTAGAGGAACACCGAGAACACTTGTTGAGGAGTTGGAATGAATACTTCGCTGATTGAAGTACGGACAGCCATAGCACAACACGTTGACGTCACCGAAGACGCTCTGATCATTGACCTGGTTGATGGGCGCACCATCTCAGCGCCACTTGGATGGTATCCTCGGCTTTTATATGGCACTCCGGAGGAGCGTAACAAATGGCGGCTGATCGGCCAGGGAGAAGGAATTCACTGGCCCGACCTCGATGAGGACATCAGCGTTGAGAACGTATTATTGGGCGAGCCCTCTGGCGAGAGCCAACGTTCATTTGGGCGATGGTTAGAGGAACGCACCAAACACGGCAAACGGTTTTCGGTGGCGGAACCTGCCTAATACATGGCACATCCTGAAACTGTCATCTGCTAGCCAGTGCCTGTACTGACCAGGGAAAGTCCGGTGGAAAATGAAAGTCACCGTCTCTGCCCCCGGCAAACTGATGCTCCTGGGCGAGCACGCCGTGGTCTATGGGCGTCCCTGCCTGGTGACGGCCATTGGCCGGCGCATGTGGGTCACCGTAGAGAGCGCGCAGGATGGCTTGGTGCATTTGAGCGCGCCCGCGCTGGGGGTGGCCGACTGGACAGTACCTGTAGCCGAAGTTGAGGCCGCCGATCCACCCACCAGTCTGCGCTTTCTGCTCGCCGTGGTGCGGTGCGTGGCCCAGCGACACGGGCTTCCGGGCGGATTGTGGATTGAGACGCGCAGCGGCTTTTCGGGTGAACTGGGCCTGGGGAGTTCGGCGGCGGTGACCATCGCCGCCGCCGCAGCCCTGTCGGAGCTTCTGGGGCTGGAGCTTTCCAGGGCCGAGCTCTTCGCCCTGGGATACGAGGCTGTGCGAGGGGTGCAGGGAGTGGGATCGGGGTTTGACCTGGCCGCCTCCCTCTATGGAGGAACGCTGTATTTCCGACGCGACGGCCCAGAGATCGTGTTCCTGACCACTGATTCCCTGCCCCTGGTCGTGGGCTACAGCGGGACCAAAGCGGACACAGTGTCCCTAGTGTACCGTGTGGCGCAGCAGCGCGAGCGACAGCCGGAGCTCATCGAGGGAATGTTCGATGGCATGGCCCGGCTGGTGGAGGAGGGGCGTGAGGCGCTGTTGACCCGAGACTGGCCACGATTGGGGCAGGCAATGCACCTGAGCCAGTCGCTGCTGGACGCGCTGGGGGTGAGCACGCCCAAGCTGGCCCAACTGGTGCGCGTCGCAGAGGAAGCAGGAGCCTACGGGGCCAAACTCTCCGGGGCTGGAGGTGGTGATTGTATGATCGCCCTGGTGAGCGAGGAGCAACGGGATGAGGTGGCGAGGGCCATTGAAGAGGTGGGGGAAGAGGTGATCCTGGTGCAGGCTGGGGCTGTTGGGGTACGGAGGGGGGGGTGAGCAAGGCGTGGATTTCGGTCTCGGGGTTATGTCCCATTCGAGGACAAAGTAGCGAAGGTGTTCGCCGCTGGCCACTGCTGTCCAGCCAGCAAAGGTGTAGAGAAGGGCCACGGGCAGGCCCAAAAGGACACAGAAAGGTTGCTAGCAATGTCCAGTCCTCTCCTCCTCCTGACTTGAAAATGAACTTAGGAAGGCACGGCTATTGCCTGCGGCTCAAGCGAGACCGTGTAACCCAAACCTTCCAACCGTTTCACCAGATGATTGGCCAACGCTTCTGGACGGCGTTTGTCAAAGTAATCCGCACCCAGGT
>CAYRNM010000127.1:0-8205 GCA_964425465.1 uncultured Anaerolineae bacterium | reverse complement strand
GGTGATATAATTTGGCCATGATTAATGATACCACGAAGGAATAGCTATTCGGCTGTTAAGGGCGGAATCACTTTGGGAATCTATAAGGGAGGTGAGTCATGCCCATCTATGAATATCGCTGTCAGGATTGCCATCGCCGGACCAGCATCCTCTGGCGGAGTTTCTCTGAAGTTGAGGCCCAACCTCCCCGTTGTGGACGCTGTGGCAGCACCAACCTGGTGCGTCTGGTATCGCGAGTGGCCTTCCTTCGCTCCGAGGAGAGCCGTCTGGAGAACCTGGCTGACCCCACCAGCCTGGCCGGCCTAGATGAGAATGATCCCCGTTCCATCGCCCGTTGGATGCGCAAGATGAGCGGTGAACTGGGCGAGGACTTGGGCCCCGATTTCGAGGAGGTGATGGATCGGCTGGAGGCGGGTCAGAGTCCGAAGGAGATTGAGGAAGCCGTGCCGGAGATGGGCGGGGAGGAGTTCGGCGAGGGTTACGAGGACTTCTAGCTCGCTTCAACACACCGTCCACAACCATGCAGACTACCTGACGAGGAGGTCGCACGCTTTATATCGTCTGGCTGAATCAGAATTTCTCGAAGCGTTCGACCTCGAAGATAAAGACCGTCGCTCCTCCCACTTCCACTTCCATCGGGGTGGGCATATACAGCTCGCCCGGCTCAATGGCCGGGGGCAGAGGATTCACGTATTGGATTCGGGTGTGGCAGTGTTCCCGGATGGTCTCCAGCACGGAGGCCACCTGATCATCCTCGACCCCGCTCAGCACTGTGGCATTCCCCTCACGCAGGAACCCTCCTGTGGTGCTGATGATGGTAGCGCGGTGTCCCTTTCTCAGCAGTGCCTGAATCAGATCCCACGCATCATCGGTATTGACAATGCTCATGATCAACTTCATAGGGTCCTCCTTCCTGGCTTTATGTCTCCATCCTCGGGCGTCTCTTGTCTTTTTCAACGCACTCCAAGACGACCTTCATCTTCGTCTCGGGGCTCCTCATTAATCGGACAATGTCCCGATCCAGGCCGATAGCCCCTTTGTTCAGATTGACCCCCAGCGTTCTCTTGGACCGAAATCTGCTCCTTCTGAACACCATTTCATGGTCATCATCGAAGTCCGGGTTTACGAAGGCCCAGAAGGTGTCCTGCAGCCCGTCCACTTCGACGGTGATCCTGATCCTGCCCCTCAGCCTCTTAACACTGGGCAGATCAAAATCCGCTTTTAGACCGATGATACAATCTCCTCTAGGGGTTAGGTGCGCGTCCTTAGTGAATTCAATCGTCTTGGGGTGTTTGGCCCGGACGTTCTCGTGTCCAAAACAGTGAAAAACGTACCTCATTAAGTCTCAATTCCTACTTTCTGTCCCCTGGCCTCCGATTTCTGCCTTGATGTAGAATGTACTAGCATCTTTCCCATAGGCCAACCTTTTCCCCCACGTTGTCTGTACCTGCCTCATCTCCTCTTGGCTGAGCACTCTCCCCTCCATAATTGCGATGCCCACTTCAGCATACGCCGGCGCCAACACGTTATCTATGTAATCCAAGCTCAATTCCGGAAGGTCCTGCACTCGTATGGGGATCGGATCATGGAAGATGCCGGTGTTGATGAGCATCTCCAAACTTCCCCTAGGACTCGAAATCCCGGCGATGTTAGCCAATATCCGTTGATCCGCAAGCACCACTGCTTCAAGAAGGCTGCCCCAGGGAAAGTTGATGTGGATTATCTGAGCCAGGCCCTTCAATCCCGGCGGCAGATTCTCCGCGCTGGCGATGACGTACAGGATATTGGGTAGTCCTCCTTTACCAGGTTTCCTGTAGATCCTGGCTGAGTATTGTTCCAGATTCTCCCGCGCAGGGTCTATGCCCATGCAGAACCACTGCGGGTGAGCTCGTGCCAGTTCGTAGACGAATCTCCCATCCCCTGTTCCTATGTCCACGACCACCCGTGCATATCCTGACGCTAGTTGGTGGAACTCAGCGGACCCCACTTGAAATGTCCGCTTCCCCCTGATGACCTCCACAATCTCCCTTCTTCACCGCTTGTTCTCCGGATCCCCACCCCATCGTGCCTCGACATGGTTTCTTATTTCTCTCTGGACCTCATCCACCGGCCGGCTGGCATGGATCACCACCCATCGCTGCGGCTCAGCCGCTGCCAGCTCCAGATACCCCTGGCGTACCCGTTGGTGAAATTCCAACAGTTGCATGTCCAAGCGATCCCACTCCTCCCACAGGGGGAGCTGCCGGAGAAAACCTTGCCGGAATGCTGCATCCGGGAAGCCCTGTGTCGCTGCTGGATCTAGTCGGCGCGTGAGTCCTTGCTCCACCGGCAGATCGAGGTAGAGGGTCAAATCAGGGGTCAGGCCGCCGGTGGCTAAAGTAGTAATCTGTCGCAGGAGGGCCAGGTCCACTCCGTGGCCATAGCCCTGGTAGGCAAAGGTGGAGTCGGCGTACCGATCGCAGAGGACCACACCGCCCCTCTCCAGATGGGGACGGATCACCTGCCCCACCAACTGGGCCCGCGAGGCGGAGAAGAGCAGGACCTCCGTCAGGGGCTGCATCTCCGAGTATTGGGGATCGAGGAGGATATCCCGCACCCGATCGCCGATGGGGGTTCCGCCCGGCTCCCGGGTGGTGAGCACATGGTAGCCCTGCTCTTTAAGGTATTCTGCCAGCAGGTACAGTTGGGTGGTTTTCCCGCTACCCGTCGTGCCCTCGAAAGTGATAAACAAGCTCAATCTCTCACTTTCGATAGATTCTCACCCTCCGATCGGGCTCCTCCCCCCGGCTGTGGGAGACCAGATTGGACTCGCGGGCCATCTCGTGCTGTAGGCGACGGATGGTGGAGTCCTGAGGGTGCAGTTCTACCATGTGGGCGCCGGCCAGCACGCGCCGGATGGCCTCCTGCGTCTCTGCCATGGCCGCGTCCAAATCGGCGCCCGATGTGGATTGGGTCAGGTTGAAGATGTCGGCCAGACAACCCTCCATTTGGTTGACCGTGTTGGAGCGCAGCACATAGATAGGCACTCCTCGCCGTTCTGCTTGAGCAATGGGCCGAGGGCGCTGGCGATAATAGCTCTTGAGGGTCAAGATCACATCGGCCTGGCCCAAGTCATCCACGACCAACACCGGCGCCTGCAGGCGCTTCACTGCCTGGCGCAGGCGGTTCCTCGCCACGCCATAGGCGAAAATACGCAGGGTGGAGAGAGGTTGAGGCGTCCGGGTTGCGGCTTTTGCCATATCCATGTCCGGCGGGGCCATCATCGTCTCCTCGATCCGGACTTTCCCCTGCTCATCACGGTAGCGCAGTTCAGCGGGGAGGGACCGACCTCGCAGAATGGCATCCACTGCCTCAGCTACATCGTGGCGCACAGCCAGGTGCGACCAATCCTGTATCTCAATCACCACATCGAAGGTAGGGGGAGCCTTACGCTCCAAGACCGACTTCTGAGTGCCACGCCGCCGGGCTTCCTCGTCGCTCAGAGTGACGCTTTGGATGCCGCCCACCAGGTCGGCCAGGGTGGGGTTCATCATCAGGTTGTCCAATGTGTTCCCATGGGCCGTCGCGATGAGCTGCACCCCTCGCTCAGCGATGGTCCGCGCGGCGGCAGCTTCCAGCTCATTGCCGATCTCATCAATGACGATCACCTCCGGCATGTGATTCTCCACCGCCTCGATCATCACCCGGTGCTGCTGGGTGGGATGAGGTACCTGCATCCGCCGTGCCCGCCCCACGGCAGGATGAGGGATGTCCCCATCACCGCCGATCTCATTGGAGGTGTCCACAATCACCACCCGCTTCTTCTCGGCCAGGATACGGGCCACCTCCCGAAGCAGGGTGGTCTTGCCCACGCCAGGCCGTCCCAGCAAGAGGACACTCTTGCCTGACTCCACGATGTCGCGGACGATGTCCACCGTGCCGTAGACCGCTCGGCCCACGCGGCAGGTCAGACCCACCACATCTCCCTTACGGTTGCGCAGGGCGGAGATCCGGTGCAACGTCCGTTCGATCCCCGCCCGGTTATCGCCGTCAAACTCGCTAATCCGCGAGACGACGTAGTCTATCTCTTCCCGAGTGACCTCTTCCTGGTTGAGCCGGAGCTCGTGGTTGATGAAGCGGGCATCAGAGGAGCGCCCCAAGTCCAACACCACTTCCAGCAGTTCGTCCTCCTGTTTCGCTTCCCGCAGGGCCTCAGCGATGGAGGGTGGCAACACTGCCAGCAGCGCTTCCAGATCATCAGTAATTTTCTTCTGTTGCATTGGGCTTATCATACCTCACACGATCAAGTAGGGATGACCCTTTGTGGTCGCCTAAACTATGGACAGCTTTCATTGGCCTGGGCAACCGGTGCGATCGCCTCTGCCCCCTTCTCCAAAGCGGAGACCAAATCCGCGATCGGCTTTCGGACAAACACAGCGATGTACCTGACCAACAAGGCCTGGCGGCCGAAGGGTTCAAAGCCTACATTCTGCAAAGCCGACCTCACTCCTCCCTGATAATCGGGCAGGCTGCAGTACACCCCTTGATGGGGCAGCCAGCTCAACACGCCGCCCACCAAAGTTTCGGCCATGCCCCTGGCCTGAGGATGGAGTAGAAAGCGGACCCATGCCCCCCGACTGCCATATCGTATCTCCGCATAGCCCAGGATCTCCCGTTCGATCTCCAGGACATAACCCCGAGTGCCGTGGGAGGCGATGGGCACACAGATGGCCTCATCTCGACCAGCTTGGCTGACGCCCTCCGCCTGCTGTACCACCGGGGGGGTGATGGCGTCGTAGAGCCGGGCTAGTCCCCAGACATCCTCCACATGGCGAGGGCGGAATCCCGTTCCTCCCTCCGCCCTTGGTCCTGAGGGGAGATGGGCTAATCGGAAGAGGTCTTCGTGGGCATAGATACGGAATCCCACTTGCTGGAAAGCCGGCAAACGGTCATCCTCCGCCGGCAGGTGGGCCAACAGACGTCTCATCCCCCGCTCCCCCGCCTTTTGACAGAGGCCTTCCAGCCATCGGAGCCAAAGGGCCGGATCCTCCCATCCCCTGTCTGGAGCCAGATATACCACCTGGGCTGCGGCCCGGCGGCGGTTCTCCTGAATCTGAGCTACGCCCCGAAGCCGCTGATTCCCCTGCTGATGGCTCAACACGTAGGTGATCATCCGGTAGGAGTCCGGGCGCAACGGGTTAAGAGAGCTCAACAGAGCAGTTCGCAGAGGAGAGTAGGCGTTGATCAACACCTCCTCCGGCGGGAGCACCACTCCCTGAAGCTTCTGGATGAGGATCAGATCGCGGGGTGTGAGTGTACAGATCATCGGCTCTCTTCCCATTATCCCTGAAAGACCACATGACTTGTCAATAAGCTATTGTACTATCCTTTGGAGGCTTTGGCAAATGGTAGCCTGCTTGGAGTGTAGAGTCCGCTAAGATTGTACCCCTGCCTTGGCCATCCGATGGCTCAGAAACGGCAGAAGGGCAGGGGACAATTCCCTGCCCTTCCAGCACCCCTGACTCCCGGCCAAGGCCAGCACCGCTTCCAAAGTCCAATCTACGCCTCAGCGCCCTCCTTCTGGGCCTCCAGCTTGCTCCTGAGCTCTTCGCGCGTCTCCTCAGCGGCCTTCTTGCCCTCCTCGATGGCCTCCTCAACGATCGCCTCTAGCCGTTCCATTCGCTCCTCTAAGAGCTCCCGACCCCTTTCGGAAAGCTCCTCCGCACGCCTTCTGGCCTCCTCAGAGAGCACCTCTGCGCGTTCCCTGAGCTCAATGCCCCGCTCACGCAATCGCTGACGCGTCTCCTCCCCAGGGGCGGGGGCGAAGAGAAGGGCTACTGCTGCGCCGATGAAGGCACCCAGAATGAACCCTGCCCAGAAGCCATCTCCATTGTCCCTGGCCATTATGTCCTCCTTTCACTCACTTGAGCTGTTTCCATGTTGAGTAGTATTGGCTTCAGCCGCCCGTGAAACCCTTGTAGCATCCCTGCCGGCTGGCCTACTTGCCCTTCCGTCGTGTCAGGACATCAATGATACGCCGCAGGGCGGAGACAAGGCCCGCTATCCGCATCACTGGCGAGACCACTGTGTCACTGACAAAGGCCGTGGTGCCCCGCACCGTGCTGGCCGTCTCGTGGACCGAGTCCAGAATGGGCCGCATCTCTTCCCTGAGCAGGCGAATGAGGCCTTGTATTTGGAAGATCAGAAAGACCAGCAAGACCCCGATGATGATGGATTCCAGGGCCAATACGATGATCGCCACATCGCGCGCTGTCGCCATGCCCTGCTCCTTTCCAAAGATCTATCGTCCCCTAGGGGTACTTCGATTGTATCACATACTCAGTGATTAGTCAAAAGAAGTTTCATCGCCGGGGATGAATTCTCAACCAGCGGGCCAGCAGGAGCATCACGATGGATCCTATTGTGGCCTCTACTAGATGCACCTGCCCCAGCATCAGCCCTCCCCAGCCGACTCGATCCCCCACGATCTGTCCCAGGGCGAAGCCCAAGCCACTGGCCACCAGATAAAGGGCCAGTTCCTGCAGGCTCTTCCCCAGCCAGAGATGAAAGGCACATCCATACATGGCCGCCAGGATCGCCGAAAGCACCAGCGCGGGTGAAAGCTCCATTTCAGGCGATGATCCCTCCCCCTATCAAAACTTCTCCCCGATAGGCCACCACCCCCTGCCCTGGCGTGATGTCTCTTTGAGGATGGTCGAAGATCACCCGGGCTTGCCTGTTTCCCAGGAGAATCCAGCGCGCAGGGGCCTCGTGGGCCTGGTAGCGGATCTTGGCCGTGACCTCCAGAGGCTCCGGCGGCGGTTTCCCCGCCACGTATGAGACCTCTTCCGCCAGCAGTTCCCGCTGGCCCAGCTCATCGGCAGTGCCCACCACCACCGCATTGCGCCTGGGGTCCAGTTCCAACACATAAAGGGGCTCGGGCGCGCTGATGCCCAGCCCACGCCGCTGGCCGATGGTGTAGAGGGCCAGCCCCTGGTGCTCGCCCAACACCCGCCCCCTTCGATCCACGATGGGGCCGGGGCGCAGCGCCTGAGGTGCATATTCCCTGAGGAAGCGGCGATAATCACCATCGGCTAGGAAGCACAGGTCCTGGCTCTCAGCCCGGTCGGCCACCGCCAGGCCTCGTTGCGCCGCCAAAGCGCGTACCTGCTCCTTGGTGTACTCTCCCACGGGAAAGAGAGTGTGGGCCAGTTCCGCCTGCCCCAGCATGTACAGTGCGTAGGACTGGTCCTTTTGGGCATCGCGGCTGCGAAGAAGCTGAAAGTGGCCGTCGGTGCACCGGATGCGAGCGTAATGTCCTGTGGCCAGGTAGTCGGCCCCCAGCGTCCGGGCCTGGGCCAGCAGCCGCCCGAACTTGATGTGACGATTGCACTTCAGACAGGGATTGGGGGTTCGGCCCCGGGCATACTCCCGCACGAAGTCATCCACCACCTGCTCTTTGAAGGGCCGCACGTAATTAACCAGGTAAAAGGGAATGTCCAACTGATCAGCCACTCGGCGGGCATCCTCCACGGCCTGGGGGGAGCAGCAGCGGTTGTGCACGGGCGACTCATCAGCCGCTGGCTCGGCCCAGAGGCGCATCATCACTCCGATCACCTCGTAGCCTTGCTCAGCCAACAAAAGGGCGGCGGTGGAACTATCCACCCCGCCGCTCATGGCCACGACAACCCGTCCCTTCATTCCCCTTCCCTGGTCATGTCTGGGTGTTCGGCGTGCCACCGCCCATGCTGCTGCTCCAACCAGCGGGGGCCCCAGATGAGCAACAATGCGGTGGCCACGACGACCAATAATGTCAGGAGGAGGAGCATCCCCAGGAGGAACAGAATAATCAGCAGCTCTCCCGTCCCCAGTGTAGGCAGCATATAGCAGTCTCCTTTCGCGTCAGACGTTTTGTTTCGCCGGCCGGGCCTCAGGGTGTTTGGAATAGTAGTCTTCTAATGCGGCGTGGAGGGCCTCCGCAGCCAGGTTGGAGCAGTGGATCTTCTGCGGTGGCAGTCCTCCCAGGGCCTCGGCCACCTGCTGGCGGGTGAGCTTGGCCGCCTCCTCCAGGCTCTTGCCCATCACCATCTCCGTGGCGATGGAACTGGTGGCAATGGCCGCGCCGCAGCCAAAGGTCCGAAATTTGATATCGGCGATGCGGCCCTCACGGACTTTGATCATCATCTCCATTAGATCGCCGCAGATGGGGTTGCCCACCCTGCCCAC
>CAYRNM010000126.1:0-8273 GCA_964425465.1 uncultured Anaerolineae bacterium | reverse complement strand
TATCGTAAACTCACCGATGCTCTAACCCTGTCATTTTTGGGCGAAATTGAGGTATGTAACTAGGGCCACATGTTGAATGGCGCTATGGCAAAAGAAGACGTTGGCTCGGTGTTTGGCCCTGGGAGAAGACCCGCACCTCGCAGTTGTTAAAGGCCAGAGCAGGGTCGATTTGTGCCCATGACACTGGAGTAATAGCCACCCCCATGAGAAAAGGGCTCCCGTAAGGGAGCCCTTTCGAGGTGGAGATGGCGGGAATCGAACCCGCGTCCAGAGAGTTAGAGTCAGGACATCTACAAGCTTAGTTGGTCCCCTTGTTTTTCGCCAGCAGCGATCTCGACCAACAGAGCCCGCTCACTGGCTAGTTGATGCGGGGCTTTCGGCCCCGCCTTAGCCCGCCGCTATCAACGTCACGGCCAGCGCACCCTGGCATTGTGGCGCCTGCACCCAACCGGTCAGGGGGCGGTTGGGGCAGACGTAGCTGCGCTTAGGCAGCCATTGCGAGTTGAGGCTCGCGAGTTATTGTTTTGCCCTGGTTTTACGAGGGTAGAGCACCTCGGCTTGCCGTCCGGGTCCAGCCCTCCCTGTCGAAGCCTTTCATCCCCAGGCGGATATAAGTATAGCACAAATCCTCTGTTTGGTCAAATCAGTCTGGTGGTATGGCGCTTATCGATTCTCAGTCGAAGAACTGCGGCAGCCAGTTACAGTTGGCCTCCAGCAGCTCACCCAGCATCTTCTCCGCTGCATCCCAGTCGGTGACCATGGGATCGAGCCGCATGGCCTGCAGCGCCAGCGCCCGGTCGCCGGTCAGCCCCGCCTCCACGGTCAACTCCTGCACGTCAACAATGCGGCGCACGATCGAGGCCACTCCCGTTGGAAGATCTCCGATCGCGATGCCCTCGGCACCATGGGCACCGACCACGCCCATCGTTTCCACCACCGCCTCACGCGGCAGGTTTGCGATCTGCCCCCGGTTGGGCAAGTTCATGACGTGGATGGACTCCTCACCCGTCTCCAGCGACTGGATGATGGGTGATGCCGCCTCCCGAGACTGGTTCAGCACCAGTGGCTGCTCCCCACTCAGCAGCTTCTCGATGTACTCGTTTACGATCTCCTTCAGCCGCTCTCGGTGGGCGATAGTCGTTAGTTCGAGGCCGAAGTCCGCACCCCAGTTTGTCCCCTCAGTGATGAAACAGGGGAAGAACTCAGCCACGTGGCGGTCGCCTGCGGCCGGTAATGCCCCGAAGGTGAGGAAAAGGTCCATTTTCACCGCCCAGCGGTCGGCGAAGATGACCCACGGTGAGGAACCAGCAGCAGGCGCCATCGGGTTGAAGAGACCATTCTCAGCCAGATACCCACGCAGCCTCGGAAAGCCATCCTTGCCATCCACTTTCAGGTCAACGATCCAGATGAGATGGTTGACGCCCCCAATGCGGACCTTGATCGCCTCGCGTGGACAGTCGAAGATGGCTTGCAGAAGATCCATGGTCCCGAAGAGCTCGTGGCAGAGGCCGATGGTCTTGATTCGGGTCTCCTTAGTGATGGCTCGGCAAATCGTGGTCATGGGGTTGGAGTAGTTGATGAGCCAGGCCTGAGGGCAGATGGCCTCCATGTCCTGGGCGATGTCCAGGAAGATGGGGATGTTACGCAATGCCCGCGAGAGGCCACCCGGCCCTATTGTGTCGCCCACCGAGTGACGGATGCCATACTTCCAGGGGATAGCCAGGTCATGCTTCATGGTCTCAAAGCCGCCGGCTGAGATCGTAACGACGACATAGTCCGCACCTTGTAATGCCTCCTGGCGATCGGTTGTCGCCTCCAAGGTGAAACTGCGGTTTGCCTTCTCAACGATCATCTCGCTCAGCCTCCGCACCCGCTGTAGGGCCTCGGAGTCTATGTCCATCAGAGTGATGGTGCTTCCCTCCAACCCATCGGTGAGGACTAGGTCAGCCACCATCATAGGTCCCCAATTTGCGCTTCCCCCTCCAATAAGGACAATCTTCACTGCTGACACGCGTTGCCTCCTTGTTCTCTATTGAATCTGGATAGGGATCAGTAAGAGGATCCGGTCATCTGGCAGCCGCTGGCCGTCGGCCCCGAAGACGGGTAATCGCTGGCCTGTGGCCACATCATACATTCCCACCTCTAAGCGATACTCCCCTGGCGGAGCATCCTCGTGCACTTGGAAGCGGTAGGGATCTATCACCACTTCCCCAGCCACCCAGCCGGTCGTTGGCCAGGCACCCTCCCCTGGCACGCTGTCCTTCTGCCCCCAGATATGATTGGCTTCGTCCAAGAGGTGGGTGAATACCGTGAAACTGGTCGTCATCTCCGCCTGAGCCTGCCAGTAGAGGGTGAGCTCCACCTCATCGCCGGGCGAGAGCTCAGTCGCTGTTAAGTCATACCCCAGGAAGGCCACCACTTCGCCCAGGCTCGCCCTCTGCTCATGGCCGATCTCCGGCACTGTGAAACAATGCGCCCGCCCCTGTACAGTGATCTCCGCCAGGTGGATATGTTCGGTCCCAACTGGCCGCCTATCGGCATCGACCAGGCTCACCGTCAGATCGTAGGTACCCGGCGGAGTGGTGGCCGGCACGAGAAGCTCGTATCGCTGCCGGATCCGCTCCCCAACCGGCCAGTGGTCCGTCGGATAGCTCACCCCAGCCGGAGGCACCTCCAGAGAGGCCACAACCTGACCGGTCGTGCTCTTCAGTTCCAGGCTCAGCCGGTAATCTCCTCTCTTCTCAGCAGTGGCCTCCCAGAACAGATCAAGGCCCACCCTCTCACCGGGGCGGAGGGGGCTGTTGGGCGGCGTCAGCCCCAGCAGCTTGAGTCCGGTCCCCAGGGCCATCTCTTTCGGCTGGGGGATGGCCAGCTCCTCCACTAAGGGCGGAAGCGGCACAGGGACTACCCCAACGGTGGCCAGAGGGAAGGGAAGCTGCTGCCAATTCCCTCTACCCTGACGGAAGGGGATCCGCTCCATATTCTCCTCGCGGTAGAGGGCCAACCGCACATAGTAAGGACCGGGGGGCAGGCCGGGCAGCAGCGGGACCACGTGGCGGCTGAGGTGCTCAGAACCTGGCATCCATTCGGAGGTCCGAAGCCCCTCCATATCCGTCAGGGGCTGATCAATACTGCCCCATAGATGCCCTGCCCCGTCCTCCAGCCGCCAGGCGATTTTGAGATCCCCTTCGGAGCGGGCCACGGACTGCCAACGCAGGGTGACGCCCACCGCTCGCCGAAAATCCACTTCGGAGCTGGCCAGGCCCGCCCCGGTCAGGCGCAAGCTCTCGCCGAAGGCCACATCCAGGGGCTGAAGGGGCTCAATGGCGGCGAAAGGTGTCACGGGGGGCAGGGCGTAGAGAATCACCTGTGCCAGGGGAAGGTCAACTGCATCCAGGCGGCGACAGTATGCGGCGAGCTGCTGATCGACCACCCGGAGCGAGCGCGGCTCGTAAGGCTCGCGGACGTACCACACCCGTTGCCCGCCGGCCGTCACCTGGCTGAGCTCGCGGAGGGCAGCCGCGGGATCGGACTCCGGGTCGATAACCAGAACTGGCACCGGCAGCTCGGCCGCTAGGCGGGGAGCCGGCTGGCTGAGGAGAATCAAATCACCAGGCTCCACCCACTGCTCCAGATAGAGGATCAGCATCCGGCGGGCCTCGTCGCTGGAGCATATCCAGGCGTAGTCGATCCCCTTGGCTCGGATCACCTTCTCCGGCCCCTGTGGCACACAGTACCGCTGCGCCCGGCTCATGTCCCGCTGGCGCTCGTTGACGTAGAAGACAAAGTAATCGGTGGCGTAATCGGCTTCGTGCAGGAGCGACGTCCGCCCCTGAAAGAAGGGCGCCAGCGAGGGCTCGTACCAGGTTGTGACACGCAGGTCCGCCCCATCGGGCTGGGCATTCAGATAGGCGGCCACCTGCTCCATACCCTCACCCCAACCCACCAGCAGCGTCCTCACCGCCCGTCGTGCCCCGCCGACCAGGGGATTATAGTAGGAGAGGTAGTAGGGATAATGGGCCAGAGTAATGGCCCCTTGCATGGTCATAAGGAGGCCCATTCCTGCTCCCAGCAGCCCGTTGCGGTGGTGGCTGCCCGGGGCAAGCATCCGGCCAGCAGCCGCCCGACCCAGCGCGATTAAGCCGAGGGCAGCCACCAGATCGAGGGCGGGGAAGACAGGCAATAGATACCGGTCGAACTTCTTGGCCCCCAGGCTCATCAGCAGGGCGAAGAGGAGAGAATAGGCCCACAGCCCAAGGAGTAGCCCGCGCCGTCCCCATCCTCTCAGGAGAGGGAGCGATCCACACAGGCCCACCAGGATCCAGGGGGTCGTGCGGAAGAGATAGGCCACGGGGTAGAATGAGGGGCCGGGGACCAGGGTGGGCTGCCCCAGAAAGAAGTTCAGATTCTCGTGGGGCGACAACCCCTGGCCACTGATCCCCTCCCAGAGCTGGCTCAACGTGGCCTCAGGAGCCACCCACAACGCCGGCCACAGGGCGAGGACCAGCGTACAGACGGTGAGGCTCCACAGCAGAGCTCCCCCCACAGCGTGGAGGAGTCGTTGTCCCCAGGGCCTCCGTCGCGTGAAGGAGCGTAAGCCGACCACCAGCGCGCCGTAAGGCAGGAACAGAAGTCCAGGCGACTTGGTCAGGGCAGCCAGTGCTGCCCCAGCGGCGGCCAGGAGAGCAACCCAGGTCTTGCCTTCAACAAGGAACCACAGGAGGGTCAGGAGGCAGAGAGTCGAGAAGGTGGTCAGCAGCGCATCGAGGTGCAGCAGGCGTGAATGAGCCACATAGAAGGGATCAAAGCCGATGAGCAGAGCCGCCACCAGCCCGACAGGTCGGTCAAAGAGGCGGGCGATCAGTAGGCACATCAGGGCCAGGCCGGCCCAATTGAGCAGGGCAGCCAGCCATCTTGCGGCGAAAGCGACCTCTGCCAGGCTATCCGTGGCATGGACTAGTCCCAGTCCGATGGAGGCAGTGCCCAACCACATGGTCGTCACGCCGGGGTGTTGAGCCTGGTAGGTGGAGGCCAGGTCACCCGCCCGCAGTGCCTGGTAGAAGCGAACCGCCCGCAGCGCCCAGAGCTGCTCGTCAATGGTGAGGAAAGAGCGCAAGGAGCCCAGCCGCAGTGCCAAAGCCGCCAGCAAGATCAGGCTGATCATCAGCTCTGTTTGTCGGTTTCTCACCCAAGAACGAAGCCCCCCAGCGGTCATTTCTCCTCCAACACAAATGCCTCCCTCTCACTAATGCCAGCGCCGGACGCCACGTGGCCTAGTCAAAGAACTGCGGCAGATATGGGGCATTAGCCTTGAGCAGTCGCATTCCCATGTCCTTCACCTCCTCCAGGTTCAGGTGAGAGACCAGGGGATCCAGAGCCAGGGCCTTGAGGGCCTGGTCCAGGTCGCCTTCTATGGCTGCCTCGACAGTGAGGTCCTGTACCCGGATGTGTCGTTCGACCCATGTCCGGACCGGCTCGGGCAGGCAGCCCACGGTGATGGGGCGGAAACCGGAAGGGGTGACCAGCACCGGCGTTTCCAGCACCGATCCCAGGGGCAGGTTCGTCACCTGACCCACATTTGGGACATTCCCCACGTCTATGAATTCGTTGCCCGTGACAAGGGCATGGATGATGTCGGCGGCCGTCTCCCGAGACCGTCGCCTGTAGAGATCAGGAATCTCGCCTTCGGTCATCCTTTCGATCTCCTCTCCCCGGCGGCGCATTCCCTCCCTGCGCTCCTGGACGGTGGTCCGCTGCAGGTGATACTTTTCAATGTTCTCCTGTGAAGTGAGATATTGCGGGAAGAACTCGCTGGTGTGGCGATCTTCCAGGTAGGTCAGCAGTCCGGTGAACCTGAACAGTTCATCCGCCAGATAGCTGCCCACTCTGTCTGGATGGATTTCCGCCAGGAGTTCCGGCAGGGACTTCCCGCCCATCTTCTCCCCAAGCAGTTCGTACCCATCCTCGCCCCTGATCGAGAGAGAGGTCATCCAGAAGAAATGGTTGATCCCCCCATAAACGCACCCAATCTCCTCCTCGCTCTCCAGCTCGAAGACCTCTCGGAGGAACCGGAGATTCTCAAACAGGCCGTGGCAAAGGCCCACTACTGGCCGGCTAGTCGAAAGACAGAGGGCCTTGGTCAACTGGGCCATGGGGTTAGTGTAGTTCAGGATGACGGCCTTGGGGGCCAGGCGGTTGATCCGTTGGGCCAGGTCTGTAAAGACTGGGATATTCCGGAGGGCCCGTGCCCATCCGCCGGGTCCCACAGTATCACCCACAGTCTGGTAGATGCTGTATTCCTCGGGGATCTCCAGGTCGTGGGCCATAGCTTCCAGCCCACCGGTGGAAATGGTGATGATGACAAAGTCGGCCTCCTTCAGGGCCTTGTCGGGGTCCGTCTCAGTCTCGATGGTGGCGGAGACCCCTAGCTCCCCCATAAGTTTGCGGGAGAAGCGCGCGACCCGCTCGGCGTTGGCGATGTTGATATCGTGCAGGATGTAAGTGCTGTCCGGGATGGAGGGGGGCAACATCAGGTCCGAAATCAACTTGGGGCCCCAGGCGCTGCTCCCTCCGCCTACGATGATGATTCGTTTTCCCACGCTTATTCTCCTCCCATCTGCGCTACAGCCAACCAGTCAGTCTGGCCAACAATCGTGAATAGTCGACGAAATTGGGCCACGAAATATCAGGTGGTACACCGTGATCGCACCCCGGGATGAACCCCCCTTCCTGCAGCAGCGGGGGTACTACCCGCATCACCTCCCTTTGCATCGCCTCGCTACCCTGGGCTATGGCGCGCTTGTCAATGCCCCCCCTGTAGGCCATCTTCTTGCCGTAGAGCCTCCGGTATTCCAGGATGTCGTTCCCGGCTGCGACCTCTATGGGGTCACAGCAATTGATGCCCGCCTCGATCCAAAGCGGAATCAACTCACCGATGTACCCGTCCGAGTCCATGTCCATCACGACGGGGCAACCACTGGCCTCGATCTCTGAGGCCCAACGCTTGTAGGCCGGCAGCAGGAATTGTCGGACCATCTGGGGTGAAATCATGCTGTGGCCTTTGTAGGCCATATCCTCCGAAATCTCAACATGATCCACCTCTACCCTTTCAAGGATCGGCTTCATCGTCTGTGAGACGAACTCGACCCAGAAATCAACCATCTCCTGCACGAAATCAGGATCGTCAATCATCAGCAGGCACAGATTCTCAAAGCCACACCATTCCCTCAACTGCCAGAAGGGACCGTTGAATCCAAAGCTGACTAGGTGGTCCCTGTTCTGAAGGGCCTGGCACTGATCCTCAAAATCAGACGGATACCGGCCCGGCACCTGGGGATCATAGCGCCATTTGATTTTTTCCTCCCAATCTTTACAGTTCTCTACCGGGAACTTGTGCCACTTACGGGTCACGAAGTCCTTGGCCGAGCGGATGTAGGTGTAGTCATATTCATCTGATATCTCCGTGATAGCCCCCATCCAGTCCTGCACCACATAATGTCCATTCCTGTGTTCCAACACTTTCTCTTCAAAAGTGGGGATCATCTGGAAGGATACATCCAGGTTGAGCTGTGGCTCCCTATGTTCGGGTTCTATCCCCAGTATTTCGAGCAGGGCATCATAGTAGTTGATCTCCTCAGGGAGACCCTGTTGGTGCCACATGGCGAGGGTAGATTCTCTCGGCGCACCAGGAGTCAGGGGAACTCTGTCGGGTTTGCCGAACAGCAGTGTCTCCATGAATCTCTCTCTCTGATTCACAGTGGGTTATCCTCCCCTACACCCTGCGCCTTGTACCGGCAGGCCATTTCAAGTCGCAGGATTGCTCGATTGAACATCACGCACGATAGAAGGGGTCATTTTGGGCGCTCTCAACAATTCTGTCGATCTCCTTCATCGTCTCCCTATCCAGCGGCTGGGGGTGATGTTCAGCCAGGATATGGCGCACCTTCCACTTGGCCTTCTCTTCCAGTCCCTTGATCTCCTGCCTATCCCATGCCTGCCAGGTCATCCTCTCAAAAAGCTCAGGAAGCCAGAATTCCCGACGGAAAAGTCGAACGGTGCTCTGATGGGTGAGGAAATTGCCGCCAATGCCCACTTCCTTTATCACGTCCAGAGCTATGGTCTCCTCGGTAACCTCAAAGCCTTTCAGCATCCTCTTGATGTAGCCCGCTATGGCGTCGTCTATCACCAATTGGACGTAAGAGAAGGTGATAGCATTCTCCAGATGTCCCAGAGTGCCTACCCCCGTTGCTCCGGCCAGGATGGGGAAGATGATG
>CAYRNM010000125.1:0-8273 GCA_964425465.1 uncultured Anaerolineae bacterium | reverse complement strand
CTGTCCTGGCCAGGGGACAGGCAAGGGTTGAGACTCCGCGTTGCCTCATCTACTCGTTGCCTGTTGCCTACCCCTCCACAATCTCCACCACGCCCCGGTCCCCATCCACGCAAAGCAATTGACCATCCTGGAAGATGCGGACTGCGTCCTTGATCTGCAACACAGTGGGGATGCCGCACTCCCGGGCCACCACTGCGCCGTGGGAGAGGAGTCCGCCCTCCTCCATGACGATGCCCGAGGCCAGGCTGAAGAGGGGCGTCCAGCCGGGGTTGGTGTAGGGGGCTACCAGAATATCTCCCTTCCTCAGTTTATCCGCCTCCTCCAGCCCCTGCACCACCTTGACCCGGGCGGTCACCCGGCCGGAGCCACAGGGCACACCGGTGAACTGCCGCGTGGCCAGGTGGTGAGTGGTTCTCTCCAACCCACCTCGGCCCACAATGGCCGGGGGTGGGGTGAAGTTGCGGTAGATCACCGTCGTCCGCCGGTGCTTGCGCACCACGTCCCGTACCTCGGAGGGGCTCACCCTTCCCTCCAGCAGGCCCAGCAGGTGCTCTCTTTCCATCCAGAAGATGTCCTCAGGTTCCTCCAGCACCCCTCGGTCCGCCCAGCGCTGCCCCTGCTCCAAGAGCACCTTCCGACAGGAGTAGAAGGCCCGCGAGGCGATGACCCGCGTCTCCTCTCGCCACCAACAGTAGCTTTTAACCAGCTCCAACTGGGACAGAAATCTGGATCGGCGCCAGGACGCAAAGCGCAGCCATCCATAAGAGAGCCGGACCATCGCCCGCTTCCTCTCCAGTTCGCGGATCCGCTTTTGCAATTGAATCCGCTCCTCTGGATTGACCTCATCCCCTCCGGCGACGAAGTTCTTGAGCGCCCGCAGTACAAAGGCGGGCTCCTCATCCCAGCGGGGGCAGGCCAGGTCCTCATCACTGGCGGCCATGTAGCGGAAAGCGCCGATGTATTCCTCCAGGGCAGCCCAGAACTCTCGGCCTTGGGAGAGGCTTTGAAGCCTCTGGGGGAGCTCCTCCAGGGGTGTCTCCTGGATCGCCTCGGCCAGCAGAGGCTCCGATTGCGCCCTTCGGGAGAGACGCCACAGGCCAATCAGGGGCTTGACCGTGCCGACATTGGAGAGGCCGGTCAGCAGCCGCCCCATGGAGATGGGCCGCCGACCTGGGTAGTCCGCGTTGAGCTGGTCCACCAGGGGCTGAAAATCATCTTGGGACTGGGTGGCCAGGAAGGTGGTGAGCAGGGCGATACGGTTGGCCTCAAAGTGGAGATGGAGCATGCGTTTCATCTCGGCTCGCAGCTCCTCATCACTCAAGGATGAGAGATCTACCCGACTGAAGTCCTCCTCTTGACGATGGAATTCCTGACAGTAGACTTCGGCCTCTTTTAGGACCTCTTTGTAGGTGCGTTTGAGAGCCAGGAGGATGGGCAGGCCGCGCAGGATGGTCCGGGGGGTGTAGCCCGTGGCGCGGCCCCTCCCCTCGTAGGTGGGCTCGATCCCCACCGTGCGGTCGAAGGCGCGCTCCTCGAAGCCGGGGAGCAGGGCTGTGTACTCCTTCACGAGGCCCACATTCCAGTAGGCGTGCCCGAAGAAAAGGCCTGTCCAGCGCACATCCTCCCGCCGCTTCCCCATCATCCTCACCCGGATGAACAACTCCTGCATGGCCTCGGTCCACTCATAGTCGTGGGACAGGGATTGGGAGAGCACAGAGACGAAACCGGGCAGCACCTCGCGGAGGTTCACCGAGGTCCACTGGCCGATGTCGGGGTCGAAGGTGAAGGAGGTCAGGGGGCGGGATTGGAGGACATAGAACTGCCCATCGCACAGCGCCCACTCGATGTCCTGCGGGGTGCCATAGAGGGTCTGCACCTGGTAGCCCAGACGGGCCAATTCAATCAACTGCTCATCGCTCAGGCAGGGCCTCTGGCGGTCCTCTTGGGGGACCGCCGCCTCGCACACACCGCTCACCTCGTGAGGGACGACCATCACCCCCTTGTCCACGATAGTGCGGCTGAGCACCTTCTCGTCCCAACCATCTACCACGTAGTGGTCGGGCGTGATTCGGCCGGAGACCAGTCCCTCCCCCAACCCCCACACGGCCTCGACGGCCATCTGCCTCTCCCGGCCCGTGGTGGGGTTTAAGGTGAAGAGTACCCCCGAGGCCTCGGCCGGAACCTGCTGCTGCACCAGCACCCCCATGTTTGCCCCGCCGGGGGAGATCCCCTCTCTCTGACGGTAAGCTCGCACCCGCTCGCTCCACAGCGAGCCCCAGCAGGCCTTCACGCCCTTCAGAATCTGGTCCAGAGAGGTGAGGTTGAGGTAGGTCTCGTACTGGCCGGCAAAGGAGGCCTGAGCCAGGTCCTCGGCCGTGGCGGAGGAGCGCACCGCCAGCGGGAGGTGGTCAGCACAGGCGGAGCGCTCCCCACCGCTCAGGGGAGAGATCCGATCGCGCAGTGCCCAGTAGGCTTCGACGATGGCGTCCACCACGCTCCCCGGTATCTCGGCCTGGGCGAAGCGATCCGCCCAATCCGCCGCTTTCTCCAGGTCATTAGCGGCCACAAAAGCGCGATAGGCTTCCGTGGTGACCACGAAGCCGGGCGGTACCCTCAGTCCTGCCCATTGCAGTTCGCTCAGGCGAAGGGCCTTGCTCCCCACCCGGGGGCCATCCTCGGCGGTGACTTGATCCAGGGCCAGCACGCAGGGGATCATCTGTCAGTAACGGGTCAACGAGTAATGAGGCAACGGGGCCTCATTGCCTCGTTGCCTCATTGCTCATTTACTTTAACCAGGCTTAAATCCACAACGGGACCGGGGTGGGTAGCCCCTCCCCGCTGGCAACCCCTCGGCGGAGCTGGGCCAGGGCGCGAGCTGTGGCCTCCAGTGTCTCGCCCACCTCGTGGGACTGGATGATGAGGGGAGGCTTGATCTGCACTGTGGAGGGGCGCAGATCGGCGAAGAGGGCTAGCACGCCATGGCGGGCCAGTACGACGCTCATCATGGGGCCCAGCCGGTCGTCGGACAGCTCCAGGCCGATCATCAGCCCTCGCCCGCGCACCTCAACGACCAGATCGGAGTAGTCCGCCCGGAACTGCCCCAGGCCCACTTTCAGCCGATCCCCCATCTCCCGCACGTGGGCCAGGAAGCCGGGCTCGGTGATCTGATCGAGCATGGCCATGGCGGCCACGCATCCCAGCTCCGCCCCTCCGAAGGCGGAGGCGTGGACGAAGGGATGCTCCCGGAAGAAGGCATCCAAATGGGGACGATAGCAGGCCGCAGAGATGGGATACACTCCCCCGCTCAGGGCCTTTCCCAGCACCAGGATGTCGGGCACCACGTCCCACTCGTCAATGGCCCACATCCGCCCTGTGCGCCCCAGCCCCACCTGCACCTCATCCAGGATGAGCACCGCTCCCCTTCGGTCGCAAATCTCCCGCACGGCGGGGAAGTAGTCCTCGGGGGGGATGAGCACACCGGCTGTGGCAGGGATGGTCTCCAGGATCACTGCCGCCGTCTCCTCGTTCACCGCCCTCTCCAGGGCCTCGGCGTCGCCGAAGGGGACCTTGCTGAAGCCGGCCATGAGCGGCTGGAAGTAGCGGTTGAAGTGGGGATCGCCGGCGGAGAGGGCGAAGCCGGTGTGGCCGTGGTAGCCTTTCTCGGCGGAGATAACGCCGGGGCGACCGGTGTAGCCCCGAGCCAACTTGATGGACAGGTCCACCGCCTCGCCGCCGGAGGGGGTGAAGAAGCTGTAGCGGATGTCGCCGGGGGTGAGTTCGGCCAGCCGCTTGGCCAGCGCCGCTCGTTGTTCGCTCATCAGGGCGTGGTCACCGATGTCCAGCTCATCCATTGCCCGTCGCAGGGCCTCGATCACCCGGGGGGGACGGTGGCCCAGGTTGAAGCCGCCGGCGCTGGCGTGGCAGTTGATGTAGCTACGGCCCTCCAGATCCCACAGCCGCACCCCCTCCCGCTTGCCCGGCACGGCGGCGAACCCCAAGGCCTTGTACACCGCCACCTTGCCCGGCGAGACGTAATGGGCGAAATCCTGGATCACCGCCTCCTGTGGCTGTTGACCGATGTAGCGGGCCATGGTTGCTCCTGTCTTCAACGGGGTGGGCGCAAGGCCCACCCCTACTATACCTTGGACATCCCCAACACCCGGCGGCGGTACTCCTCGTCGGGGCGGGTGCGGAGGCGATCTACTTGGCGTGCAGAAAGGAAGTGGGGACCGCCCAGGGTGTAGGTTCCTAAGAGCACCCGCGCTGTCTTCACCGCCATCGCCGTAGTGTCCACCACCTCCTGGGCGGACTGGCCGAAGACGATGAGGCCGTGATTCTGCAGAAGGATCACCTTAGGCCACTGGCCATAGAGGTCAGCGTGTCTCTCCACCCCGGCCCATACCGCCCGCGCCAGGGGCAAGCCAGGGTCGGTGTAGGGCACGACCACCGGCGCCGGGCCACAGACGACGATCTCATCGGGGAAGAGCCGGCCGGCGAAGGCCTCTTCCGCTTGTTGGGAGCAGAGGATGGCGTTAACCACGGTGGGGTGGGTATGGCCCACGAACTTCGCCGCGCCCGAGCTCAGGGCCCGGGCATGCAGGATGGTCTCCACCGAGGGGCACAGGGGACCATCGGGGTTCACCTTAGCAGCTTCCAGCCCGGCTCGGATCTGCTCATCGGAGAGGTGCTCTTTCTCCAGCAGGGCCAGCACATGCTCGAAGCGCACCTCGACGAAGCCGCTCTCTTTGATGGACTCCAGCTTTGTCCCGCTGGCCTTCACGAAGAATGCCTCCTCGTCTACCCTGGCTGAGGTGTTTCCCTCACTCAGGATCACGTAATCCTTGGCCGGGTCGCCCAGGGCGCGGGACATAACGATGAGTTGATGAAGGATCTGTTGTTTGTCGGTCATGGGATTCCTGTCAGGCTATGAGGTAGAAGCAACGAGGTCGTACCTCATTGAGCCGAATTATAGGCCGAGGGAGTGAAAAGTCAAAGTGAGGGCGGCAACCATGTTGGATTACCGCCCTGTGGTGTTGCTGAGAGGTGACCACAAGCTCGAAATTCATCTGTGGAAACCTCCCGCAGGTTTGGGTACACAGTGCCAAAACGGCCACTGGTGATGGAAAACGTGTCTGAAATCAGGATGGCAAGGGATGAACCTGCGGGAGATTCAGATTCCCTGTTTGTGGAGGGACCTCTCTTCTAAGTCCTCCAGTTCTTGCAGTTCCTCGTCTAGCAACTCGTGGTAGGCCAGGCCGAAGGATTGCCCGATGAGGCTCAGGTTGGCCAGGGCCTCTTCGATGGCTTCGCAGATGAATTCATCTCCCTGCTCGTAGCACGCTTCCAGGATGCGGCGAGCTTCCGGGCCGCCGATCTGCCCTAGGGTCCAGATGGCTGTTTCCTGCACCTCCCGGTCGCGATCCTGCACCAACTCTCTCAGCAGGGGCACAGCTTGAGCCAACTGGAGCTCACCACAGGCCCGCGTAGCCTCATAACGCATCTCCGGATGGCTGCTCTGCAATTCCTGGAGGACCAGTGGAGCCCAGCGGGGGTCAGCGCTGCGGCCCATGGCGAACAGGGCACTGACCCTCATACTGGCCTCTTCGTCATAGTAGGCGGCCTCGATCAGCGCAGGCACTCGATCGTCGCTGGCGTAGGCCAGCGATTCCATCGCCCGTCGTCGCACCTCCAGCGGTTCACGGGAGGGTTCCAGGGCCTCAAACAGCGCCTCGCGCACTCTGGCCACCCGCACCTGGGCTTGGTCCTGCAGTTCCCCCTGTAGCACGAACTCGCCTAAGGCCGTGGCCGCAACGGCTCGAACCTCAGCGACCGGATCCTCTCGCAGAAGTCGGGTGAGGATGGAAGCCAGGTGCCAGTCGCGATCCTCCCATAGGCCCTCGATGGCCAGGGCTCGCACCCTGGCGTCCTCATCGCCCAGGCAAAGGCGAAATATGGCCCCGAAATCCACCAGGAAGCTGGTCTCCGCGATCTTGATCAGAGCTTGCAGGATTTGGTGTTTCTGCTCGACCCCGATGTGAAACCAGACCTCCCTAAAACGCTCGCTCTCATCCCCCGTCAGACTGGATAGGCCATAAAGGGAGGGGAAGTGCAGTTCACTCCTCGTTTCCTGGATCATATCCAGGGCATGTTCAAATTCTAGAGAAAGCATATGCCGAAATTGTCACCTCTCATGGATGTCTACACTGGTCTCTGTGTCAAGTAATATACACCCTCTTCCTCTTCTGTGCAAGTTAGTCTGGCGATCTCGACGGTGATCATCTGCACCCACAGGTCGCTGGCCGCCGCACCACCACAGACACGAAGCTCATCCACCTCCACGCCAGCACTGCGCACCGCATCCAGGTTGTACCGCAGCCCGAAGGCACAGCCCCTCAGTACCGCGCGGATGAGATGGGCTCGGCAGGCCGAGGTCAGTGGCCAGGAGCAATGGCTCACTCATCTTCCTTCAACCAGCGATCGAACCAGGCGAAGGCATCGGCCTGCATCTTCAGGTCAAACTTGTGAGGGCCGAGGTAGAAGCGGCCACTGTACCGGTCGGCGGCGCCCATCTTCTGGTAGATGGCCTCGATCCGGGCGTGGGCGTCCTGCTGGCCCTTGAGGGTGTACAGCTCATCGTCCTCGTCGTACTGCACCATCAGCGGCAGGGGAGCCCGCAGCGCGATGAGGTCGGGCAGGTCCAGATAGCGGGCCAGGTACGGGACATAGAGCATCCAGGTGTGGCGTCGGCAGCCGTCGCGCAGCAACTCGGCGAAGGTGCTCATGAACCCCACGCAGACTGCGCAGCGGATGCGCTCTTCGAGGCCGGCGAGGAAGATGGTGCGCAGCCCGCCCCCCGACAGCCCACCGCATCCGATCCGTGCCGGGTCCACCTCCGGGCGGGTCAGCAGATAGTCTACACTGCGCCGATCCTCGAAGGCGAAAACCCCCGGCCAGGTGGTCCCCGCGGTGAACAGCGTCTTGGCCATCAGGTGCTCGTGGTGACCGGCGAAGTGATTGTAGGCCTCCACCCACTTCCGGCTGGTCCGATCCCCCTTCAGTAGCAGCTCCCGCTTCACCCCTACTGACTGCTCGTACCACGCCAGCAGTTCCGGCGAGAGGTCCCCAACCGTCACCCTGCGGCTGCCGAAGAGGAACACATCCACCGCCAGCACTGCGTAGCCCCGCCTGGCGCCCTCCGTGGCCCATCCCCGGCCACCATAGGCCCCCTCCTTGTGTTCCCGGATGACCTCCGGCTCCTTGGGCAGATCCACAATCTTCTCCTTGCCCAGGGCCTTGAACCCCCCGTGGTCGTGCAGGGCCACGATCGCCGGCAGCGGCCCCTGGCGATGGGCGGGATACATAAAAAGCCCTTCGGTCCGGGGCCCGTAGGGTTGGTCGTAAGAAATCTCCTCTACTATCAGGCCATCCATCTCCCATTGGTCATCGGTGGAGGCCCGCAGGGGCACCTCCGGCGGGTCGAAGGCCAGCAGCTCGTACACCTTGGCCTTGGCTCGGGTGCGCCAAACCTCCCGCTCCGGCCAGTCCCGCGCCAGATAGGACAGTTCAGGCTCGTGTCGGGTCAGCTCCGAAGAGGCCAGATCGTAGTAGGCTCCGATGTCAGATTGCATGTTGTCCTCCAATGCACTCAAGGGAGTAGCGCAGCTTGCTGCGCCTTGTGCGCGAGGCAAGCCTCGCTATTCCATCTGCAAATAATCAGCCGGCGGGTATCGCTGCCATACGTCTGTCAGGAAGGCCTCCCCGTACTCACACAGGTAGTAATGGTAGCTGGAGAAGGCGTACTGAACCAGTGTCTGATGGACGTCCTCCAATTTCGGGACATATTCGTGCTTGATCGGGTTCTGGTGGATGTAGTTAAAGTAGGTCCAGAATTCCGCTTCAGTCCGAGGGAAACGGTCCCAGTACTGATACCACACCCGTCGTCCGGCTGCTCTATCGAGCTTGTTCACCCGGATTGCACTCATGGAGTGGAGAGCTCTCACGGACTGGACAATGGCCCTCTCTTGAGCAGGTGCTGTGAGCAGCAAGTGGTAGTGGTCATCTAACAGAACCCACGCATGGAGCCGGGTACGACACTTTACAACAGTCTCTCTGAGTATGTCACGCAACAACGCTTTCCGACTGTCGGTTGCAAAGTGGCGAACTCCCTTGTAGGTGTGACCAGTGAGAAAGTACGTAGCACCAGGCTCATACAAATGCGGCGGGCGATGCGTTTCTTGAGGCACGTTTGCTCTTCCATCCAGCAGCTTGGATGC
>CAYRNM010000124.1:0-8386 GCA_964425465.1 uncultured Anaerolineae bacterium | reverse complement strand
GAGCAAGACCTGGGCGATGAGGCCATCAACAGAGCGCTTCGCTGGCGCGAGGTTGAAAGGCACCTGGAGGGGGTGGAGACCATTCTGGATATTGGCGCTGGGATGGGGGCCTTTTCGATCCCCCTGGCTCAACGTGGCTTTTCCGTTACGCACCTGGATTTCTCCCCCGCCATGTTGGACATCGCGCGCCAGAAGGCTCAAGGGTTGAAGACCATCCGCTTTGTAGAGGGGAATGCGGTGGACCTGTCCCAGTTTCCAGACTGCTCCTTCGACCTGGTGTTGAACATGGACGGCGCCATCTCCTTCTGCGGCTCTGAGGCTGAATGCGCGATCTTGGAGAGCTGCCGAGTGGCCAACAAGAAACTGATCATCAGTGCCTCTAATCGAGCCTGGATGGTGCCCATCTGGGTGGAGGCCAGCATACGGGTTGCGGAGCGTATCGTTCCGGCAGTCTACGCTATGCTGGATGAGGGGGAGTGGCACCAAGACCAGTTTCCAGAGAACCCGATGCTGAGCAAGGGATGCACTGAAGACTACTTCGGAGTGTTCAAGGCGTTTCTGCCCGGTGAGTTAAGGAGGATATTAGAACAAGCTGGCATGAAAGTCTTACGGATTGGCGGCCTTGGCTCTCTGGCCAACCTGTGTGGAAGAGAAGCGATTGAACGAGTGCTAAGAAACGAGGCCCTGTTTCAGGAGTTCTTGGAGCTCTGTGACCGTTTTGATAGGGAGATATTGCTGGAGGGGCCCGGGGCACGACAACGAGCGGGCCTGATCGCTGTGGCAGAACGAGTAGAGAGTCATGCGCCGTGAAGGAGAATATCCATAGTCTGTCCTGGCCAGGGACCACTTGGATAGTCACATCCACAACCCGACCCTTTCCTCGCCATTTGATGACCTTTACATATTGCAAGTCAGGCCCTGCCCGTTTGACCGCGGATCTTTCCGCCGCCGACCGCCTTCGTCTTTCCCCTGCCCGAAGGCAGCTTGCGAAACTGCACATTGTGCACTACAATAGATATGCTGCACTCATGGATGGACTCACAATCCCTGGCTCGGCGCCAAGATAGGCAAGAGGAGTAGTTGGATGAAGTTCGCGGTCGTCAGAGATAGGATTCATCGGCTGCGTGACCGACTGGCCGAGAAGCTGGTTTCTGCCTTCGTGGCCCATGGCCATGAGCTGTGCGATGATAGGGAAGCACACCTTCAAATGGTCCTGAACCTGACTGATGCCCACCGACCTCGCCCCTATCGGCGCCGGTCGCGGGCAGTCTATGTAGTCACCCTCGTTGCCGCCGATCGCCTGCCAGAGAATGCCCAGCGGGCGGTGTACACCCTTCTGGTGCGCTCCCTCTCCAACCTGGCCATTTACGCCATCCCCCACAATGGTGACGCCGAAGTCCACTTCACCACCCTGGAGGCCGGCTTCTATCACATCCCCTTTGAGCCGGAGGCGGTCTACCAGCACATCCTCCCCCTGGCTACATCACGGCTGGTCATCGAGAATGAGATCACCCCCGACCTGCCTGAGGCTTACTGGCGAGAAACGCCTATCACCCAGAAGATGATCCAGTACGGCCGGGAACTGGACCGGCTGGGGGTACTGCCAGCCCCCTTTCCCATTCGCGAGCTATTGTCGGAGCGGGACCTGCGGCATGTCTATCGGCTCTATGGCATCACCGGCCTCTCTTACGGCAACCTGAGCGCCCGGGAGTCCATACCCGAACTGGGACCCACCACCTTCTGGATGACCGCCCGAGGGGTGAACAAAGCGAAACTTTCAGGGGTGGGAAAAGACCTGCTACTCATTCGGGGCTACAATCCAACACAGGCCCATATCCTGGTCAGCGTCCCGCCCCGCCACAACCCCCGGGCCAGGGCCTCAGTGGATGCTATCGAGCACTATCTGATCTACTCCGCCTTCCCTGAGGTGGAGGCCATCGTCCATGTCCACGCCTGGATGGAGGGGGTAACATCCACCCAGCAGAATTACCCTTGTGGTACCCAGGAGCTGGCCAAGGAGGTGGTGAACCTCCTGCACCGCACGCCCGATCCCTCTCAGGCAGCGGTGGGCCTCAAGAACCACGGCCTGACCATCACCGGCCACAATCTGGATGAGATATTCGACCACATCCGAGGGAAGCTCTTAACCCAGGTGCCGATGATGAGCTGAGATTTGAGACCTCCGAGGTTTCAGCGGTGTAGATCGCGTAACCCTCGGAGCTCTGAATGGAGATACCCCAAAACATGCAGGAGAGGCTGTCCGCTGTCGCCCGGAATCTGAAGAGGCATTTGGATTTCTGCCGGGCCATCTACGCTGACCCGCGCACTCCGCTGCCGGCACGTGTTCTGCTGTGGGCCGCCCTGGCCTACGCCGCCATGCCCTTCGATCTGATCCCTGATTTCGTGCCCCTCATCGGGCACCTGGATGACCTGCTCATCGTGCCGGGGCTGGTCTGGCTGGCACTGCGGCTGGTGCCATCGGAGGTGTATCAAGAGCACCGCCGTCGTCTTTTTCCCCAGGGAGGCTAAACTCATGCAGGCCATGATCCTGAAAGCACCCCGGCCAGCGGAGGAGAATCCACTGGCTGCCGTTGAGGTGCTGGAACCGGCGCCGGGGCCGGATGAGATCCGCATTCGGGTGCGGGCCTGTGGGGTGTGCCATACCGACCTGCACACCGTGGAGGGGGAGCTGAACCTGTTTAGGCTACCGATCATCCCCGGCCACCAGATCGTGGGTGTGGTGGATCAAGTGGGAGCTGACGTGACCTGCTTCCGCTCGGGGGATCGCGTCGGGGTGGCCTGGCTGTACTCCAGTTGTGGACAGTGCGACTTCTGCCAGCGGGGGTTGGAGAACCTGTGCGACGAGGCCCGCTTCACCGGCCTCCATGCCGACGGGGGCTACGCCCAGTACACTGTTGTCCCCGCTGCTTTCGCCTATCCCATCCCCCCTGGATTCTCCGACCTGCAGGCGGCCCCCCTGCTGTGTGCCGGTGTCATCGGCTACCGCTCCCTGCGGTTAAGCGAAGTCCAGCCGGGGGAACGAGTGGGGTTGTACGGCTTTGGTGCCTCAGCCCATGTGGCTATCCAGATAGCCCGTCACTGGGGATGTGAGGTGTTCGTCTTCACCCGCAGCGAGGAGCATCAGCAGTATGCACGGGAGCTGGGCGCGGCGTGGGTGGGAGAGGCGCAGGATGACCCGCCGGCCCCCTTAGCCAGCGCCATCACCTTCGCTCCGGCAGGCTGGATCGTCCCCGAGGCGCTGCGGGCACTGAGGAAGGGGGGCACGCTGGCCATCAATGCCATCCACATGAGCCCCATCCCGGAGATGGAGTACCGCCTCCTTTACGGCGAGCGGACGCTGCGCAGCGTGGCCAACATGACGCGCCAGGATGCAGAGGAACTGCTGCAACTGGCGGCCCAGATCCCCATCCACACCGATGTCGAGGTGTACCCCCTTGACCAGGCGAACCAGGTTCTGCAGCGGTTGAAGGACAGACAGGTGCGCGGTGCAGCGGTGTTAGAGGTTCCATAAGCGATGGATAAGGGACAGCGGGACAGGCCCAGGGTGGAGATCATCGCTATCGGCCATGAGTTGCTGTTGGGGGATGTGCTCGATACCAACACCCATTGGCTGTGCCGACAGGTCACGCAGCGGGGCGGGCAGGTGGCACGCGCGGTGATGGTGGATGACGATCTGGAGGCCATCGGGCAGGAGCTTCGAGGTGCACTGAGCCGAGGTCCCGCTCTGATTCTCACCACTGGGGGGTTGGGCCCCACCGAGGATGACCGCACACTGGAGGCCATCGCCCGCACGCTGGACCGGCCACTGGCGGAGCACCCCCAGGCCCTGCTGCTGGTGCAGGCCAGGTATGAGCAATTGGCAGCCGCGGGCTACGTGAAGCACAGCGCGCTGAGCCTCTCGCGGCGCAAAATGGCGCTGCTGCCCCAGGGTGCAAACCCGCTGGCCAACCCCGTTGGAGCAGCTCCCGGCGTGGTTCTCGTCGAAGGGGACACGACCATTGTGACCCTGCCGGGCGTGCCCGCCGAGCTTAAGGGGATTTTCACCACCTCCCTCTGGCCCCTGTTGGCGCGCATCTTCAGCCATCAGGCCTGGCTGGAGCGGACAGTGCGGGTGGAATGCGGCGACGAATCGGTTCTGGCGCCCATCCTTCAGGCGGTGGGCCACGCCCACCCCGAGGTGTACATCAAATCGCTGGCCCAGCAGTTCGGCCCCGACCAGTGGCTGCAGGTGACGCTCTCCGCCTCGGGGGCCACGGATGCCCAGGCCCAGGAGAGGATCTCGGCGGCGCTGGAGGAGCTGACATGCCGTCTCGCCAGGGCCAACATTGCCTGCCAGATAGGATAGTTGTGCGCCCACTGTCCAGCATCAATTGACATTGGAGGTATACGATGGCTGTTCGATTCATCCTCACCGAGTATGTGAACCAGCTTATGGCGCAGGCTGTCTATGACAAACTGGAAGATGGCCCATTCGCCGGGCGGATTCCCCCATGCAAGGGGGTGGTAGCGTTTGGGGCTACACTGCATGAATGTGAAGAGGAACTCCGCTCCACCCTGGAAGATTGGATTTTGGTTGGTCTCAAGTTAGGTCATCCTTTGCCAGTGATCGCCGAGATTGATCTGAACAAGGAGCCAACTTATGAGCCGGTGGTTGCCGTGTAAGCAGCGAGATTTCAGAGGAAAGACTGAGTGGACATCACCGACATCATCGAAGCAATCCGAGCCAATCGAGTTCGAATCACTGACCATGCTGATGAAGAAGCTGAAGCCGATCAGCTCACCTTTGATGAAATTTACTTCTCGGTGCTTCATGGTGAAATCATCGAGGATTACCCGACCGACAAGCCGTATCCGAGCTGTCTGATATACGGTCAGACATTCAGCGGCGATCCTGTCCATAGTGTTTGGGCGTATAACGAGCAGAACCAGTGGGCCGTCTTGATCACGGTTTATCGGCCTGACCCCAATCTATGGGTCAACTGGCGGGAAAGGAGAAAGTAGCAATGATGCCCTTTGAGAAATGTCCAGTGTGCGGTGGTGAATTGGTGGAGAAAGAGGTCGAAAAACTCTTGCGTGGAGGGATTCATACTGCTGTCTTGAAGGTGGGTGCTGAGGTTTGCCTTCACTGCGGAGAGCGCCTGTATTCACAGGAAACGGTCAGGCGATTTGAAGAGATCAGAGCCAAATTGGAGCGCCGGGAGACGGCAGACTTTCAACCCCTGGGATTATCGTTTCAGGTGGTGTGACAGTTGCAGAGTTGACGTCGTCGCATCGCTTAACAAGCGGCTGCCGGCTTCGGCCTCCAGCCTTTGCTCAAATGCGCCCTTGGGGTATACTTCGGCAACTGCCGACCGTTTGCGGGTCTGAGGGGGTACAAGAATGGGGCATCTACATACAGATATAACAGTGAGGGGGAGCAACTCTGCTGTAGAGTTGAAGAACGTGCTCATTGATACCGACGCCACGTACACTGTCTTGCCAGAGAAGGTTTTGGAGGAGGTGGGGGCTTGGGGACCCGTGGGGGAAGTTGAAGTGGAGTTGGGAAATGGAGAAAACATCAAAGCCCAAGCCTACGGCGTGGCGATCAAGATTGAAGAGGTTGAAGCACCTTCGATAGGTATTACCTTCGAGGGTGCCCAGACGGTCATTGGCGTAGAAACATTGGAGTCCATCGGCCTGAAGTTAGACCCGACGACGGGTAGATTGGAATTCACACGACCTAAAGGACTGGCATACTTCTACTGGGCTAAGGTAACGGACGAGGGAATTAAACGGACAAAGTACAGGCGGAAGGAGTCTATTCAATTCCGAAGTCCGTGTCCAAATCCGCTGACCTATGATGATGGTTCAGGGCACTTTTAGCGCCCTGGAGTTACACAGGGGCACCCTAATGGGGCCCCCGTCCTGGGACCTCGAGCCCCAGGCTTAACCAAGGGAGGCAGAGATGGATCTTTTCGAAAAGTGCTACGGGTTCACCGCAGCGAAGGAGGCGATGGCGGGGGGCTACTATCCCTATTTCATCCCCCTTAGCGAGACCGAGGGAACCGAGGTCTCGGTCAATGACCATCGGATGATCATGATCGGCTCCAACAACTACCTGGGACTCACTGTCCATCCCAAGGTGCGGGAGGCAGCGATAGAGGCGGTGCGAAAGTATGGCACCAGTTGCACTGGGTCCCGTTTCCTCAACGGCAACCTGGTGATACACCAGGAGCTGGAGGAACGGCTGGCGGATTTCATGGGCCGGGAGCGGGCGCTGGTGTTCAGCACCGGCTATCAGACCAATCTGGGCACCATCTCGGCGCTGATCGGCCGGGGGGATGTGGTCATCACCGACCGCGATGACCATGCCTCCATCGTGGATGGTTGCCTCCTCAGCCGGGGGGAGATGAAGCGCTTCCGTCACAACGGCATGGACAGCCTGGAACGGGTTCTGGAGCGCTGCGATCCCCAGGCGGGCAAGATGGTGGTCGTGGATGGCGTCTTCAGCATGGGAGGCGACATCGCTCCCCTGCCGGAGATGATCCCCCTCTGCCAGAAGTATGGGGCCAAGCTGATGGTGGATGACGCCCACTCCCTGGGTGTGCTGGGCCAAGGGCGGGGCACAGCGGCCCACTTCGGCATCGCCAAGGGGGTGGACATCATCATGGCCACCTTCAGCAAATCCTTCGCCTCCCTGGGCGGCTTCATCGTCGGCGACGAGCCGGTCATCCACTACATCCAGCACTTCGCCCGCTCGCTCATCTTCTCCGCCAGCATGCCGCCAGCCAATGTGGCCGCCTGCCTGGCCGCGCTGGACATCATGGAGACTGAGCCCTGGCGCTACGAGCGTTTGGCTGAGATCTCAGTCAAGATGCGGGAGGGGTTCCGCAGCCTGGGCTTCGAGACCGGCCCCACCGAGACCCCCATCGTGCCCATTATCATCGGTGATGACATGAAGACCATCTTCCTATGGAAGGCCCTCTTCGACGCCGGCATCTACACCAATGTCGTGATCCCCCCTGCCGTGGCCCCCAATGAATCGCGGCTGCGCACCAGCTACATGGCCACCCACACCGATGAGCAACTGAACCGCGTGCTGGAGACCTTTGCCGTGATCGGCAAGGAGGTAGGGGTCATCTGATCGTCATCCTCACCCACGAACACACCGACTTTGATGGGCTCGCCTCCCTGCTGGGGGCAGCTAAGCTGTACCCCGATGCGGTGCCGGTGCTGCCGCAGCGGCCCAACCGCAACCTGCGCCGCTTCCTGGCGCTCTACGGGGATGAGCTGCCCTTCGTCCAGGCCGAGGAGCTGCCCCCCCAGCCCATCGAGCGGGTGATCCTGGTGGACACGCAACGCCTTCCCCCCCTGAAGGGCCTGAGCGCCGATGCGCCCCGCTGCATCATTGACCATCATCCCCCGGCCCAAGAGTTGGACTCACAGACATGCTATTGTGGTGAGGAGACGGGCTCCACCACCACCCTGCTGGTGGAGCAGATCGCCGAAGCAGGGCTGAACCTCTCCTTAGTCGAGGCCACCCTGCTCCTGCTGGGGGTGTATGAGGACACCGGCTCCCTTACCTATGCCACTACTACCCCTCGCGACCTGCACGTCGTGGCGTGGCTCCTGGAGCATGGAGCCCGCCTGGAGATGGCCCGCGAGTTCCTGCAATACCGCCTGACCCCGGAGCAACAACAACTCTACGACCAACTGGTCGGAAACATCCACACCTACCGCATCCGGGGGCAGGCGGTGGTCATCGCTGCGGCCCGGATGGGCGAGTACGTGGAGGAGGTCTCCACCGTCGCCCACCGGTTGCGGGATCTGCTGGCCCCCGACGCCCTCTTCGTGCTGGTGGAACAGGACAACCACATCCAGATGGTGGCCCGCAGCACCTCGGAGGCCATTGACGTGGGGGCCCTGGCCGAGCAGTTTGAGGGCGGGGGCCACAGCCGCGCGGCGGCGGCCCTCATCCGAGGCCGCTCCCTGGAGGCGGTGGGAGATCAGTTGGTCCAGGCCTTGAACGCCCACATCCGTCCCCCGGTGACCGTGCGGGACATCATGTCCTTCGGCGTGCATACCCTGCCCCCCGACACTACGGTGGCCCAGGCTGAGGAGCTCATGCGCCGCTACGGTCACGAGGGCTTTCCAGTGGTCGAGGAGGGGCGCGTGGTGGGCGTGCTCACCCGAGGGGAGATAGACCGCGCCCTCCAGCATCAGTTGAACCTGGCGCCTATCCACACCTTCATGCACCAGGGGCAGATCAGCGTGAGCCCCCAGGATGGGGTAGAACAGGTGCAGGAGGTGATGATCCAGCACGATGTGGGCCAGGTGCCGGTGGTGGAGGGGAGCCAGGTGATCGGCATCGTGACCCGCACTGACC
>CAYRNM010000123.1:7247-8673 GCA_964425465.1 uncultured Anaerolineae bacterium | reverse complement strand
CTTCTATGAATGTGACGATCCGTCACTACCGAGAGGAAGACTACGACGCCGTGTGTACCCTGTGGGTGGCCTGCGGACTGGAGGTGGATGATCCGGCCGATAGCCGAGAGGGGATGGCCCGCTTTCAGGCCCGCAACCCGGAGTTCTGCTTGGTGGCGGAGCGGGAAGGCCACATCTGTGGCACGGTCATGGGAGGTTTCGATGGGCGGCGGGTGTGGGTTCACCACCTGGCCGTGGCCCCCGAGTGGCAGGGCCGAGGTTTGGGCCGTCGTTTGATGGCCGAACTGGAGCAGCGGGTATTGGCTGCAGGCATCCCTGCACTTAACCTCTTTGTGGCCGAGGACCATCAGGGGGTGGTGGCCTTCTACCGACACCTGGGCTACGAAGAGTTAGAGGGATTGACCACCATGCGCAAGTGGCTGGCAGAAATCCATTGTGAGCCATGATGGATCACCCTTACACCATTGGCATCGCTGGGGGCTCGGCCTCGGGCAAGACGACGTTGGCCCGGGCCCTGGCGGTGAGCCTCCAGGAGTATAAACCCGTGATCCTCAGCCAGGACCGTTATTTCCGCGATTGGTCGGACTTCCCGCCAGAGGAGCGGGATCGGGTGCGGACGGCCAACCGGCCTGAGGCGATCCTGTGGCCGGCCTACATGGAGGCTGTGCACAAGATCCGGGCCGGCGAGCCCATCCAGGAACCGGCACCGGGCACGCGCGCAGCGCAGTACGGAGCAGAGCCCTTCGCCATCCAGCCTGGACGGGTGCTCATCCTGGAGGGGCTCTTCGTCCTCTGGTCGGAGGAGTTGCGGGAGCTACTCGATCTAGCCATCTACGTCGAAGTGGAGGATTCAGAGCGCATTCTGCGCCGCCTGGTGCGCGACTTGCACAGTCGAGGAGCAGACCTGGAGCGTGCCGTGGCCTGGCTGCGCCGCGACGTGCTGTCTAACTTCCCCGTTTTCACTGGAGCGACCAAGCAGTACGCTGACCTGATCGTGCCCAACCTGCAACCTGACAGCCGCGCGGTGCGGGTCATCGCCCAGGGCGTGTGCAGCATTCTGGAGGGTCAGGACGAGCCCCAGCCCTTCACCCTCGTGGAGTGGGAAGAGGGCAGCCCTGTGCCCCACAGCCCCTGGTGGCAGTCCCAGGGTTGGCGACGGTGAAGGTCTGTAGAGGGGAGCAGCAAAGATGGCCGAAGTGATGCTTCCCGTGTGTGAACCTCAGGTAGTCGAACTGGTCCGCCAGCTCTCGCCAGAGGGCAAGCGGACTGTACTGCGGGTCCTGATCCCCGACTTGGATCAATTCGAAGCTCTAGTGGACTACGGGAATGAGCGAGTCCGAGTTCTGTGTGCCCAGAGGGGGATAGATTGGGACAGCTTATCTGAAGAGGAGCGGCAAAGGCTGGTTGATGAACTGCTGCATGAGGC
>CAYRNM010000123.1:0-7147 GCA_964425465.1 uncultured Anaerolineae bacterium | reverse complement strand
GGTCAAGCCCTGGTCAGCCTCGATGGCCATGAGCAGGCTGTGGAGGCAGGGGATTTGATCATGGTGGCGCCCTGGGTCGAGCATAGGCTACGGACCGACAGCCGGGTACGGTGGATATGCCTGGGATGAGGAAGACACCCAGGCCGACGCCTGGGAGGACACCGGCGATGAGTGAGTGAAAAGGAAATGACATGATGAAGATCCTTGTCGTCGCGGACAAGGTGCAAGACTATATTTACTCGCCCGGCCTCAAAGAGCGAATGCCGGAGGTAGAGCTGGTGCTTTCCTGCGGGGACCTGCCCTTCTACTACCTGGAGTTCATCGTCTCCTCCCTCAATGTGCCCCTGCTGTACGTCTTCGGCAATCACAACCCCTTTGAGTACCTGGGGCGTACGTCAGAACAACAAATGGCCGACTTGGTCCGCAAAATGCACGACCCGGTGGGACAGATCAATTGGGCCCCCGAAGGATGTATCAACGTGGATGAGCGAGTGGTTCATTACAAAGGCCTGCTGGTCGGCGGGCTGGAAGGCTCGATGCGCTATCGTCCCGATGGCCTCCATCAGTACAGCGAGGCCCAGATGCAGCGCAAGATCGCGCGCATGTTTCTGTGGCTGATGTACACCCAACTGCGTTGGGGCCGACTCTTGGACATCCTCATCACCCACGCCCCACCCTACCGCATCCACGACGGCCAAGACCTGGCCCATCGAGGGTTCAAGGCCTTCCTGAGCTTTATGGATCGCTTCCAGCCACGCTATCTCATCCACGGCCATCGCCACGTCTACCACCTGCAGCGGCCAGAGGTCACCCCCTATCATCAGACCACAGTGATCAACGTCTATGGGCATAGCCTGATGGAGGTAAAACCTCAACCATGAGCGAGGAAATCTTGTTCAATCCCCAAGTGGAAAGCCAATTTCAACACGCTCGACGAAGGGCTTTTTGGAACCGCATCATCCATTTCCTGCAGGGCCGTCCGCAGCAGCAGCTTCTGTCCTTTGACGAGGTAAAGGACAAGCTGCACGTCAGTTACCAGAGCTATGTGGGGACCATGCCCGTCGAGGTGGACAAAATCGCGGGCAGCGTGGGCCGCTATCGGGACTTCGACCGCGCCTTTCTCCCCCTTCAAAGCCACACTGCAGAGCGTTGGAAGGCGATCGCTGAGGCCTACCACGAAGGGCACTCTCTGCCAGCGGTGAAGCTCTACAAGGTGGGCGATGTCTACTTCGTCCGCGACGGGCATCACCGCGTGTCGGTGGCCCGGGAGCAGGGGATAAAGTATATAGACGCGGAGGTGATCGCGTGCCGGGGCCGAGTACCCATCACACCGGATGTGACCGAGGAGGAGCTGGATCTGAAGGCGGAATACGCTGAGTTCCTGGAGGCTACAGAGCTGGACCGGCTGCGTCCCGAGCAGGAGATTGAGTTCACCATCAGCGGGGTCTACAAAATCCTTCTGGAACACATCGCCGTCCACCGCTACTTCCTGGGCCTGGAACGAGGGGAGCCTATCCCCTGGCAGGAAGCGGTCGTGAGCTGGTACGACCACCTCTACCAGCCTATCGTGGAGATCATTCGGCAGCATGGTATCCTGACGGAGTTCCCGGGCCGTACGGAAGCTGACCTGTATCTGTGGATCATCGAACACCACTACTACCTTAAGGAGAAGGGCGAGGTGGATTTCGCCGAAGCGGCGGAGGACTTCGCCGAGGAGTACAGCCAGCGGCCGGTGAAGAAGGCCCTGCGCGGCGTGCGACATCTGCTGAGAGGGGAGGAGGGCGGAGGGTGATCGTGGTAAAAGTGGGCGGCAGTGAGGGAATTAATCTGGATGCAGTCTGTCGGGATGTGGCCGCCTTGGTCAAGGAGGGGCAAGAGTTGGTCCTGGTCCACGGCGGCTCGCACGAGACGAACCTCTTGGCCGAGAAGCTGGGCCACCCGCCGCGTTTCGTCACCTCCGTGTCGGGCTACACCAGCCGCTTCACTGACCGAGAGACGCTGGAGATCTTCGAGATGGTCTACTGCGGCAAGGTCAACAAGGCCATCGTCGAGCGGCTGCAGGGGTTGAGAGTCAACGCCGTGGGCCTGTCGGGGCTGGACGGACGGCTTCTGGAGGGCAGGCGCAAGGAGTCCATCCGCATCCGAGAGGGAGGTAAGCGGCAGATGCTCCACGGCGACTATACCGGCACGGTGGAGCAGGTCAACACACCACTGTTGCGACTGCTTCTGGACAACGGCTACCTGCCCGTGGTCACCCCTCCGGCCATCAGCTATCAGTCAGAGGGCATCAATGTGGATGGCGACCGAGCGGCGGCGGCCATTGCCGAGGCGCTGGGTGCGACGGACCTGGTGATCCTCTCCAATGTGCCAGGGCTGCTGCGGGATTTCCCCGACGAGAGGACGCTCATCCCCCACATCGAGCAGGCTCGGGCCGAGGAAGCCATGGCCTTTGCCGAAGGCCGGATGAAAAAGAAGGTGTTGGGAGCCGTCGAAGCCCTGGAAGCCGGCGTCGGGCGGGTGATCTTTGCCGATGGGCGGATCGAGACCCCCATCCGCGCCGCGTTGGCTGGACGAGGCACGGTGATCGCATGAGGACGCTGATCAAACTGGTTGCCTTGGACCTGGACGGCACGCTGCTCAACAGCCAGGGGCTTGTGCCGAAGGCGAACGGCCAGGCCATCAGCCAGGCCAGGGAGGAGAGAGGGGTGAAGGTGGTCCTGGCTACCGCCAGGGCCTTTCTCTCCGCTGTGCCCTTCGCCAAGCAGCTTAATTTGGATACGCCGCTCATCTGCGCCAACGGAGCGCTCATCAAGGATCTGAAAGGCGCAGAGTGGTGGAGCAGGGGGATTGACCTGGACCTGGCCCGCCAGATGGCCGCCTGGGCCGACGCGGGAGGCCACGCGCTGGTCACACTGGTGGGGGACACTATCTACTACACCTGGCCCGCGTCTTGGGCGGGGGAGGATTGGGCGCCCCGGCCCTACGACTGCGTGGTGGACAGCAACCTGGCCCCGCTCACCGCTCCACCCCTGCGCATCATTGCCGTCGGCGAGGAGACCTGCCGGGCCCTGCTGGAGCACTTTGCATCTCAGACCAGAGGGGAGGTGCGCTTCGACCGCTACGAGCGCGATGGCCGGTTGATCTCCATCGTAGCCGTACACGCTGCGGCCAGCAAGGAGGGTGCACTGGACTTTCTCTGCACACGCTGGGGTCTGAGCCCGGCCCAGGCCATGTCCCTGGGCGATAATTTCCCAGACCTAGGAATGCTGCACTGGGCCGGGATTGGGGTGGCCATGGGTAATGCTCCCCCAGAGATGCGCGAGCAAGTGGAGTGGGTTGCGCCCTCCAACGACGAGGCCGGCGTGGCCTGGGCTATCCAACATTTCGTTCTGGATGAGGAGAACTCGTGACGACAACACAGGAGATCATGGCCCGCGAATCGCTTCACTCCAGTGGAGCCTATCCCAAGCGCGATGTCGCCATTGTGCGCGGGCAGGGAGCGCGGGTGTGGGATGCCGAGGGGCGGGAGTACATTGATTGCGTGGCGGGCCACGGGGTGGCCATTGTGGGCCACGCCAACCCCGCAGTAGCGGAAGCCATCGCCCGTCAGGCCTATACGCTTATCACCTGCCCCGGCATCTTTTACAACGACCAGCGGGCCGCCTTTCTGGAGAAACTCGCCTCCCTGGCACCGAGTGGCCTCAGCCGGGCCTTTCTGTCCAACTCCGGTGCCGAAGCCGTGGAGGCCGCCCTCAAGCTGGCGCGGCTGGCTACGGGACGGACGGGGATCGTGGCCACTATGCGCGGCTTTCACGGGCGAACCCTGGGTGCCCTGTCGGCTACCTGGGAGAAACACTACCGCGAGCCCTTCGAGCCTCTGGTGCCCGGCTTCACCCACGTGCCTTACGACGATCTAGGGGCCATGGAGGAGGCGGTGGGGGGGGATACCGCCGCCGTCATCGTAGAGATCGTGCAGGGGGAAGGAGGTGTGCGGCCCGGCAGCGGCGGGTATTTCCACAGCCTGCGCGAGCTGTGCGACCAGCGGGGAGCGCTCCTGATCGTGGATGAGGTGCAGACCGGCTTTGGGCGGACGGGGAAGCTCTTTGCCTGTGAGCATCACCATCTGATCCCCGACATCCTCTGTTTGGGCAAGGGGATCGCCGGCGGCGTGCCCATGGGGGCCACCCTCTTTGGCGATAAAGTGGGAGAACTGCCCACCGGCGCGCACGGCTCCACTTTCGGTGGTAACCCGCTGGCCTGCGCGGCGGGCCTGGCGGCATTGGACTACATCGTGAGAGAGAGCCTGCCAGCACGGGCGGCGGAGAAGGGGGCCTACCTGTTAGATCGGCTACGGAAGATGGAGGCGCCGGTGATCCGCGAGGTGCGGGGCCTGGGGCTGATGGTGGGCATTGAGCTCCGCCGGAGAGTGCAGCCCTACCTCGTCACACTGATGGAGCGGGGAGTACTCGCCCTGCCGGCAGGTGCGACCGTGCTGCGCCTTCTGCCGCCATTGGTTATCCACCGGGAGGAATTGAATATCGTCATCTCAGCCATAGGAGAAGTGTTGACAAGCTAAAGGTGAGTTGCAAGTTACAAGTTCTGAGGCAACTTCAACTTGCAACTTGGAACTTGCTCAGGAGGAGTAAAGATGGGCAAGGAAATGCAACGAGTGAGGGTGGCCTTTCAGGGCGAACGCGGTGCCTACAGCGAGGCAGCAGCGGTGGCCTTCTTCGGCGAGAAGATTACCCCTGTACCCTGCGAGTCCTTCGACGACGTGTTCACCCAGGTGGAGGGCGGCGAATCGGACTACGGCGTGGTGCCCATTGAGAACTCACTGGCAGGCTCCATCCACCGCAACTACGACCTGCTCCTGCGCCACCAGCTCTTCATCGTGGGCGAGCTCAACCTGCGTATTGCTCATCACCTGATCGCCCTGCCGGGGGTGAAAGTGGAGGATGTGAAGCGCGTCTACTCCCATCCCCAGGCGCTGGCCCAGTGCGAACGGTCCCTGGCTGCCCTGGGCGATGTGGAGAAGGTGCCCACCTACGATACCGCGGGCAGCGTGCGCATGCTCAAGGACCAGGGGATCTACGACGGTGCAGCCATCGCCTCTCGCCGCGCGGCGGAGATTTATAGGATGAGCATTCTGGCCAGCGATTTTGAGGACAACTCCCAGAACTACACCCGTTTCCTCGCCCTCCACCCCCAAGAGGTAGTGCCTGAAGGACCTGCCAAGACCTCCATCGTTTTTTCAGTGGAGAACGTCCCCGGTGTGCTCTTCAAGTGCCTGAGCGTCTTCGCCCTGCGCGACATTGATCTGACCAAGATCGAATCCCGGCCTTTGCAGGGCCGTCCCTGGGAGTATTTCTTCTACCTCGATTTCACCGGCTCCATGCAGGAGGAGCGCTGCTGCAATGCTATCAACCACCTGCAAGAGATCACCATTTTCTTCCGCAATCTGGGCTCCTATCCGAGGGCCACATAGGTGAGACCCTGAATGAACGGAGTATGCCATGCTGTCACTCAACCTATCCGGTATCCATCCTCCCATCCCCACCCCCTTCGACAAGGAGGGCGACCTGGCCCTGGACCGACTGCGCGAGAACCTGAGCCGTTGGTGCGAGACAGAGCTGGCCGGTTTCGTGGTGCTGGGCTCCAATGGCGAGGCTGTGCACCTCAGCGAGGGAGAGAAGCGGGCTGTGCTGCGGGCTGCCCGGGAGGTGATCCCCGCCGATCGGCTGCTCATCGCCGGCACGGGCGAACAGTCCACACGGGCCACCCTCGAGCTCACTTGCCAGGCGGCGGACTTGGGAGCGGACGCCGCGCTGATCGCACCGCCTCATTACTACCGGCCTAAGATGGACACCGCGGCTTTAGAGCGCCACTACTTCGCCTTGGCCGATGCCTCTCCCATCCCCATCCTGCTCTACAACGTCCCGGCCTATACGGGGATTGACCTCACCGCCCCCCAGATCCTTCGCCTGGCGGAGCATCCCAACATTGTAGGCATAAAGGACAGTGGCGATAACATAGCTAAAATAGGGACGGTCATCGGCGGCGCACCGCCAGGCTTCCAAGTGCTGGCTGGCTCGGCCAGTTTCCTCTACCCAGCCATGGCCCTGGGGTCCGTGGGCGGCGTCTGCGCTTTGGCCAACGTCGCCCCCCGGGAGTGCTGTCAGGTGTTTGACCTCGTCCGGGCAGGGGATCATCAGGCCGCCAGCGCGTTGCAACTGCGGCTCATCCCCCCCAACGCGGCTGTCACCTCCCAGTTCGGCGTTCCGGGCCTCAAGCAGGCCCTCGATTGGGCAGGCTACTACGGCGGGCCGGTGCGTTCCCCTCTGAGCCCTCCGACAGATGAGGAGCGAGCAGAGCTGAGGAGGGTACTGATAGAAGCAGGGTTGATTTGACTGCCGGCATGATCTGTGGCATAATTTCAGCCGAAGGGCGGTGATGGAGACGAGCTGAGGAACCGGCCGCTCCCAGAGAGTCGCCCCGGGCTGGAAGGCGATAGCGGTCTCACTCAGCATCCCCTCCGGAGTCGTGGGTAGAAAGGCGTAAGCCGAGTAAGACTCAACCGGCCTGCTCCCGTTACCGAGCTGGGTCACAAGACCTGCTGAGGCTGTGCGGCTGAGCCGCACGGCGAAATCAGGTGGCACCACGAGCGCGTCTCGTCCTGAAGGATGAGGCGCGCTTTTCATTCAGGCAGAGAGGAGGAGAAGATGTTGGATCTGGCTTCTATCCGCGAGCACCCCGACGAGGTACGCCAGGGGTTGGTGGCCCTCAACGCTGAGGATATACTACCCATCCTGGACCGCATTTTGGAGCTGGACGTAAAGCGAAGAGAACTCCTGGTCCAGGCGGAGGAATTGCGCCACAAGCGCAATGTCACCTCCAGGGAGATTGGGCGCATGAGGGATAAGGAGCGGCGACAGAAGCTGATCGAGGAGATGCGGTCGGTCGGTGAGCAGATCAGCGAGATCGAGGAGCAATTGCATCAGGTCGAGGGGGAGATGGATGAACTGATGCTCCAGGTGCCCAACATGCCCGACCCCGATGTGCCTCTCGGGCCTGATGAGTCGCACAACGTGGTCATCCGCCAGGAGGGAGAGGTGCGCGAGTTTGACTTTGAGCCGGTGCCCCACTGGGA
>CAYRNM010000122.1:0-8773 GCA_964425465.1 uncultured Anaerolineae bacterium | reverse complement strand
GACCAGGCTGGCCTGGAAGTCAGGCTCGACTTCTTCCAGGGTGTCGGCCACTGTTTTCACATCCAGTGATTCCAGGAACTGGCTGCTCTCAGCGCGGCTGAGGTCAGTGATGATCTCGGCCAGATCGGCCGGGTGCAGTTCGGCGATCTTGTCGCCAGGGACTTTTAAGCGCATCGGCTGATCGCCGGGCAGCAATTCCACATCGTCCCAGGAGATGGTGGCCGGCCGCAACTTTCGTCAAGACATCGGATGAGCGGAATGACTGGGGCAATGAACACAGCCACATCAGAAAACGGAACCAGGAGGGTGCCACCGGGCTGTTTAACTGACACCGCCCGCATTCATCCTTCCTCCGATATCCAGCGCTGAGCCCATCGCAAGTCCTCCGCGGTGTTAATATTGAAGAAGGAGAGGTGTTGTGGGTCAAAGCGATCCACTTCCGCCTCCTCAACATATCGCACTCTGACCTGGGGAAAGAAGGAGGTGATCCGGCCTCCGCCCTGGGTCAGAAGATGCTCGATGGGCTCCAGGCAGTTGTGGGAGTAGAGGGTGTGCAGGGGTTCGGTGAGCCCCTTCAGCCGGGGGATGATCACATCGTATCCCTCTATCTGTCCGATCATATAACGCAGGAGGTCACGGTTCAGGAAGGGCATGTCGCATCCCACGACCAGGCTGTACTCAGTGCGTGCGGCCTGCAGCCCGGCGTGGATGCCTCCCAGCGCACCGTGGCCAGGATGGATGTCGGCCACAGAGCGGGTCCCCAGGATTGGATCGGCGGTGCTGAGTTCACCCACCACCATGACCTCTGCGCACAGAGGACGCACCCTAGCCACAACTCGCGCCAACAGGGAGCAACCCCTTAACTCCAGCAGGGCCTTGTTCCCCCCCAGCCGCCGACCCTCCCCACCGGCCAAGACGATGCCGGTGATTTCCCTCGTCTCACTATCAAACATCCGCATCCATTAGCCAAGCGGCCCATTCCTCGATGCCCTGGCCCGTCTTGCAGGACAGGTCGAAAAGGGCCACATCGGGGTTCAGGGCCCGGACCAACTCTCGAAAAGCGCTGAGGTCGAAATCCAGATAGGGCAGAAGGTCCAACTTGTTGATCACCACCGCATCCATGGCCTGGAAGATGGCCGGGTATTTGTAGGGTTTGTCATCCCCTTCGGGTACACTGGTGATGGCCACCCTTTTATGCTCGCCCAGCTTGAACTCCACGGGGCAGATGAGGTTCCCCACATTCTCAATCAGTAGTAGGTCCACCTCCTCCAGGGGCAGGCAGTCCAGCGCGCCGCGGATCAGGTTGGCGTCCAGGTGGCACTGGCCCCCGGTGTTGATCTGCACCACAGGTACCCCTGCTGCGGCAATTCGCTGCGAATCCACCTGGGAGGCCACATCCCCTTCGATCGCACCGATCCGTCGTTTCCCCCGCAGCGCCTCAATGGTGCGCAGGATGAGACAGGTCTTGCCCCCTCCTGGCGCAGCCATGATGTTCACCGCCGTCACGCCCAAGCGGTCAAAGCGGCGGGCGTTCTCCTCTGCCAGTTGATCGTTGGTGCTCAGTATCTTTTCAACGACGGGGATCTTGTATCTTCCCTCTTGCATTTCGCCTGTACTCACTCCACCTCGATGCTTTCCACGTAGAACTCCCGCCCGGCGATCAGCTCTCCGCCCAGGCTGCCACATTGGGGGCAGCTCCAGTCGTACTCAGGGGGTTCAAACTCCACCCCACAGGAGCGGCAGCGGAAGCAGGCTGGAATACGCTGGAAGGACAGCGTTGCTCCCTCGGCTGGAGTTCCCTCGCTCAGGATGTCGAAGTAGAACTGAATACAATCATCCACCAAACCCGACCAGGCACCCAGCACCAGGTTGATGCGGGTGATGCGCGAGGCACCGGCCTGGGCTGCCTTCTCTTGTATGATCTCCAGGATGCTTTCGGTGACAGGGAGTTCGTGCATGGTTTTATTATACCACTAAGATCAAGCAGTGGGGCGGGGAGGAGGAATGCCGATTTGCTTTCTCCAAAGAGATGTGCTATAATTATCGGCGTAAGGGCGAGTAGCTCAGTTGGTTAGAGCATACGGTTCACATCCGTAAGGTCACAGGTTCAAGTCCTGTCTCGCCCATCTGGTTTAAGTGCCCCGTGCAAGCGGGGCTTTTTTGATTGCGCCCTTCAGCCTTTCCCTGACGCAAACCAGCGGGCGCGCACCCTGCGATGCATGCCCGCTGGCCTTCGCTCTCCCGTTGCTGTCCTCTAGTGCAGGAACAAGGATAACCCTACCAGCAGCGCCACCATCACTGCAGCCAACACCCCAATGCGCTTGAGGTCAGCCAGCACATAGCGGTACTCCTCGCGAAAATCCACCTCCTGTTGCACCACGGGCTGCAACTCCGGGACGGAACGCCGTTGTGCAGCGCGACGTGCTTCCCGCCGTGCGCTGACCCGTTTGCGCGACCGCTTGCCCACTCTAGCTCCCTCTATTGACGAGCTTTCCAGCGCCCATCACTGACGCTAATTATAGCCCCCCTTAAGCTCCTGGTCAAGTGCACCTTGACGTTCCATACTTTTCCAATCTGAGCAGACTGAACACAGCATGGTATGTGCTGTCCAGTCGAGGCACAGTAATGCTCTGTCTTCCGAAACCACCATTGGATGCCTGACAGCTCCGGACAAACTCCCTACATCCCTGAAGGTCAACCGGCTCCGATCCCAGCACCGACAGCGCTTTCAAAGCGTAGTATGTGTTCTCCAGGAATGAGCTAGTGCCGGGGTAAAAACCAAAGCCACCATCGCCATTCTGGGAACGCTTGATCCATTCCACATACGTAGTCCTATCAAAGGGGATGTGCAGTTGATGCATCAGGAGCAATTGTCTGAGCACATTGTCCATTGTCCTCAGATCCAAGATGGATAGGCGGGTTATTTGGGATCGAAGCATGGGGTTGATCTTAGGTGCAGAATGGAGGTAGCGCAGAGAGGAGAGCAGGAAATAGAGGTCTTTCAAAGAGTAGTCTGAGGAGGAAAGCTTCAGAGCTATCAGATCGGCCAGGCGGCTGTGGCAGTCTGTGTGCAAAAGACGGAATAGATAAGTGGCCTGATACACGATCTTTGCGGGAGTGAATCTGTCTATCCAGATGCCCTTGATGTACTCCAAGGTCTTCTGTGACTGATAGTCATAGCCAAGGAGCTCGAGGGTCCTGAGAGCATAGTAGGTGTCATCCAGCGTTCGAGGTGTGGTTTGAGCGAAGCTGAACCCTCCCTCGGCTGCTTCCCTGGACAGCACGAAGGAGATGACCTTTTCCACATTCAGCTCCATGCCACAATACCTCCCACCATCAAGGCTGACCATGCCAACCGGAGATCTTGGCGATGGCCCGAATCCAGGAGTCGCTCTCCGAGCCAAAGCCTTTGCTTCCAAAACGGTAGTCGTGACGGCGAATGAACTCACTGAGCTCATCGCATAGCTTCTCAAAGTGGGGCAACTCCATCTCTATCAACAGGCGGAGGGGCGCCTCATCTCGGACCAACGGAAGTGCACGCTGGAGATGGGGCCAGCACAGACCACCTGATGTACGCCAGAGTGCCTGCAGTTCAGGATCTGTATAGTGCTGAAGCAGAGTTTCGAGATACGCGAGTTCCACCTCAGTTCTCTGCCGACATGCAGGGCATACTCCTGTGGGAGCCAGCCCTTTGGCCAATTGACGTGCAGCCTCAGAAACCGCTCCAGGTAGCACTTTCCTCAGCCAATAGGTGGGGGAAAGACACAGCTTATACCCTCCTTCTCTCCTCAAGATTCGCGAGATGGCTGCGATCACATCTTGGTGAATGATGGCGATGCCCAGGACATCGCCCTTTCGCTGCAGTTGCCAGGCGTGCTCCTTACAGAAGCCCTGGCTTCGACGTATATCCCACCTCACCCCTGGGTCATTCACGCTTTCATAGAGCAGGTGGCTGAGATAGCGATCCACGGCTTGAGAGCACAGGCGGCAGATAGGACATCCCTCCTCGGCGAAGGCGTCACGCAGATTGTAATAGAGTGTGTGCTTGTTCATATTAGCCCAACAAAAAGAGCCTCTACCATATTGGTAGAGGCTATCAGTCAGGAATCTGACGGTTACGGCAGGCCCTCGTGGTGCCTGAGGCGAGCCTCATCACCTCGTATTGATCTGTTCATCATTATAGCGAGCTCGACGAGTTTGGCAAGTTACTCTCAACCATCGCCGGGGATGGGATGAAGGATTCCGGCGTTTCTGCCGTTGTGAATTCCGGGACGGTCACGAAGCGGTATCCCCGGACCTGTAGTCCCTCGATGATGGTCGGCAAAGCGATCACCGTGTTCTGCATGTGCGGGTCCACCTGAGTTCCCAGGCCGTCGTGCAACAGGATGATAGCACCGGGCCGGACCTGCCGCAGAACCCGCTCGGCAATCACCTCGGGGGGCGGTCCCCGCCAGTCGTCCGGTGAGACACTCCAGGTCACCACTAGGTACCCTGTTCTACGTGCCAGGCGCATCATCCAAGGACTCCGCCAGCCGCGAGGTGGCCGGAACAGTGTGGGAGAAACCCCTGTAGCTGTTTGGATAGCTGCCGCACCCTTGCTCAATTCCTGTGCTGCTTTCCCCGGGTTGGCAACCGCTTCCCACAGCGGATGGCTGTAGGTATGGTTGCCAATGGCATGTCCTTCGGCGACGATGCGCTGGGCCAGGTCGGGGTGCCGCTCTACGTTCTGGCCGATCAAGAAGAAAGTCGCCTTCACCTGGTAGCGGGCCAAGATGTTCAGGACTTCCGCCGTATAGGGGCTGGGACCATCGTCAAAGGTCAGGGCAATTACCGCCTGGTCAGTCTGGCCGTGAGCCAGTACTGGGCCGAAGATCTGAAGGCTGGGGTTAGTCGCAGCCAGGATGACCAGGCTCAGCACCACTAACAGAATCCCAACGCTTGACAGCCGCCGAACAGGGAAGTACCTACGCGGCAGGACGCGAATGTCCGGGAAATCGTGGAAACGAGGGTGGCCGAAGAAGACCAGCCATAGATCATTTAGCAGGTACATCCACAACGTTTGCCAGAGAGCATACTGGATCCGCCGGCCGGAGGTGCTGGCTACCAGGCATCGGTCTATCATCACCCGCCCCAGGCGCCGCAGCCGCAGCCCCAGTTCGGTGTCGGCCCCCAAGTTCACCCCTGGATCGAAGCCGCCTATCCCCTTATACGCCCAGCGCCACACCGCCATGTTTCCCCCGGCTAGATGCCAGTTCAGCCGGCTTACAGCGCTGCCCAGCAGGTGCAGCCAGAGCGAACAGTCGTGCAGATTAAAGACACCACTCACAGCGACTGCGGTGGGGTTTTGCAGGAGGGTCGCCACCAGCCGCGAGAGCCAGTCCGACGGCACAATCGTGTCGGCGTCGGTACAGGCGATGACTTCGCCTCGAGCGGCCGCAAACCCTGCGCGCATGGCGTGGACATAGCCCTTGCGTGGTTCGTCCACCACCCGCACACCCATCTCGTGTGCGATCCTGGGACTGCGATCGGTACAGGCATTGTTCACAACGACAATTTCGAAGGGACCATTGTAGTCCTGCCGCTTTAGGGCTGCCAGGCAATCCGCCAGCACGTATTCCTCGTTGTAAACAGGAACTATGATGGAGACAAAAGGCTTCCGGGGCGTGGTCACACTCCCCCCTCTTTGCCCAGCAACAGAGCGTAACGCCACGGTCGGCCATCACGCCGGAGCAGGGTGAACCCAGCTTGTGCAGACCAGACCAGCACCCGCCCCGATGGTGAGAAGCCAGCATCTACCCACTCTTCGACAACAAGAACCACACCTCCTGGGCGAAGCACACGATGCAGTTCGCGAAAAAGCGTTACGGGGTCGGGAATCTCGCCCAACACAGTGATGAGCAGCGCCCGATCCACGCTGTCATCGCGGAGTGGCGAGGTCAGGGCATTCGCTTGTATGCCCTGCACCCACAACGTCAAACCAGCCTGCTCTGTCGCCGACAGTGCCCGACGGAGGAGCACCGGATTGATTTCCAAGGCGATGACCCGGCCGCTGGGCGCAATCCGTCGGGCGATGTGGGGGGTAAAGTAGCCGGGGCCCGGCCCGATCTCCAGCACCTGCTGGCCTGGCGCCAGATCGGCCTGCGCCAGAGTGTGATCCGGCGGACTCCACCAGCGGCGCAGCGGGTTGTCCAGCCAGGCATTGGCCCAGGTGGGGGCTGGTCCGCGCCGGTATCGCCTGCGCCATCGGTCAGCCAAGTGTATCAGCAAACATCCGCCGGCCCAAAGCCCGATTCCCCAGGCGACGATATATCTTGCCACTCCCCAGGTTGTCATTATCTCTTGCCCATGCTGCTCAGTGAATCAAGTCAATCCAGATTTCTGTTCAACTGTCCATACTTCATGTATGGGTCACCAGAATGAGTGGCTTTACTTGATTGGATTGTCCGGCTGCCGGTCAGGTTCCTCCGGTGTGGGGCGCTTTTCCTCCTCCTGCAACCCCTGGCGGAGCTCACGAACAGCTTGGCCCAGAGCAGCCCCAGCCTTGGGCAGATGTCCAGGGCCGAACAAGAGCAGCACGATGAGCAGAACAAGGAACAGTTCTGGTAGACCAATGTTGGGCACGATCTTTCCTCCCCTATTTCAGGTAGCCCGTCCAGCCCTCAGTTTGCTGTTGGAGTGAGCAGGCCCAAGAATCCGGGAGAGCCTGCTCATCACGGCGTCCCGGTCGCCATAGGCGTGGATCCGTATGCGTCTGCTTATTCGGAGCCAGACGACGTTGTAGGGCGTTCACCCAAAGTCACCAGCATCTGAATCTGCTTTCCATCGCGCAAGAGCGTGAGCGTCACTTTCTGGCTCGGCTGGGCCTGTTCCAGCAGAGCGAGCAGGTCTTCTACCCGAGTGACTGGTTGGTCATCCATGACAACAATGATGTCGCCTCCAACCAGCAAACGCTGCCCATTGATGACGAGGGGTTTGTAGCTGCCTCGCAGACCCGCCTGGTCGGCCGGGCTTCCCCGCTGTACTTGCTCCACCAGGATGCCCTGCTGATCAGACGGCAAGTTCATCGCCTGGACGATCTCGGGTGTGACTGTCAGGCCCACGATGCCCAGCCAGGCGCCACCGGCTGTGCCACTCTCCGTCTGGCCCTGCTGTGCTTCCTCCTTGGGCCGGGCGGCCAGGGTGACCCTGACGGTCTCTTCCTTGCCCTGGCGCAGCAGGGTCAACGTGACGGTCTGGCCAACTTCCGTGTGGCGGGCCAGATAGGCGACCACATCGTCAAACTCCTTCACTGGCTGCCCGTCTATGGCCACAATCACGTCGCCACCTACGGACACTTTCTGTCCCTCGATCTCCACCTGGCGGTCGCTTCCGTGCAGGCCAGCCTTGTCGGCCGGGCTCTCCGGCACCACCTCCACTACCAGCGCACCGCGCTGATCGGGCTTCAACCCCATGGCTTTACTCAGATCGGGTGTCAGCGAGGTCCCGCTGATGCCCAGCCGGGGGTGTTCATAGTGGCCGGTCTGGATGAGCGCCGGCACCACCTTCTGCACGATGGCCGATGGGATGGCGAAGCCGACGCCGGCCGAGGTACCCACGGGGGAGATGATGGCCGAGGTCACACCGATAACCCGGCCCTGGTCGTCCACCAGCACGCCTCCGGAGTTCCCCGGGTTGATCGGCGCATCCGTCTGGATGACATCGGGGATGGTGTATCTTGGGACCTGCATGTCGCCCGACGCCACCGGCAGCAGCCGCCCCAGGGCGCTCACGAACCCCACTGTCATAGTGCCCTGCAGCGCGAAGGGGTTGCCAATGGCCACCGCCAGTTGTCCGACTTTGAGCTGGGTGGAATCCGCCGTCTGCACCGGCTGCAACCTCTCGGCCGGCACATCCACCTTCACCACTGCTAGGTCACTGTCCGGGTCGGTGCCCACCACCTTGCCCTCAACTGTAGTGCCATCGTGGAACACCACGTTGATGCGGTCGGCATCAGCCACCACGTGGTTGTTGGTCACGATATGCCCTTCCTTATCCCACACAAAACCGGAGCCCGTCCCATGCCGGTAGAACTCCTGCGGTCCCTGAGGAGCCGGGAACGTGAAGCCAGGAATCTCCGGAAAGGTCGGGAACGTGACCTCCTCCTTCTGAGTTACCTCGATATGCACTACCGAAGGGTTCACCTGTGTATAGATCTGCTCCAACGTCCCTTCCAGGGCGGCCAGGGCACTGGCTGAGGAGCGGGCTGAAACCACTGCTGGAGTCGTGGTCGCAGTAGGCCCCGACGCAGCAGCAGCCAGCAGACGTGGCAGCGACGCCGTTATACTCGAGCAGCTTGTCAGTACCAGAGTGGAGAGTAGCAGTATGGCGATCAGCCATGTATATCGTCTCATAGGAACCTCCCATATATGCTGATTATTCTCGTTCCAACGATTCATCCCCTGTTGCATCTGTCTATCCTCAGAAATGAGTGCTCAACAGCAGGTAGATCACAAACGCACCCAAGGCAAAAGCAGCCAACACCAACAGCCCCAGGAGAAACCCATCCTGCATCCCCATCAGGGCATCGTCAGCTTCGTGGCGTCGGGCTCGCAGGGATTCCCAGGTCACCAGGCCTAACAACGACCCTACCAGAACGCTGAGCAGCAGTGGGACCGCATGCACAAATGACATGGACACATCCTTAGAGCACAGATGATGAGCACTGAACAAATACTGGCCGTAGATCTCAAGACCGTTCTGAGATCTGCGGCCAGGACCAGAAGGGCGGGCCGGT
>CAYRNM010000121.1:0-8842 GCA_964425465.1 uncultured Anaerolineae bacterium | reverse complement strand
CTGTCTCCTGCAGGTCCCACTCCGGGGTCATGACCGTGAATGCTGCGTATTTCATAGTTGCTCCTCCTATCAGGCTCAAATGAATCGAAAAGGTCTCCCTCCATCGCTTCAGTCCGCTATTATACCATGAACCACCATCTGGGGGAAGCTGCGATTGACAGCCCCACTCAAACACAGTACAATGGGCAAGGACGAATCGCAAGCGAACAATCAGCCGAAGGAGGTAAAGGTGAGTGAGCAATTGAAGGCTGGCGTGATCGGCCTGGGCATCCTGGGGAGTCAGCATGTCCGGTTCCTGGATGACCAGCCGGAGGTGGAGGTGACCGCGGTGGCCGATATCCGGGGCGAAATAGCTCAGGAGATCGGCGGGCGGATCGGTGCCCAATCCTACACAGATTACGAGCGCATGCTCAAGGAGCAGAGGCTGGACATCGCGGTCATCGCCACACCCGACCCCCTGCACAGGAAACCGGTGCTGGCCGCGATCGAGGCCGGCGTGCCCACCATCATCCAGGAAAAGCCCATGGCCACCGCTGTGGCCGATGCGGAGGAGATGCTGGAGGCGGCGGAGAGGGCTGGAGCGCGCATCTTCATCAACTTCGCCAACCGGGGCTCACCCCTGGACCGGGCCACTTACTACGTGATCCGACAGGGGTTGCTGGGAGAGGTCGTCTACGGGGAGGTGCACCTGGACGATAACATCTCCGTCCCCACCCGCATGTGGGGCGGGAGGAGCCGCGAGTGGGCCGCCGAGTCATCCACCGCCCACTTCCTGCTCAGCCACGTGGTGGATTTCCTGCGCTGGGTTCTGGCCCCGGCCGAAGTGGCAGAAGTATACGCCATCTCGCAGCAGAAAGTACTGGGCTACACGCCAGACCTCTACGACGCCTTTCTGGCATTTGACAACGGTGCCAAGTTCAGGGTGAAGGCGGAGTGGATCAAGCACATGGATGGGCTGGTGGAGTTCGCCCTGTCCTTCTCCGGCTCGGAGGGGACGCTCACCTACATCAAGCGGCCCGGCTTCGGCGAGGTGGAGGGCTGGCGGGCCAATGTGAGTGATCGGGTCACCCCCCAGGAACTGCTGGCCCATCAGGACCGGCTGCTGGAACAGGGGATCAACGTGCGGGCCCTGCTGCACCGCCCCAGCCCCACGGCGGGGGAGCTGCAGGCCGGCGGCGGGGAGCTCAAGAGGGGCCTGGAGGCTTTCGCCCTGCCCCAGAATGGGTGGCGAGTGGCCCGAGGCTTCATTGATGCTGTGCTGGAAGATACCCTCACCCCCTCCTCCTGGGCTGGGTACGGGCCATTGCCCAGCGGTATGGACGGCCTCAGACAGACCCAGATTGTCTGTGCCATCGTGGAGTCGGCGGAGAAGGGACAGGCGGTTGATTTGATGCTGTAGGGGCATACCCTCGCGGTCGCTCCATGAGTCGCTCATTGCTTCTCTCTAATCCGGGTCTGCCCCCAACGGCTGCTCGACGCTAAGCGCTATCTCTGGCCCTTCGATCGGTTGGTAGGAACCGATGAGGTACGTCAGCAGATGGAGGCCAATTGGCCGGTGGAGGAAATGGTGGCCCACTGGCGTCCGAAACTCCTCCAGTTCGACGAGCTGGCCCAGGCGTACTTTCTCTACGGGTGAGCGCCAAAGCAGGGAGGGCAGGAATGAGAGTTCGATCTTATCGGGGATCTGACGAGGGGGCTGTGCTGGGGTTGGGGAATGGCTCGCTGACCCACGGCCCCATCCCCCCACCACCTCCTTCCGATCTCCTCCATTCGATAGCCGAAGCCGATGCCCCGGATACTGGCCGTGCTCACCTGACCCTCCACCACGTTGAACAGCCCTGGATGTACCCTCCGTTCGGGTCGGGACGTGGCGGGGAAGAACTGGCGGGAGTTGGCCTCCACCCCCAGGAGCGGATAGCTCCGCGCTGCCAGCCCTACCGACTGGATGAGCGCTATGCCGGGGTTGGCGAGGTCCTGTACGGTGTAGGGGATGCCCGCCTCAGCCGCCTTGACGATGAAGAGCAGATCGCTGGACTGGCACTTGCAGGTCTTGAGGGCCATGCCCGACCAGCCTAACTCTATCGCCAGTTCCAAATCCTCGATGGTGGTCAGGCTCTCATCCACTACTACTGGCTTGATCTCCGAGAGTTGGTGCATGTCGAAATGGTGGGCGGTGAGATCGCGCTCGGTGGGCTGTTCGATGTAAGCAGTTCCTCGAAGGTGCGCCGGTCAGCCTCCTCGATGCGGTGCAGCATCTCGATCAGGTACTCCGGCTCCTCGCACTGCTCATTGGTGTCGGCGGAGAAGTGCAGCCGCTCCACGCCGCACCCATCCTGCACCTCATGAGCCACCCGGCTCACCTCCAGCATGCGCTCCACGTCCCAGTCGAGATCGTTCCCCCGCAGCTTCACCTTGAGGCAGATCAGCCCCTCTCGCTCCACCCACTGATCCAAGGATACCGGAAGCCCATGGTCTCCAGGAAAATGTCCAGGGGATGGGCGTAGCACTTATAGTTCTCAACTACCTTGGCGAAATATCGCACCACCTCTCGTATGGCTCGGTCGCGCTCGGGGTGGGGCACGACTTTGGAGGGAAAGCCCCAGAAGTCAGCCAGGAAGATACCACCGAAGCCGGTACCCCTCTCCCCTCGGCGGTTCTCGACCGTAGCTCGGACGTGGCAGTAGGTGACCCTGTCCATCACCACCGCGCCGAACTTGAGCGGCACGCGGGCCACCTCGTCGGAGAAGCAGGGCTCGATGGAGATCACACGGATGTCGGATTCCATGCTATCGCCTCCTGTGCTAAGAGTTTAAGGGTAACGAGCGATGAAGTCGTCCCCCTTGTTGCCTCATTACTCGTTCACTCGTTGACTCCACTTACTCCAACCGCCGCAGCCGGGGAACCGCAAGCAGCAGTCCCCCGAACATGGCCAGCGAGATGAGCGCCTGCACCGTCACGGTCAAGGGTGCACCCCAGCGGTCGGCCAGCGCACCGGCAGGCAGGTTGCCCAATGGAGCCATGCCCCAGATCACTCGCCAGAAGCCCACGATCCGCCCGCGCATCTGCGGGCTTACTGTCGTCTGCAAAACTGCGCTCCGAGTGACCATCGGCTCACCCTCTATGGCACTGCCCCTGATGCTCCTGACAGGTCACCCGGCCGCATACTGGGCAGCGGATCTGGCTGTACACGCACAAGGGTTGGCTGCACACCGCGCAGGCGCCCACGTCAGCCTGGCATAGTTTGCAGAACTCGCGCTTGCAGGCACTGCAATACAACATGCAATCATCGCAGGCCAGGTGTCCATGGGTACAGAGGTGCAGGTGAAAGGTGGGTGCCTGGCAGGCGTCGCACAGCATCGGCTCCACGCGATGCAGCAGCGGGTCCCAGATAAAGTTTCTCTGGATAGAGACATACCGGTTCTCTATCCACACCGGCAGAGCCAACTTGGGCTGAGAGATGAGCGCCACGTTGATCAGGTCCAGCACCAAACGCAGGCGGTACTTGGCCCGCGCGTCGGCCAGTTTGTGTTCCCGGTCCGCCTGGGCGAAGGCCAGCTTCTCCTCCAGGCTCCTGCGGCGTCCCTCATCCTCGGTGCGAGCCAGCCTCTGCTGGAGGTCAGCCTCGGTGTCGTCGTAGAAAGTCTGCAGGCGGGCCAGGTCCAGCTCCAGGCGTCGGGCAGTGCGCTTCTGGAGGGCCTCCAGAGCGGGAGAGGCCTTTTGGGCTACCGCCTGTGCCGCCCGTTCCTGAAGCACCTGTAGGCTCTCCTCGCTTAGAGGGGAAACCTCGGTCGAGCCGTCTGGATGCCAAGCCAGGGGGGCTTGAGAGACATCGGGCAGGTGGAGCTCCCTTTCAAGGAACACCCGCCCCCAGGCCTCATCCAGCTCCCACGCCGGCTGGCCACTGTTCACATCCATGAGAATGGAGACTAACTCCTCCTCCTTCTCGTCAGTTACGAAGGCGGCCTTAAAATTGAAGCGCAGGTAATGGTGAATTTGAAGTTGGGGCTTGGCCTCCTTTGCAGGCTGAAGCCGACCATTGGCCAGGCCCATCTCTTCCCGTATCACTTCGAAGAGGTCGGGCTTCTCCAGGCGCACCGGGTTGATGTACCAGTGGATCACGTGGCCTACCTCTCGTGCTGCCTCGGTGATTCGATCCACGAGGGGATGACCATAGGTGAGATGGATGGCCTCGGAGTGAGCAGTGGCCACCTCTTCGTCGAAGGTCAGGCGCAGGTAGCCATCCATGCCCAGCCGCTGGCTCACCTCGTCGGGCAGTACCACGTCCACTAGCCCGTAGGCTGGCCGGTCGAGAAGTGCTCCGCGGGATTCAAAAAAGCGCAGGACAAAGGTTTCCAGCTCGTTGGCCATTAGCCCTCACCCACCCCCAACCCCCTCCCTCTCCCAAACGTCAGGAGAGGGAGGGGGCAGGTTGATCATTCACTCCACCCCGAAGTCTTTTCCAAACAGGGTCTCGTCGTATTGCTTCATGGTCTCATATGCCTGCCGCGCCTGCACCAATTCCTCACCCAGGGTTTCCATCTCTGCTTCCACTTCCTCAGGCGTCCGAGAGCGGGCCCAGATATCCATGACGATATCATCGAAGTCGCGCTCATCGGCCAGGTTCCCCAGGATCATGTCCATCTCCCCGATGACCAGCTCGAACATGTTGATCTTGGAGTCCAGGATGCGCAGGATGTGATCTTCAATGGTGTCCTCGGCGGAGAGGTTGTAGATCTCCACTTCCCGCGTCTGGCCGATGCGGTGGATACGCCCCACCCGCTGCTCGATGCGCATGGGGTTCCAGGGCAGGTCGTAGTTGATCATGCGGCGGCAGAATTGCAGGTTGCGCCCCTCGCCGGCCGCCTCGGTGGAAAGCAGGATCTGCACCGGGCCCTCGAAAGTCGCGATGGCCTCATGCTTCTGGGCCTGGGTCAGGTCACCCCGATAGACCACAAAAGAAGGCCCTGCTTCCTCCAGCAGGGTGGCCAGATAATCGAGGGTGGCCAGGAAATGGGTGAAGATGAGCGCCTTCTCACTGCTGGCGGCCAGGAGTTTGAGCAGAGCCTGGGCCTTAGCCTGTCGGGACACGGCCGCTGCCTGTTCAGACAGGCGGGCGACCTCACTGCGCTGTGGGGGGCTGAAGTTGCGGCTGGCGGTCAGCTTCTCCAGCGTGGGGCGCACTGCCATGGCGCTGGAGCCCACCTCCCGTTGCAGTGTCTGGAGGATGAACTTCTGCACGGTACCAGCTTGCGTGTGGAAGGACTCGCGCACGAAATGGCTGACCCCTTCGTACAGCGCCTGCTCCTCTGGGGTGAGCTGGAGGCGGACAGTGTAGGCCCGGCGGCGGGGCAGTTGGATGTGGACCTGAGCGCGGGTATTGCGCACCATCACGTCGGCCAATAGCTCGCGCAGCAGCCCTCGGTTCTTGGGGGAGCGGGGATCGCCCCGCACGACGAATCGGCGCTTGAACTCTCTCTCCGTCTTGAGCTGTCCCGGCTTGAGCACAGTGATGAGGTTGTACAGCTCATCCAGCTTGTTCTGCACCGGCGTGGCGGTGAGCATCAACATGTACTTCTTCTGCAGGGAGTTGGCGAATCGCCAGGAGACGGTGGCCCGGTTCTTCAGATGGTGAGCCTCATCTATGATGACCATATCGTAGGGGATGCGCTGGATGATCTGTCGAGTGCCCGTCAGCCGGGCTGTGGCCAGGGAGGCGATCACCCGGTCGAAGTGCTCCCAGGCCTTGTCTCCCAGGGCCTGGAAGCGCGGATCATCATGGGTGATGAAATCGAGCAGGAACTTGTTAGCCATCTCCTCCCGCCACTGCTGGGTGAGGCCGGGCGGGGTGAGGATCAGCACCTTCTTGACCAGCCCCCGCAGCATGTACTCCTTGAGCACCAGCCCGGCCTCGATGGTCTTGCCCAGTCCCACCTCATCGCACAGGAGCCCTCGGCCCCGGAAGCGGCGCAGGGCCGTCTGGGCGGTGCGCAGTTGATAGGGGAAGAGCTCGACGGCAATAGCCTCCAAGGATATCAGCTCGTCGAAGCCCTGGATGAGGGAGAGTCTTTCGGCCTGAAGGCGCAGGTGATACAACGACTCTTCGGCGAAGGCTCCGTCAGCTACGGCGGCGAGGATAGATTGGCCATCAGGGGAGAGGACGAGGTCGTAATCCTGAGTCATCATAGTTGTTTCCTATCAGTCTTTTGAAGTTGCTTTTTCTGTCCAACCAGTGTATCATTGAGGTTGAAAGGAGTAGAAGATGACCTTTGCAGAAAGGTTAGAGATTCTAGCTGACTACCTTGACGCTGTGATGCACCTCTTCCAGGTGCTCGATGAAATCGCTGCCCATCTCTCCCGAACAGACCGATCATAGTACCTCTAGTGCTCTCACGCTGATCCCCTCCACCGCCTCCTCCGGCCCGCGCAGGATCACCTCGTGGGCCTCCCCCGGCAACAGGTCGAAGAAGTTATCGTCAACGTGCACCTCCGGCCCGTGATCAATCCATACTCCCCAGGCGAAGCAGTTGGCCTTGACGGTCAGGCGGTATGCATTGCCGCCAAGAGGCTGCAAAGAGCGCTCCAGCTTCACCGGTGATAGGGAGAGATCCTTCCACGCCGCTAAAAAGTGGCAGTCCTGGCTGACCACCCGATCTCCTTGCAGGAAGCGCACCCAGTAGTAGCGCCGCTGCCGCTCCTCCTCGGGAAGGTCGAGCAGCAGGAGGTGCACCAGCTTCTGCGAGCCGTTGGCCCCCGCTAGCACCCGCTCACGCCCCAGTACATGCAGGTCAGGGCTGTCGAATATCCCCCAGCCGTACTCCAGCACGCCGCGCGCATCCGTCAATGTGTCATTCACCAGCCAGATGGAGAGGCCGTTGGCCTCTTCCCTAAAGGACACCATCAGCGGGGCGAAGGCACGCTGCACTCCGTAGAAGCTGGGCTTGCGGTTGAGATAGGTGTCCACGATCGTCCAGCCGGCGGTGGCTCCCCAGCAGTCGGAGTACATCCAGAAGAGCGTGCCACTGGTGGCAAACTTGCGCCGCCGGAAGTGGCTCAACGTGTAACAGTAGGCTTCCGCTTGGAAAGCCTGGGCTAAGAGAAGGTAGTCCTCCAGCGAGAGCTCCTCCATCTCCCTCCCGAAGTGCTCCCGCAGGGCCGTGCCCACGACGCCGCGTTCAAAGGTGTTGTTGTGAAAGTCCCAGGAGGGGGAGCCCACAGCGATCTCATCGGCGGGAAGGCAGCGCTCCAGTGCATCGCGCACCGGCGGGGCCAGGAAGCCGTACTCGGAGATGAACTTCCCCCGGTCGGCTCCGTAGTCCTTGTAGCGCACCCGGCCCACATCATCCTGGCCCAGGGAGATGTCCCAGGCATGTCGGTCGCCCAGCCTTTCAGAGTTGCAGTCCAGGCCACCGTAGGGGCTGGAGGGCCAGTAAGGCCGGGTGGGGTCGAGGTGCGCACAGGCCTGGGGCAGCACCTCATGGTAGATGCGCCAGCCGTACAGCGGCCCCGGGTTAGGGATACGGTTGCGGAAGATCCACTGGTTCTCATTGTTGCCACACCACAGAACCAGGCTGGCCCGGTTGCGCAGCCGCTTGATGATCAGCTCTGCCTCGCGCTCCACCTGGGCCACGAAGTCGGGCCGGTCGTCGGGAATGTAGGAACAAGCGAAAAGGAAGTCTTGCCAAACCATGATCCCCTTTCGGTCGCAGGCATCCCAGAAGGCGTCGTCCTCGTAGATGCCTCCGCCCCACACGCGGAACATGTTGAAATGGGCCTCCACTGCTTCCTCCACCAGCGCCTCGTACTTCTCGGGCCTCACCCGGGCCATGATGGAATCCGCCGGCACCCAGTTCGCTCCCTTGCAATACACTGGCACGCCGTTGATGATGAGGGTGAAGGATTGGCCCTCCTCATCGCCCAGCGGCTCCTGGCGCAGCTCGATCTGGCGGATGCCGTAGTGGAAACTCCTGGAATCCGCCACCTGGCCGTCGAGCAGAAGATCGCAGGTAACGTCGTACAGATAAGGTTCGCCCAGCCCGTTGGGCCACCACAGACGGGGGTTCTGGATGGTGAAGGCATCGGTGAGAAGGTTGTAGCCGGGGACCAGCGTGGCCTCCAGTTGCTTCTGGACGCCATGCTCGCCCTCAAGCCGTAGGTGGAGGAACACCTCCGTCTCCGTGTCGGAGAAGCAGTCCACCTCAAACTGGGCGCTAATCCGAGCGCCTGTGCCCGTGAGCTGTGCGGCGAGGAAGACATCGCGCAGGGCCAGCGTGGGGTAGGAGCGTAGTTCCACCGAGCGCCAGAGGCCGCAGGTCATGAGGCGCGGAGCCCAGTCCCATGCCACCGAGAACTGGGCGCGGCGCAGGAAGATGCGCGCCATCTCCCGCGGATCGCCGGGCCGCTCCCCTGCCTGGTAGGGGGTGAGGTCCTGCTCCCGTGCCCAACGGAGGCCGCAGTCCACCCGCACGACCAGCAGGTTCTCGCCGGGGCGGATCGCGTCGGTCACGTTCACAGTGTAGCCCACCAGCGCATTGCGCGACTGGCCGCCCGGCTGGCCGTTGAGCCAGATATCCGCCAGCGTATCCAGCCCCTCGAAGCAAAGCTCCACCCGGTCCCCGATGAACTCCTCCGGGACCTCGAAGGTAGTGGAGTACCACCAATCCTTCTCCTCCATCCACTCGCACCGCTTCGCGTTCTCCCCGAAGAGTGGCTCCTTGATCACGCCTGCCCGCACCATATCCAGATGCACGTCACCCGGCACCTGGGCGGTGTAGGCCCCTTCGCCGGCGATGCCGGTCCGAGGCCAGTCCGCCGCTTCCCCCTCGCCGGCGTCGCAGAAGCGCAG
>CAYRNM010000120.1:0-8857 GCA_964425465.1 uncultured Anaerolineae bacterium | reverse complement strand
CTAGAAGGGTGATCCCCGTCACATCGGCGATGATGCCCCGCCAGAACGCGCTCTTCGCCCCACCCCCCACGGCCACCACCTCCTCCACATCAGAGGGGCCTAAGCTCTCCAGGATCCACCTCAGGTGGAGGGCGCACCCCTCCAAAACAGCGCGCGCGATCTCCCTCCGGGTGTGGGCCAAGGTGAGTCCGAAGAGGACCCCTTTCGCCTCTGGGTTGTACTGAGGTCCCCTCTCACCCATCAGGTGCGGGAGGAAGATCAGCCCCCTGGCCCCCGGGGGGACACCTCCCGCCTCCTGGAGGAGGGCTGTGTAGGAACTGCCAGGGGAGTGCTGGAGGTCGCCGACCCCGAAGAGCTCCACCAGCCATTTCAGTGAGGCCCCCGTGGTGGCCGTCGCCCCGAAGGAGCCGAAGGTGGTCCCTGGGCGCGGGATCGAGACCCACGCGGCTGTCCCCAGGTAGAGGCAGGCACGCTTCGGATCGAAGGCGTTGGCACCGCTGAGGGTGCATATGGTATCCCCACCTCCGATCACCACAGGGGTACCCGGGGCCAGACCTGTCGCCTCGGCAGCCTCCACAGTGACCCCCCCGGCTACCTCGGTGGAATCGCGGATGGGGGGCATCTTCTCCAACGACACCCCCACCAGCTCCAGCATCTGGCATGACCAATCGCCACTGTGCTGATCGAAGAGAAAGGTGCCAGCGGCATCGGAGGGGTCGCTGGCCAAGGTCCCGGTCAGCCTGAAGCGGATGAAATCCTTCGCCAGGAGGAACTTATGGGCCCGGCACAGGAGGTCCGGCTGATTCTCCACGATCCAGCGCAGCTTCGGAGCCGACATGGTGGTGCTGACCGGCCACCTCCGGCCCATGATCTCCTCGATGAGCTCACTATGCTCCCGGACCATCCACTCCACCTGGGGCTGACACCTCTGATCCATCCAGAGCATGGCCCGGGCCAGGGGTTTTCCCCTCCCATCTATGGGGATGAGCGCATGCTGCAGGCCAGAGAGGCCGACGCCCAGGACCCTCTCCCCGGGGACCCCTGCCCGCTGAAGGGCCTCACGGACCACCGCCACCGTGGATTCCCACCATTCCTCGGGCTCCACCTCTGCCCAGTTGGGCTGGGGGTGATGCACCCTCGGCTCGTGGTAGGCCTCCCCCACAGGCCTCCCCTCAAGGTCAAAGAGGATACAGCGGGCGGTTGTGGTGCCGACGTCAACTCCCAGGAGATATCCCTCTCCAGCTCGCATGGGAGAACCTCCAATCAGATATCAAGCCCCGCCCCGTATCTCTCGCCATAGGCGATCTCCCTCAGCTCCTTCCTCGGCTTGGCGGCGGGGCTCTCCGCCGGCACGCCGACGGTTAACAGGGCGATCACCCGGACATCCTCGGGGATGCCCAGCACCTCCCTCACTCTCTCCTCATAGAAGGCCCCGATCCAGCAGGTGCCCAACCCCAGGGAGGTAGCGGCGAGGATGACGCTCTGCAGGGCGATGATCACATCAACCACATATCCGTCGAAGCTCCCCACAGGGATGGACTCGGCTGGGAGGCCACAGCCCACGATCACCACCCGGGCCGTCTCCACCTGCCTCATGGGAGATAGCCTCTCCCAGGCGCACTCGGTGGCCAGTTTCCTTTTCAGCTCCGCATCCCTGACCACGATGAACCTCCACGGCTGCCTGTTCCCCGCGGAGGGGGAGAGGCGCGCCGCCTCCAGGAGGAGTTCAAGCTTCTCCTTCGGGATCGGATCCGGCTCATATCTCCTGATGCTCCGCCTGGTCCTTATGGCCTCCAAGACATCCATGACTATACCCCTTTCAAGTCCACTCACTCCGCCAGCCTGCACCACTCCACAGCCATCAAGGCCAGCACCTCGGCGCAGCAGATCACCTGCTCCAGCTCCACGTACTCATCCACGCTGTGGATCATCCCTCCGCCAGGCCCGAAGAGAACGCTGGGCGTGTTGGCATAGAGGACAGGAAGCCGCAGGTCGCTTCCGCCTCCCCCCACTAGCGCGGGCCTTCTACCTGTGACCCTCTCTGCTTTTCCGCCACCCCCCTGAGCCTCTCGGCATCTCGGTCGGCGATGGCCACCAGCTCGACCCGCTCGCTCTTGGCCATGGTCTCTGCTGTGGGCAGGGCTCCATACCAGTGATCCAGGCCGATAATCCCCACTCCGATCTTTCCTGACATGGTTAGATACCTCCTTTCAGAGCTATAGTTTGATCTCAACCTTGAAGCTTCTTCGTCATCTCCGCCACCCTCTCCCCATACTCCGCGCATCTCGTGAGCTCCTCCGCATCGGGCTCCCCCATTGCTAAGGGGCCAAGGGTGACGACGGGATCGCCAACGACGATCATCTTGTGAGAGAGCAAGGCGAGGATCAGCGACATGACCGCCGTCTCCCCACCACCTCCCACCCCTCCCGCCGAGGCGAAAGTGCCTCCCACCTTGTCATTCAGCCTGCCGTAGGTCTCTATGGACTCGTCTATGAGCCGCTTCATCCCACTCGACATCTGGGCAAAGTAGGTCGGGGTTCCGAGGATGATGCCGTCTGCTTCGACCAGATGGTCCAGGCGCGTATCATCCACCTTCCTGAGCTCGACTTCCATCCCAGGGACTACCCGCGCACCCTCAGCGACGGCCCAGGCCATCTTCTCCGTATTGCCGGTGCGCGAGTCATAACAGACCAGAATCTTGGCCAATTTCCACCTCCTTGACCTCCGGCTACTTGACCCTGGGCATGGCCAGGATCTCCCTGATCTCCAGCCTCTTCGCCTTGTCCTTGCTGAACATATCCCACACTCCTGCACTCTTCAGGATCAGGGCGGTGTCAGTACCACTCCCTGTGCCGCCAAAGCTCAGGACCTCCTCCCCGGCAGGGATAAGGCCCGCATCCGCGGCCATGAGAACGCACTCCACGGCGACCTTGGTCCCCTGGCTGAACCAGCGCAGCGTCTCGGCCATCACCTTCTCGTAGGCTGCCCCGCCGAAGACATCGGTGGCCGCCGAATCCACGCCGTGGAAGGCATGGATTCCGCTCAGCACCCTTATGCCTAGCTCCTCCAGCCTCCTTCTGTTTTCCTTGCTGATCGGTCCTCCCCCGCGCTCGGTCACGGCAATTATCCTCACCTCAAGCCCTCTGAAGGCTTCGGCCACCTTCAGGGCCGTCTCCCCGCTAAGGGAGGCTACCACGACATACTTCAAACCCAGCTCCCGAGCCCTAGCCAGCCCCGCCCCTACGGTCTGTTCAGTGTTCTCAGGACCTCCGCTGTCGAAGTAGATGATCTTCCCTTCCATTGGTTTATTTCCTCCTCTCACACGCTGTCAGAGACCTCCGCTAGACTAACCAGCGTAGGAGCAGGGAAGCTCGCGTCACTACCGCCGCCAGAATGATCCCCCCGGCGACCACCGGGGTGGCTATCATGATCCCCTCCGCCAGGCCCAGGATCTGAGGCAGAGGCCCACCCCCCTGGCTGTAGGCGTAGCCCAACTCGGCCTTCTCCCCTGTCCGGTATTCAAAGTGGAGGGTGTAGTCCCCGGCCGGCAACCCCTCGATGGAAGTCTCTGCCTCCTGGCGTATGGGCCGATCGCCCAGGTCCCAATCCTCCAGAGACCATATCCGCTCCTGGCTCTCGCCGGGTCCGGTGAGGTAGATCATCGCTGACCCCGCACCGTACAGCTTCAGGATGCGCAGGGTCCTCGGCTGGTAGATGATCTTCACCGGGACGGTGACATAGGGTCTTTCCGGGCTGATGGTGACGGCCCAGGACTCCACCGTGTGTGCCACCATCCTCATCTGATAGGGGCGCAAGGCCCGCACCCCCAGCAGGCAAAGAATGAAGATGGCCACTGCTGGCGGTGCTGCCCGGGTCAGGGGCGAGACCAGCAGCTCGGCGAGAGGGCGTTCCCTCTCCGGCAGGTGTGTCACAGGAGCCGAAGTTGGAGGTGAGGCCTCCTGCGGTTCCTTCCGTTTCAGCTGCCGCAGATGGGCGGCGTAGGTCCGCCACTCCTCCGCCACCACATGCGTCCCCGGCTTCTGGCCCATCTCCTCCCACGCGGCGCGCAACTCCAGCGAGAAGGGGATCGCCCGATCCAGGAGCATGGTGTAGGAGAGACGCCACAGCTCCCAGGCCACCCCGCTGATGAAGAGGGCGAAGAACAGCCCCACCAAGAGAACCGTCGTCGGGGAGGTGATGATCATCTGTCCCAGGCTCTCCCTTCCCACCAGGTCTACCCAAGCCTCCGCTCCACCGCCCAGGTAGAAAGCACCTGGGATGAGGGTGTAAATGATAAGGATCATGAAAAAGATGAAACTGCCCCACCCCCCCAACCGGGCATCTATCCGCGCCACCCAGCGGGTCACCAGACCAGCCAGGGCACCGATCAGCCCGAAAGCCAGAAACCCCCAGCGCGCGCCCCACAGCGAGGCGAGGATATTCAGAGTGTTGCGGAGGAGCATGAGCTCCAGTGACCGCCAGAGTCCCAGGCCATAGATCGGCTCCCCTCTCACTGAGCGTTTGCCCCACTCTGCTGCAAGCTGCCACAGCCCCAACGCAGCCAGAGTGAAGTAAAGGATGCCGAAGATTGCCAGGAGCAGGAGCAAGGAGGCGATGAACCCGAGCAGCCCGGCCAACCAGACCGGCGCGTGAGCTGTCAGTTGATTCCCCTGCAGCGCTGTCAGGTCTTGTCTGCGCCACCAAACCATGAGTGCACTATCCCCCTGAACGTGGACACCGCCCTCCCTCAGCCCACAAGGAGGCCTCCAACCAGGTTTGCATCACCGGATCGGCTGGGATAGACTCGTCAAAAAGGACGCGCCGGGCAGTGAAACTCACTATCCGCCCCTCCCTATCCACTACCAACTCGAGAACCCCCAGCCATTTGCCGAGGTAGCCAGCGTTAACCACGATCGGGCCTGTCTCGCCGATGCGCTGAGCCTCTTCTAGGCGCAGACGGGAATAGTTGCCACCGATGATGACATCCACATCCGGCACCGAGCGAACCAGAGCCAACTCCTGCTCCCAACCCAGGTGAGAGAGGAGGATGATCACATCCGCCTGGAGCTTGAGGTCCCCGAGGTAGCGGCGGGCCGTCTCGTTGAGTCCAGCACCCTCAGCTCCCCCGGCTTCATCCCCCGCAGGCACAGGATATCAGGTGTGGTCACACCGATGACCGCTAGCCGGTGACCGCCGATCTCCCGGATGAGGTAGAGCTTGGCCACGGGCCGCCCCTCGGCGTCCACCAGGTTGGCCGCCAACAGGGCGAATCTGGCCCGCCTCATCAGCCGTTGCAGGGTGGGCAGGTTCAGGGAGAACTCCCCCATGCCCAGAGCCATGGCCTGGTAACCCAGGCGGTTCATGGCCTTGATGACCAGCTCCGCCCGAACGACTGGGGTCTGCTCCAGGCCCGAGATACAGCTATCACCCGCATCCAGGAGGAGGATGTGCTCGGCCCGCTCCCGCTCGACGTTGATCTGTGTGGTCCGCCGGGCCACCCCACCCATCGGGTTCTCTCAGCCGCTGTGGGTGAGGCTGCCCTGCACATCGTTGATGTGCAGGATGGTGAGACGCAGCTCCCCTGGGGACGGGCTCGCCGCTTGACAGCCGGTCAGGAGCAGCACCAGTGCCATCACCACAGAGGCGAAAAAGGCCCGGTTCCTCTTCTTGCCCAAGCTTTCCTACCAGTACTTGGCCATTATCTGATCGAAGCCTCGTTTGCTCTCCTCGGCAGCGGACCAGTCCACCTCGAAGACCCAGTACCAGTCGTAGTGCTTCTTCAGCGCGGCGCACATCTTCTCGTAGTCCACGTGCTCGAAGTCCAGTCGCCCGGAGTGCAGGCAGACGATGCGCTGGCTAAAGAGCTCGATCTCCTCGTGAGGTTGCGTCTCACCCCGGGGCCAGTAACAGTGCTCGTAGGCGCCGAACCAGGGGCTACTGACCTCGTCGATCAGCCGGGCCAGCGCCTCCAGTCCGCCCAGGCCAATGCGGGCAAAGATGCCGCCCTCGAAGCCGACCTTGATCTGGTGCTTCTCGCCCTCCTTGGCCAGCTCGGTGGCCAGGGCCTTGACCTGCCCCCAGTCGTCGCTCCGGCTGGTGCCGAAGTGGACGAGAATCGCCTTGGCCCCCAGATCGCGGGCCAGCTCGATGTCGCTTTTGAGGATCTCCATCCCCCGCACCCAGTGGTCGAGGTGAGGGCAGTACTGGGAGTAGCCCCAGGCCCAGTCAGCCGACAAGGTGGCAATCTCCACCCCGTACTGCTCCGCCAGGCGCACCATCTCGGTGCGATCCTCCTTGGTCAGCATGGGCGACCAGGGCTGCAAGCCCCGCGCACCCCACATCGGCCCGGGCATCAGCATCAGCTCAATGCCATCGAAGCCTGCCTCGGCCACACCCTTGAGCACGGGCTCGAAGGGGTGCTGGCTTTCCCTCTCCGGGGTTCCAAACCCCACCCGGATGGATACTTTCATGGTGTGATCTCCTCTCTACTCAAAATATCTGAAGCCAGGCTGCTGGACGAGCACTGCCAGGAAGAACAAGGTGAGCAGCATGCTCCGAGGGAAAAGGCGGATGTCTGCTCCGCTCAAAATGTCGTGATCAGTTCCTGCATCTGGCCCGTCCGGGCGGCGATGTACCCCTTCTCGATGATCTCAATGACGTGGCGGGCATGCTCGGCGGTGACGACAGGCTCCTTGCCCGTCAGTACGCAATCCACCATGTGCATGATGTCAGCGTAGACGTGCAGCTCGGGGAGCCGGCGGTGGACGCCGCTCACGTAGAGGAGATCAGCATACTCAACCGGCATCTCCAGCCTCCCTCGAGGCAGCCCCAACAGGGCCGGGTCGCCGAACACCTCCATCTTACCCCGGCTCATCTGGATCACTCCTCCGCCACCGTGGATGCGGAGCGTATCCACCCGTCCGCCATTGGAGCCGTTGGTGCCGTAGATGAAGCCGAAAATAGAGTCGCCGAAGTCCAAGAGAAGCAAGGTGTTGTCATCCATCTCCACCTCGATCCGCTCCCCCTTGAACTGCCGCTCCTTGAGCCCAATGCCCGACATCGCTGTCACCTGCTTGGCTGGACCCAGGATCCCGGTGACGGTGTGCAGGCAGTAGACCGCCATGTCGTACATGGGCCCGCCGCCCCTCTTGTAGTACCAACTGGGGTCCACATTGGACAGCACATCATCGGCCGCGCGGAAGGGCTCATACTCGTGGCCGATCCAGGACATGCCCGATTCGGCCCAGTAGACCTTGCCGATGACCCCCTCCTCGATCAGCCGCCTGGCCTGCTGGTTGGCCGGACGGAGCATCTGTCCCGGCGAGGCGACCACTACCACTCCCTTCTCTCCGGCTGCTGCGATCACCTCATCTGCCTCCGCCTTGGTAGTGGTCATAGTCTTATTCAGGTGTAGATGCTTCCGCGCGGCGATGGCCTTCATCGCCTGCTCATAGTGCACCGGGATAGGGGAGGCGATCACTACGGCATCGATGTCCGAGGCCAGCATCTCGTCGTAGTCGTCAAACCAGAGCCTGGCCCCAAACTTCTCCGCCGTGGCCTTGGCCCGCTCGCTGACGATGTCCATCACAGCGGCCAACTCCACCCGATCCTTGATGTCCTCCTGTGACAGGTGGGGCAACAGCCCTCGCTGCGACACGCTGCCGCAGCCGGCCAGCCCAATTCTCACCATCTCTGCCATCTCTCTAGTTCACTCCTTATAGATGTTCCTGAACAAAGAATGCGTTTCCACGTTGCATGAAGCTTTTGTAAAGCGCCTCCAGCTCGGCCAGATCCTCTATGGGCGTAGGAATCACACGGGAGCTGTCCTCCCAGACTTTGACCGCCAGATCGCGAAAGGCTCTGGCTACTGCTGAATCAGGCGCTCCCTCAACCACCGTGCGTCCTGTGACCTCATAGACTTGCACCTCAGTAGCACGGGGGATGAGGTGGACCAACTGGCTCCCCAGCCGCTCGGCAAAGGCCGTTAGCACAGCCCGCTCTAACTCCTCATCGCCTCTGCTGTTGCAAATGAGCCCCGCCAGCCCCGCTCCATCGGGGCGTCCCAGCCGTTGGATAGCCCGCGCGATATTGTTCGCCGCGTAGAGGCTCATGAACTCTCCGGAGCACACCAGATAAATCTCCTCAGCATAGCCCTGGCGGATAGGCTGGGCAAAGCCCCCACAGACGACGTCTCCCAGCACGTCATATAACACCACATCCAGACCGTAGATCTCAAAGGCCCTCAAGTCGCGCAAGATCTGCATGGCCGTGAGCACCCCCCGTCCCGCACAGCCAATGCCCGGCTCCGGCCCCCCTGACTCCACGCACAGGATCCCCTCTTGTCCCTCGTAGACAATCTGCGCCAGTTCAATGGCGTAGGCATCGTGGCCCAGCCGCAGCTCGTCACGGTAGGTCTCCAGCACGGTGGGGATCAACTGTCCCCCCGTGAGTGTGCGGGTCGAATCACGCTTGGGGTCGCAGCCTACCTGCATTACTCGCAGTCCCTGCTGGCGAAAGGCCATGGAGAGGTTGGCAGCCACGGTGCTCTTGCCAATGCCTCCCTTGCCGTAGATAGCGATCTGCCGCATTCTCTACCCTCCTACCTCAGCTTTCTCCAAAAAGCTGTTCCGACTGGCCTGCAAGCTATCTTTCAAGATGTGACCGCTGACAGCAGACGGCCGACCGCCGTCGAATACAGTGTATCGTAGGTTCTTTCGACGGTCTAGGATCAGTGGTCGGCGGTCCATTGAGGTAGACTTTGTACTTCGGAGCAGCACCGCCTTCTACCAGTGCCCCTCATAACGCCGCACTTTGGATTTCTGGCGATCCCACCAGTCGTTCTGCACCGTCTCCACCA
>CAYRNM010000119.1:0-8869 GCA_964425465.1 uncultured Anaerolineae bacterium | reverse complement strand
GCCCATGATCCGCGCCACCCTGGCATTGGGGCCGATGATGGCCAGGGACTTGATCCTATCGGTGCTCAGGGGCAGGACGTTCCCCTCGTTCTTGAGCAACACCATCCCCTCCGCTGCTGCCTGGCGGGCCAGGGCGCGATGTTCTGGCTTGTCAACGGCTCTCTCCGGGCGGTCCGCCGCATCCTCAAAGGCCCCCGATTTGAGGATGACGCCCAGCAGGCGGCGAACGCTCTGGTTAATGGTCGCTTCGTCCACTTCTCCCGCACGGAAGGCTCGAAGCAGCTTCTCGCCGCGCCACACGGGTGGGCCCGGCATCTCCAGATCGAGGCCGGCGTTCAGAGAAGCGGCGGTGCTCTTGATGCCAAACCAGTCCGACATGACAAGGCCCTCGAACCCCCACTCTTCCCTCAAGATGTCCGTCAGGAGGTAGGAATTCTCGCTGGCAAAGGTGCCGTTGACCTTGTTGTAAGAGGCCATCACCGCCCAGGTATGAGCCCCTTGCACCGCCGCCTTGAAGGGCGGCAGGTAGATCTCCCGCAGGGCCCGCTCGCCCACTTCGGAGCTAATGGTGTTCCTCTCGAACTCGGAGTCGTTGCAGACGTAGTGCTTGACCGCCGTGCCCACGTTCTGGCTTTGCACCCCGTTCACAAACGCCACCGCCATGCGGGCCGACAGGTAGGGGTCTTCGGAATAACATTCGAAGTTTCGACCATTCAGTGGGGAGCGGTGGATGTTGACCGTGGGGGCCAGAAGGATGTGCGCCCCTTTGGTCCTGGCCTCTTCGCCCAGGGCCTGACCGACGCGCTCCACCAGTTCCGTGTTCCAGGTGGAGGCCAGGGCGATGCCAACCGGGAAGCAGGCCGACGTCAGCCCCCCGGCGAAGCTCCCGCCACCCCGGGCGCCGTTGGGGCCGTCGGTCACTTTGATGGCCGGGATGCCCAGCTTTTCCACGGGCATGGTGTACCACATCGCCGACCCAGCGAGCATGGACACCTTCTCTTCGATGGTCATCTGACCCAGCAGTTCTTCGACTTTTTCTTTCATGTCTTCCCCGTTTTTGCTGAATGATACTGCATTATGACACGACACTTCCCCCGAGATAAGCGCGCGCTTAAGGGAGATTCTCCAGGTCAGTCAAATCTTTCAATCTGCCGCTGGCCTTCTTGTTGGCTTTCAGATGTTTCAGGCTAATAATGTTGACCTCAACACCGTCAAGGATGTCTACAACTTGTTCCGTGTAGCACTCGTCAAAGGTCACCCCAGAGATTGTTGTCGCAATGTCTATCTTGACGGGTGGCACACCCATGCGGATGATTTGATTCTCTTTCAGGAAGAGCTCAACCGACAGTTTGGGCACGTCAAACCCGAATTCCTTCAAGACCGCAACTACCTTCTCCGCATTTTGCGGGTGTATGGCTATCCATATATCCATATCGGCGGTGGCACGTGGATAGCCATGATAGCCAACAGCATAACCACCGATAAGCAGGTACTCAACCTGATGTGAGTTGAGTAACTGTAAAAACTCTTTGAAGTCGGGTGGTAGTCGGACTATAGCCATAGATGATTTGGCGCATGATCTCTATTGCTTCTAAGCGTTCGTAAGGAGTCTTGGAAAGCCAATAGCCCTTTTCATCTGATTCGTCAAATAATGAGCCCACTGCAAAGGCAGTTCTATCCAGTTTCAGAGAATCAACCATGTCCATAAGAGTAATCACACCCCCTAACTTGTGGCTGAACCACAGTGAGGTCTGCCTAGTCCTCCAACCAGTACACCACGCTCCCATCGAAAATCGTGGCCACTACCTCCGTCTGCAAAATGTCCATGGGATGGACGGTGAAAATATCCTGGGAGAGCACCACCAGATCGGCCAGCTTGCCAGGAGTGATGGAGCCCTGCAACCGCTCATCGCCCGAGGCGTAGGCTGCACCCTGGGTGTAGGCCCGTACCGCCTCGGCGACGGTGATCCGCTCCGAGGGACGCCATCCCTGGGGGCCGGGGAAGCCGTCGGCTCGTCGCCGGGTCACGGCGGCGTGGATGCCGGCCAAAGGACTGAAATCCTCCACCGGGCAATCGGAGCCGAAGGCCAGAGGAGCACCGGCGTCCAAGAGGCTGCGGAAGGCATAGGCCCCCGCCCCCCGTGCACCCCAATGGCGGTCCACCATCTCCATGTCCGCAGTGCAGTGGATGGGCTGCATGGAGGCAGTGACGCTCAGGCGACCGAGCCGCTGGATATCCTCCGGAGTGAGAAGCTGGGCGTGCTCCATCCGGGGGCGCAATCCCTGTGCCGCCCACAGCGAGCGGTGCGCTTGGCAGGCCTCCAGCACGGTGTGGGTGGCTCGGTCACCGATGGCGTGGACCGCAGGCGCGATCCCGGCCCGACAAGCCCGTTCCACCAGGGCCTTCAGCTCCTCCTCCGAAAGCACCATGAGGCCCCGGTTGTGGGGCTCATCCTCGTAGGGCTCCAGCATGGCCGCCGTGCGCGCGCCCAGCGATCCGTCGGCAAAACTCTTCACCGCCCCAATGCGGAGCACTTCATTTCCGAAGCCGGTGCGCAGGCCCAATTGAATGGCCGAATCCAGATTCTTCAGCGGAATGTGCATCAGTACTCGCAGCTTCAATTCGCCGCGAGAGGCGAGGCGTTGGAAAGCAGCGAAGGACTCGGCCCCCTCGCAATTGTGGATGCCCGTCAATCCCGCGCGGTGAAGGTGAGGGATAGCCTGGACCAGGGCCTCTTCTATCTCCTCCAGCCCCGGTTTGGGGATCGCCTGGTGCACCAGTTGGATGGCCTGCTCTTTGAGGATGCCCGTCGGCTCGCCTGTAGCGGGATGGCGCACGATCTCGCCTCCCTCGGGATCGGGTGTATCGACGGTGATCCCGGCCCGCTCCAGCGCACGGGAGTTGGCCCACAGTGCATGGCCACACTTGCTGGACAGGACCACCGGATATTGAGGCGCAATGCGATCTAAATCGGCCCTGGTGGGAAAGGAAGGATCAGCCCACAAGTTCCGGTCCCAGCCACCGCCCTCCAGCCACCTGCCCGGTGTGGCCTCAGCCGCTCGCGCAGCCACGCGCTTCAGCACCGCCTCCTTGGATGCCAAACCAGTGAGGTTGATCTGCCTCAGCCGCAGGGCATAGCTCAGGAAATGGATGTGGCAGTCGGTGAAGCCGGGAAGCACAGTGCGTCCCTGCAGGTCGAGGGCCTCGCCTCCGGGGGCCAAGAGCCCTCGCAGCTCCTCGTCGTCCCCTACGGCCAGGATTCGGTTGCCCGCAATAGCCACCGCCTCCGCGCGTGGCCGATCTGGGTCCATTGTGTAGATGGTGCCGTTGTGGAGGACGAGGTCTGCTTGCACTGGCTTGGCCTCCCAGAAAGCTACTGGCGCTCCAATCTGTAGGATTGAGGTGAAACAGCAAGGGCGAAAACCCGTATCGCTTTGGCAATGGCGTCCATCTCATCTGAACATGCCCCTTGCGCCACCAATTCTCTAAGTAAGCGCTGAGTATCGGGATCAAGTTGGTCCAGAATGGCTGATCTGGCAGCCTCACGCTTCTTGGCCAGAAGCCTGTTCAAGGTAGCCACATCTTCATCCAGGTCTTCTGGTCCTAACAACTCCTCTTCAGGTTCTTGAGCAGTGATATAAGCTCTTTCCATATCATCGCCTCCCATATCTCTGACATGCCCATTCGATCAGGGCATCGCTGTAACGCGTCCCTTGGTCTCGGCATGTTTCCAATAAGCATCGCACTTCCTGGGCATTGACAATGCCTTCTGATGCCGCTCTAGCTGCAACCCCAACGAAGCCCGTGATCTCCAGGCCCAGCTCTCTGGCAATCTCTCTAGCCGCCTTTTCCTCCACAAGCAACACTTCACAACCCAGTTCTGACCGCTCCATCAGAACCATAGCCTCCGCCTCTTGAAGGTGATGCTCAAAATCTTTCACCTTTGCCTGAGTTGATGCAGCGATCCTTTTGGCCAAAACATTCGCCCTTTTCTGCTCTTCGGAGCTCAAAGGGTGAAGAACGACGAGCCCCTCCTCGATTAAAGAGCGGATCTCCTCGCCGGCGTTGTGTCGCTCGAACTCCTCAAGCTCTGACGAAGGAATGTGGATCACCGCCAAGTAACGTTTAAGCAGATCGGTTCTGCCACACTGAAAAGCGGAGAGCAACGGACCTGTATTGGACACGGCGATGAGTTTCTCCATGGCAGCGTAGAATCTACCTCTGTCCGTGATGTTGCACTCCTATCCAGAGTCAGCCACAGCTAACCGGCCCTCTAAAGAGCACCGGGGCGTTATAGCCAGGATCGCAGCCGAGGCCACGAGCAGCAGCGAACAGGCCAGGAAAGGCCCTCCCACATCCCATCCGGCGATCACCCCCACCAGAATGGGCATGATCACGAAGGAGAGGTCAATCACCGAATCGAAGGCCGCCATGTAGAAGCTCTTCTGGGCTGAGGGGGCCAGTTCCGCCGCCCAGGCGCCCGACTGCACGAAGATGGTCCCTAACGTGGTGCCCAGGAGGATTGTGCTAACGCCCATCTGCCAGGCCTGTCGGGCCACGAAAAGGCCCGCAAAGGCGAGGGCCGCCAACCCGCCGCACAGCACCAGAAGGGAGCGCCGGTCCCATCGCTCGGCCAGCAGCCCCAGGGGCACCTGGCTGAGGACGAAGGCCACTGAGTAGCCGGCCATCACCAGCCCGATGGCCTCCGTGCTCAGGCCCCGCTCCCCTCCGGCCAGCGGCAGCGCCACATTCAGGGCCACATAGCCCAGCTCAGCCAGGAAGGTCCCCAGGCAGAGCAGAAGGAAATCCCGTCGGCTAAAGAGCGCTTGCATGGAGGGCCAGAACCTGGCCCCTCTCTCGCCTCTCGGCTGCTCCATTTGCAACGGGAGGACTGCGCCCATGGCCAAGACCGAGACGGCACCACTGATCAGAAAGGGATAGCCCAGACCGATCCGCCCGATGGTCCCGCCCACGAGGGGCGCCACGATGGAGCCGGCTGTCTGAGCCGAGCGGTACAGGGCGAAGGCCCTCGACTTGTCCTCAAAGCCAGCCGCCACCCCCAACATCGCCGGCCCGAAGAGGCCCAGTCCCACTCCCTGCAGGATGCGAAAGAGGAGCAGTTGGGCGAAACTCCGGGCCAGTGCGCAGCCCAGGGCTGAGAGGCCGTACCACAGCAGCCCTGCCAGGATGAACCGCTTGCGCCCGTAGCGGTCGCTGAGGTGGCCGGTGTAGACCTGGAACAGAGCCCAGGTGAGGGAGTAGGCGGAGAAGAAGCCACCGATAGCTGCATAAGAGACGCCGAAATGGGCGACGTACAGGGGCAGGGTGGGCGAGACGACCGACAGGCCGAAGGAGGAGATGAAGGCCAGAAGTGCCAGGCTGATGGAGTCCATCCCAGTTCCTCAAGATCCCCCCTGTATCATGTAGTTCATTATAGCAGGCTCTATGACGGATAGCAAGGCCCGCTCAGGGGAAAAAACAGGCTGGCTGAGGTATGCGGCGCTCAGCCAGCGGGTTAGTTTTGCAAGTATACTGTTTCCAAGTCAGCGGACGCGGATCAACTTCTGAAGCGCATGGTAGCCAGGAGGCGCTGCGTTGCGGGTCGCTGATACCGTCACTTCCGCGACGTACAGGTCACCCCGCGAGTCAACGCAGATCCCATGGGCCGCGAGGAAGCTCCCTGGGGCACAGCTATCGTCCTCGCCGAGGCGCGCTTGCAACTGACCCTCAGGGGTGAATATGCTCACCCGCGACGGCACTCTCTGCGAAGCTGGCCCCGCCGCAGATTTCGCGAGCTCGAGGGCCTTATTCGTATCCTGACAGGGGAAGAATAGGGGCATGTCGCCCAGTCGGTGACCCGCCTCGGCCACGTACAGGTTGCCCTCCGCATCGAAGCACAGATCGTTTGGGCGTGCCATGTCACCCCACTGACCGACAAACTCCCCCTGGGAATTGAAGATCTGTATCCGGTTGTTCTGCCGGTCCCCGGCGTAGATCAGGCTCTGCCCATCGAGGCAGATTCCATGGGGCAAGTGGAACTCCCCAGGCCCGGTGCCTGGTTCGCCCCAGGAGAGCAGGTGCCGACCATCTGGTGCGAACTTGTGGATCCGCGCATTGCCGTAACCGTCGGTGATGTAGATCTCCCCCTCGGGCCCGAGAGCGATGTTCGTTGGGCGGTTAAAGGGCCGGCCACCTCGCCGGATGCTCAGCAGGTCATGGCCGTCGTAGCCGGTGTTGGATGGCTGGCCCTTGACACCCAGGGTGAGCAACCACTCGCCCTCCGGCGTGAACTTACGGACCGTGTGGTCTCGGTCATCAGCACAGTAGACAGCATTGTCGGGCCCAATGCGGATGCCATGGGCCCGGCCGAACAGGCCCTCTCCCCAGGAACCCAGGAAGTTGCCGTCGCGGTCGAAGATGATGACCGGATGGAGACCTCGGTTGAAGACGAAAAGCCGCTCCTGGGAGTCCATCGCCACCCCACTGACCTCGACCAGGTCCCAGCCAGCGGGGAGCCGGCCCCAGCCCTCAGCAACCTCGTACACAAAGCGGCCCATGCCAACCCTCACTGTCATCATGTTCCCCTTTCCTCTGCTCAGCCTGAACCTTCGGCTTTTTCTCACAGCCCCAATAGCCAGGCGGGATTCTCCCTCATCATACGGCCCACCTCGGCTCGACTTAAGCCCAGGTCCAGCAACGCACCGATGTAGGCCCGCATCCCCTCCACCGGCAGCGGATTGCCCGCCTGCCCCAGGTCGGTGGTCAGCACGGTGCACTCTACACCGACGGCCCGAATCTGGGCGGTGATGCGCTCCAGCCCCGCCGGGTCACGGCTATTGAGGTAGCAGTGCTCAAAGAAGGCACCCTCGCCCGCCAGGGCCCTGAGCTGTTTAGTGCTCAGGTTCAAGCCCGGCCACTCGGGGTGGGTGATGAGCACTTTGCGCAGGCCCATCTCCCGTGCTGCGGCGACGACGGCTGACGACTCCTCGAAGCCGATGTGCCCTGTGGCCACCACCCGATCGGCGTCACGCACCAGGGCCATGATCTCCCGAACCACCCACTTCAACTGGCCCTCAGCGTCGAGGACGGTCACCCCGGTGCGCGGCTGGCCGCCGAAGGTGGGAAGCCAGACGATGGCCGCACCCAGAGCCAGCGCCGCCTCGACTGCGGCGGGATTAAGCCCACCCACCTGCTCATTCAGCACCAGTCCGCCGAAGACGCGCACCCCGCTCACTGCACTTTCGGCGATCTGAGCCCGATCCGCCGTACAGGTCACGTGCGACTTGATGAGAATGGCCTGCATTCCGGCATCACGGGCCTGCTGCGCGGCCTCGATGTCGGTCACACTCCGAGGCCGCACATCGGGTGCAGTGTGGATATGCAGGTCCACCACTCCGGTCAACTCGATCTCTTTCATCTCTCCCCTCCCCCCAGGGCTTTTGTTTTTCGAAGACCGCCGACTACGGACCACTGACCGCCACAGCCATTTCGGTCGTCGGCGGTCTGTCGTCAGTGGTGAGGCTGGCACTGGGTGAAGCGGGCGAACATCCGCCTCAGGAAACCGGAGATGACAGCGTAGTGGACTTTCATGGTTGATGGGCCTCCTTCCGAATTCTAAATGTCGTCTTCGACACTCTGCTGGATCGTAGATGCTACTTTCCACAGCCAGGGAGCGAACTTCTTGAGATCGGGATCCAGTTGCTGGAGCAATGACGCGACATCTGGTTCCTTATCCAGAACTCGTTCGGAGTTTCCGAGTATTTCATAAAGCTCTGACCGGAATTGCTTGGTAATGCTTTCGGGCAACCGCCAAAAGCCATAGTAGATCTTGACACCTCCAATTCCGGTCAGGGTCAGAAGATTGCTCCTGCCCGCTCTAAGTATGGTGGAGGGCTCGCGGCCTTTGCCTCCTTCAAGGGACAGAATCCCCTCTTGCTCCCACTTACGCCCCCAATCGAGGATCCTTCGCACGAGCGATTTGGCCTCTGGAGCCAAGTCGGAGCTTTGTATGTGCTCTATGTATTCCTCGGTTGACCAAGGGCGACTTCTCCTAGCTGATGTGGTAGATGGCTCTATTTTCCTCTGCCGGGCCTTTTCTGTCGTTCCCAAGACACGAGGTGCCATTACCCTGGCTCCACTGCCTGTAAACTGCTTGATCTCCACCGCGAGAACTTCTGTGCGGTCCATTTGTTCATTCAGGAACTCAACAATTCGCCTCAACTCTCGTGGGATAGAATCACTGACGAAAATCAGCCGTAGCCGCCCCATTCTCAGATTCTGCTCGACGCTCTGCCAGAAGGGTTCGATCTCTCCAGGGTCCTCTGAATCGAGCAAAGAGAGAATGGCAACATCCATATCCGCATTGCTCCTCTCAGCGGTTTCAGCAGCAAACTGGCGCAGTTTGTCCATTGGCCAGTATTCGATTGCGTTCGCAGCGTAGTCCAGCATTTGTGCAATGACTCTCCTGCGTAATCTTGTGTCCGATGAACGCTTACATTCCACGAGAGTGGGTATTCCATCCTGATCAACAAGAAGGTGATCAAGGCTCCAACGATCCCCAGCCTCTTCTTCTCCTGGCACGCCCATTTCACGGCGGATAAGCAGCCAGCGACAAGGCTCGTCAGGGTTGATTTGATCCCCAGGTAGCAGATCAGGATACCGGGCCAGAAACTGCTGCAGCACCTCCTCCGTATCGTAAGGGGCTTCCTGCATCATTGAGAGATCACCTGTTTCAGTTAGAAGAAACACTTTGGCCGATGTGTTCATTGCATGCCTCCTGTCTATCTAGACCATGTGGATCGGCTCTTCGCCCCGGGCGACACGGAGCATATTAGCGAAGGCGGCGACCATCTTGGTGCGCAGCGCGTC
>CAYRNM010000118.1:3333-8889 GCA_964425465.1 uncultured Anaerolineae bacterium | reverse complement strand
GGGTATGAGGTGGGGGAGGGGCAGGGCAGGGGATACGACCTCATTTGGCAGGAAGAGGGCCAGCCTGTACACGGCTTCATTATCCGCTGGCGGGCTCAGATCGCCACGGACATTCTCCATTCCCGCCTGGAGCCCAGAGCGGAGCATCAGTATGTCGTGCTGCCGCAGGCGCGGGTGGAACTGGTGCGAGCCAAGTTAGCCCATGATCCCCGCCTGGCCGGAGCGATGGCGGTGGGGGACTGGCAATTCCTGAAATATGCCCCCCTCCATGCGCTGGCCGGGCTGGAGGAGGTGGCCCGCCACGACCTACGGCGGATCGTGGGCCTGGAACCCATCATCGAACAGCCGGAGGCTCAGATCCCGCTATTCTGAAGCCTCGTCTGGTTTCACCCTCACCCCTGGCCCCTCTCCCTGCCAGGGAGAGGAGAGTCTATCCTCACTTGTCATTGCTAGCTCTCCGAATCCTCGTACACCGGGGCCAGCAGGTTGTCCACAGGGACATAGTCATCGGTGAGGATCAGTGGTGGCTCCATGGCCAGGAAGCCCGCCAGCTCCTCCTCTGACCAGGGGATGTAGCCCGAATCGGGCACCTGGCTCAGGTCCAGGGACACCTGGGAGGCAGCAATGACGAAGGTAGTGCGCACCGAATCCTCCCACCCCTCGGCCACGGGGATGACCGCCACGTGGGCAAAGGTCCGCTGCATAGTGCGCACGTAGGCCCGCAGAAAGTGGCCCCGGCGGAAACTGTCCACCAGATTGACCACGTAGAGACCATCGTCGGTGAGCATATCGGCGATGGCCTGATCGAATTCCAGTGTGGTGAGGTGGTAGGGCACCGAGTAGTCGTTAAAGGCGTCACCGATCACCACTTCGTACGGGCCCCTGATGGTCCCTTCCTCGACCAGGATGCGCGCATCGCGGGTGTAGGTGCGAATGTGGGTGTCGCGAGGGAGACCCAGCACATGGTGAGCCACCTCTGTGACCTGGGGGTCAATCTCCGCCACGTCCACCTCGCTCTGCGGATAGAGTATCTCCAGGTAGCGGGGGAAGGTGTAGCCTCCGCCGCCGATGAAGAAGGCACGCAGGTCAGGGTGCTGCTTCAGGAAGGGCTGGAGCACAGCGGCGTAGGCCTGTTCGTAGCCGTACACCAGCCGCGTGGGGTCTTCCAGGTCCACATAGCTGTGCACCAGCCGGTCCAGGATCAGCTTCAGCACCGCTTTACCTTCTATCTCCTCCTCATGCACTTTGATGCAGAAGTAGTTGGTCTCCCGCAGGCAGGTGCTTTCCAGGAGCTGTTTCCACTGGAGGAGGCCCAGCGCCAGGACAAACAGGACCAAGAGGAGGATCGCCCAGCGCCACCCCTTGGCGCTCAGGAAGTAGAGCCCCATCAGAAAGAGCACCACTGCCACCAGAAGCACCACTGTCCGGGTGCCGAACCAGGAGATGAGGAAGAAGCCGGTGGCGAAGGTGCCGGCGATGCTGCCCACTGAGGAACAGGCGTAGATCTTGCCCACCGTGGTGCCGGTGCGTTTGAGATCGCTGAGGCTCAGTTTGACCACGATGGGGGAGATACAGCCCAACACCATGCTGGGTAGGAAGAAGAGGAGGGCGATATAGGCCACGATCCAGACCATCAGCGGTACATCGGGAGGGTTGAGCTCGTGGGCCCAGTTGGTGAGCCACAGGATGGAGAGGGAGGCGAAGCTGGCCAGGCTAAAGATCAGTCCCAGGAAACCCTCTGAGGCGAAGCGATCGGCCAGCCGGCCCCCCAGGTAGTTACCCAGGCTGATGCCGGCCAGCACCACGCCGATGATGCTGGTCCAGGTGTAGAGGGACACGCCGATTTGAGGAGCGGTGATGCGCCCGGCCACCAGCTCGATGACCATGATGCACCCACTGGAGATAAAGACGACGGCGTTGGGGTTCCACAGCTTTTGGCGGATAGACACGGGGGATTGCTCCTTCTGACAGGTGATGGTTTGAGGACTATCAACCACAGGAGCGGATTATACAGGCAACCCGCGGGGCTGTCAATTGGCCGCTCCCCCGAGAACGCGGAGAGCGCTGAGATGACAGATTTGACAACTGAGCCGACTTGTGATACAATCTACCTTCGATTACCAAGGTCCACGGGAAGAATCCATAAGCCGATGACGTGCTGGCCAGACGACAACTGAACCTTTGGAGGTGGGGTAGATTTCAGGCATGATCTAGCCCCCTTTTTTGCTTGGCAATCGTCGAAGTAATGCCAATAGGAGGGTGACCTATGAGCCGACTGACCGAGATCCGCTGGCATGGCCGGGGCGGACAGGGAGTGGTTACCGCCGGAGAACTGCTGGCTGAGACGGCCCTGGATATGGGCTACTACTTCCAGACCTTCCCCGACTACGGCCCGGAACGCATGGGCGCTCCCGTGCGCGCCTTCACCCGCCTCAGCTCCGAGCCCATCAATCTCCACTGCCAGATCGAAGCGCCGGACATCGTGCTGGTGCTGGACCCTACACTCTTGGGGACAGTGGATGTGACGGAGAGCCTCAAAGAAAATGGGCTACTGCTGGTCAACACCACCAAAAGCCCGGTTGAGATCCGACAGATCCTGGGATGTGAAAAGGGCCGGGTGTTCACCGTGGATGCCAGTCACATCGCCATCCAGGAGATCGGACGCGAGATCACCAACACCCCCATGCTCGGCGCGCTGGTCAAGGCCACCGGTATGTTCAAATTGGAGGACCTCATCGAGCAGACCCGACACCGCTTCACCGGCCGGCTGCGCCCGGAGCTGGTGGAGGCCAATATCCGAGCCGTCCAGCGGGCTGCGGAAGAGGTACAGGAGGGGTGAGGGGGTGAGTAACGAGTGGATGAGTAACGAGTCAATGAGTAAGGGGGAATGAGTCCCTCGTTGACTCGTTACCCATTACCCGTTGCCTTATTGACCACGATACAAGGAGGATTTTTAATGGGTCAAGGAACCGGTTGGAAGGACATCCCCATTGGGGGGATGATCGTGGAGGCAGGCAATGCGGTGCGCTACCGGACGGGCGAATGGCGCGCCTTCCGACCCGTCGTGGATCAAGAGAAGTGCACCCATTGCCTGCAATGTTGGATCTTCTGCCCCGATTCCAGCATCCTGGTGGAAGATGAGGAGATGGTGGGCTATGACTACGACCACTGTAAGGGCTGTGGTATCTGCGCCGCCATCTGCCCCTTCGATGCCATCGAGATGGTGACGGAAACGACATCTGGCTGATGGCGAATAGCGAATGGCGAATAGCAGATGGCAACTATCAGCTATCGGCCATCAGCGATCGGCTATCAGCCATCTGTCATCAGCTAATACGGAGGAAAGAACATGGGTGAATTTCGAGCCCTGGATGGCTGCACGGCGGTCGCCGAGGCTATGCGCCAGATCAACCCCGACATGGTGGCTGCCTACCCCATCACCCCTCAGACGGAGATTGTACAGACTTTCTCCAATTTCGTTGCCGACGGGCTGGTGGACACGGAGTTTGTCACTGTGGAGAGCGAGCACAGCGCCATGAGCGCCTGCGTGGGGGCTGCAGCCGCCGGAGCACGGGTGATGACCGCGACCTCGGCCAATGGCCTGGCGCTGATGTGGGAGATTGTGTACATCGCCGCCTCCACGCGGCTGCCCATTGTGATGCCCGTGGTCAACCGCGCCCTTTCAGCCCCTATCAACATCCACTGCGACCACTCCGACTCCATGGGCGCCCGCGACGCAGGTTGGATCCAACTTTACTCCGAGAACGCACAGGAGGCCTACGAGAACACCCTCCAGGCGGTGCGCATCGCCGAACACCCGGCCCTCTTGCTGCCAGTGATGGTGTGCCAGGATGGATTCGTCACCGGCCACAGCGTGGAGCGGGTGGAGATCTACGAAGACCAGAAGGTGCGTGATTTTATCGGCCAGTACAAGCCTCTCAAGCCCCTGCTGGACCTGGACAGTCCGGTGACCTACGGCCCGCTGGACCTGTACGACTATTACTTCGAGCACAAGCGCCAGCAGGTGGAGGCCATGAGCCACGCCCAGGATGTGATCCTGGAGGTGGGGCGGGAGTTCGGCGAGGCCTTCGGGCACACCTATGGCCTCTTGGAACCCTACCAGTTGGAGGACGCGGAGGTGGGCATCGTTGTCCTCTCCTCGACGGCTGGGACGGCCAAGGTGGTGGTGGATCGGCTGCGGGAGGAGGGGTTCAAGGTGGGGCTGCTCAAGCCGCGTGTCTTCCGCCCCTTCCCCGGTCCGGAGCTGGTGGAACTACTGAAACACCTCCAGGCCATCGCCGTCATGGACCGCTCTATCTCCTTTGGGGCGATGAGCGATGCTGGGCCGCTTTTCTTGGAGCTGGCCGCGGCCTTTCAGATCTACGGCCCTCAGGTGCCCCTGGCCGACTACGTCTTCGGCCTGGGCGGGCGGGACATCGCCCCCACGCAGATTGAGTCCGTCTATCGCGACCTGCTGGAGATTGCCGAGACGGGGCAGGTGAAGCAACTGGTCACCTACCTGGGGGTGAGATAAGGAGCATACGATGGCAACTAGACTGACTTTGAAAGCACTTTCTCACAAAGAGGATCGGCTATCTCCTGGCCATCGGCTGTGCGCGGGCTGCGCCGAACCGATCATCGCCCGCCAGATCCTGCTGGCCATTGACGAGCCGGTGGTGATCGCCAACGCCACCGGCTGCCTGGAGGTGTCCACGACCATCTACCCCTACTCCGCCTGGCGGGTGCCCTGGATGCACAATGCCTTCGAGAACGCGGCCGCGACCATATCTGGAATCGAGACGGCTTACAAGTCCCTGGTCAAGCAGGGCAAGATCGAGGATCAGGATATCAAGTTCCTGGCCTTTGCCGGGGATGGCGGCACCTATGACATTGGCATTCAGGCCCTCTCGGGGGCGGTGGAACGGGGCCACGCCTTCCTGTACGTGTGCTTCGACAACGGGGCCTACATGAACACCGGCATCCAGCGCTCCAGCGCTACCCCCTTCGGAGCTCACACCACCACCTCACCGGCGGGGAGGGTGATCCCGGGCAAGATGCAGTTCCGAAAACCCCTGACCGAGATCATGGCCGCCCACGACATGCCCTACGTGGCTCAGGCCTTGCCCTGGAGGTGGCGGGACCTGATGGAGAAGGCCCGCAAGGGGGTCGCCGCCCACGGCCCAGCCTTCCTCAACGTGCTCGCCCCCTGCCCACGCGGCTGGCGCTACCCCACCGAGCAGACCATCGAGGTCAGCCGGCTGGCCACGGACACCTGCTGGTGGCCGTTGTTTGAGGTGGAGCACGGGGAGTGGAAGCTTAACTACAAGCCCCGGGAGAAGCGGCCCATCACCGACTGGCTGGAAACGCAAGGGCGCTTCCGACACCTGCTGCGGCCGGAGAACAAGCCTTTGGTGGAGAAGATCCAGGCTGATGTGGACCGGCGCTGGGAGCAGTTGCTGAAACGATGTGGGGAAGCGTAGTCCTGAGTCCTAAGTCCTCAGTCCAGAGTCATCTTAGTGACTTTGGACTGGGGACTTTGACTATGGACTGAGGACT
>CAYRNM010000118.1:0-3233 GCA_964425465.1 uncultured Anaerolineae bacterium | reverse complement strand
TGGACTGAGGACTATGAATCATGCAACGTCCCTCTTGGGATCAATACTTCATGGACATCGCCTTTGAGGTGGCCAAACGCAGCACTTGCCCCCGCGCTCAGGTGGGAGCCATCATCGTGCGCGATAAGCGCATCCTGACCACCGGCTACAATGGCGCCCCCACTGGACTTCCCCACTGCACCGAGGTGGGCTGCCTGATGGTAGGTGATCACTGCGCGCGTACCCTTCACGCCGAGCAGAATGCCATCATCCAGGCCGCGCTGCACGGGGTGTCGGTCGCCGGGGGGACGATCTATGTCACCCACCAACCCTGCCTTACCTGTGCCAAGATGATTATCAACGCCGGCCTAAAGCGGGTGGTCTACGGAGGCCAGTATCCTGACGAGTTGGCAGTGAGTTTTCTGGAGCAGGCGGGGGTGGAGTTGGTGCACTTGGGAGACGATATGGCATCGCCATGATATGGGGTTTTGTATTAGTCTTTCTCATACCTCTAGCTCTAGCTCTCCTCCTCACCCCCCTCACCGCACGGCTGGGCTTGCACCTGGGCATGTTCGACGAGCCGGGCGGGCGGAGGCGGCATGAAGGAAGGCTCTCCCGCCTGGGAGGGGTGGCTCTCTACACGGCCTTCACCATCGGGCTGCTGCTCACCCTGCTTCTGCCCCCTTCCCTCCTGCCCGCTCGTCAGGACCCCAGGGAGTTGACCCGTCTAACCGGGCTGTTGTTAGGCACAAGTTTCATCTTCCTCTTTGGTCTGCTGGATGACCGCTTCCAGTTCTCCGCCTATCCCCAGTACGCCGTGCAGTTCGCCGCGAGCCTCATTGCCATCGCCTTTATCATCTACATCAAGCACGTCAACAATCCCTTCACCAACCAGTTCTTCTTCGGCCCCGAGGGGTTTCCCTGGCCCATCGTCTGGGTGCTCACCATCCTGTGGATCATGGGCCTGATCAATACGGTCAATTTCCTGGACGGGCTGGATGGGCTGGCGGCGGGGGTGGGGGCGATCCTGTGTATTATCCTGGCGGTGCACATGGCCCGTCAGGGGCAACTGAGCGTGGCGCTCCTGCCGCTGGCTATGTTAGGAGCCACATTGGGGTTCCTGCCCTACAACTTTCATCCGGCGAAGGTGTTCATGGGCAGCTCGGGCTCCTACTCCCTGGGCTTTGGGCTGGGCGCGCTGGGGATCATCGGCGGGGCGAGGGTGGCCACGGTGCTCTTGGCCATGGGGCTGCCCATCCTGGATGTGGCCTGGCAGATCGTCCGCCGAAGACGGCTGGGACAACCCATCGGACTAGGGGATCGGGGGCACCTTCACTTTCGCCTCTATGACCTGGGCTACTCTCAGCGGACTGTGGTCCTGGCTTACTATGGGTTCTGTGCCCTCTTTGGACTGCTAGCCTTCCTTCTTCCCTCTCGGCTGTACAAGTTGCTAGCTCTCCTGCTCATGAGCCTGGCCATAGGTCCCTTCCTGCTATGGCTTTCACAGAGGGATGCGTAACAACGCCTGTCGGCCATCAGTTATCTGCTATCAGCTAATACCCCACCTGCCATCCGGTGAGGCGCGTCAGCAGCAACTCCAACAGCAGGATCAGCAGGGCGAAGACCATGTCCACCGCCAGGGTCAGGGCAAAGGCCAGGTTGAGGTAGCTGAGCGCCTCCAGCAGGAGGCCCGCCAGTTCAGGCGGCAGGGTGGGCGTCCAGCCAGTGAAGTAGAGGAGCGCTGCCAGCCCGCCCAGGAAGATGAGCACCGGCGGCCAGGAGCGCCGGTCGCTGGCACTGGGGAGCATGGCGTTGGAGATGGCGAAGATGAGGTAGAGCCACAGCCAAAAATCGGGCACGTGGAGCGCTCCCCACAGCTCGGCACCGATGCGTGCCCTATCGCCGCTCTGAAGCGCTCGCGCCAGGGCCTCGACGCCCAAGGCCCAGCGGCCGATCAGGAAGATAGCCAGGCTTCCCCCCACCAAGGGGGCCAGGCCAATGAGCGAGTTGCGCACCGGATCCGCTTGGCTCACCCGTACCGAGCCCAGCTCCAGCCGCCCCCCGCGCTTCTGATTCAGCCCGATGGTGAGTTTTCCCGTGCGCACCCGGAGCACTTTGGCCATCAGCCAGTGGCTCCCCTCGTGGAGTAGTACGCCCGGCAACAGCAGCAGGAAATACGCCAGCGAGGCTGCCTCTTCGCTGTGGGAGAGGAGCAGGACCACCCCTTGCAGGTGCTGGTTGATCCAGCGTTTCAGGAAGAGTAGAAGCAGGAAGGTCAGAAATAACCAGAGGAATGGACTCAGATGGAGCATGGTCAGGTCCTTCTCTCACGACAAGGAGTTCCCATAACGACCGGCTACGTCTACGAGCCCTTGTACCTGGAACACGACTGGCCCGGACACCCGGAGAATGCGGGGCGGCTGGAGGCCATCCTAAAGCGGCTGGAGGCAGAGGGGATGTTGCAGCGGCTGGTGCACATCCCCGCCCGGCCTGCCACGGAGGAGCAACTGGCACGCGTGCACTCCCAGGCCTACCTGGCCAGCCTGAAGCGCATCGCCGAGGGGGGCGGCGGACACCTGGACTCAACTACCTACGTGACCCCTGTCTCCTGGGAGGCCGCACGCCTGGCGGCCGGCGGGCTGATCGCCTTGGTGGAGGCCGTGCTCGATGGCCGCGTAGAAAATGGCTTTGCCCTGGTGCGCCCTCCTGGCCACCACGCCTGCTTCAACCAAGGCATGGGCTTCTGCCTGCTCAACAACGTGGCCATCGCTGCCCGCGCTGCTGTGGAGGAGAAGGGGGTGAGCCGAGTGCTCATCGTGGACTTCGACGTCCATCACGGCAACGGCACTCAGGAAGCCTTTGAAGAGGATGAAACTGTCTGCTACTTCTCCACCCATCTCTACCCCTTCTACCCCGGCACCGGCCACTGGCGGGAGAGAGGCCGGGGCCCAGGGGAGGGGACGGTGATCAATGTCCCCCTGCCGACCTGGGCAGGGGACAGGGGTTACGAGCGCATCTTGGCCGAAATACTCGCTCCCCTGGCCCGGCGCTATCAGCCGGAGCTGATCCTGGTTTCCGCCGGCTATGATGGCCACTGGCGCGACCCCATAGCTCTGATGGGGCTCTCCATCGCCGGCTTCGCGCTCATCACCCGGACCCTGAAGGAGCTGGCCAAGGAGCTGTGCTCAGGTCGCCTGGCCTTCGCCCTGGAGGGGGGCTACGATCGCCAGGTGCTCGCCCAGGCGGTGCTCACG
>CAYRNM010000117.1:0-8895 GCA_964425465.1 uncultured Anaerolineae bacterium | reverse complement strand
GCGGATCTCGTCAACGGCGCAGGCCAACTCTTCCAGCTCCTCCTCGGTGTTGTAGAAGCTGGGGGCGATGCGTACACAGGGCAGGGGATAGGAAATGGAACGGATGAGGATGTCGCGCTTCAACAGGCCCTGCACCAGGACCTCCGGATCACCGATGCCCTCCACCTGGAAGTGGAGCAGGCCGGCCATGTTGGGGGGCGTGAGGACCCTCACCCCCTTCAGTCCCTCCAGCAGTTGACGGGCGCAGCCTGTCAGCTCGGCCACTCGGGCGAAGATCCAATCCCAGCTCACCTCCTCCCGCAGCCATCGCAGGGCCACGAGCTGACCGGCTAACGTCGGGGCGTAGAGGTCCGCCACCTCAAAACGCTGCGCGTCGGGTTTGGGGATGAAGTAGCCGGTGTGGTCGTATGTCTCTTGGGAAGCATAGCTGGCGAAGGTCAGCTCCAGCTCCGGGAGCTTGTCGCGCCGGACGTAGAGCGCGCCCACTCCCGCCGGCCCGCAGAGCCATTTCTGACCCGGCAGGGCGTAGAAATCTACCCCCAATTGCCTCACATCCACCGGGATGGCGCCCACGGCCTGCGCGCCGTCAGTCAGGACAAATACCCCTCGCTGGTGGGCTAGGGCTGCGATCTCCTGCAGGGGCAGGAGCGCGCCGGTGCTGAAGGAGACGTGGGACAGGGAGATGAGGCGCGTTCGAGGGGTGATGAGCTGCTGGATGGCCCCTGCTGCATCGCCGCCCCCCCTATCCAGGTCAGCGAAGCGGATGCGAACGCCAAAGCGCCGTTGGACGATGTAGAGCGGCAACAGCCCGGCACTGTGCTCCATGTGGGTGGTGATGGCCTCATCGCCGGGGTGCCAGTCCACCCCCAGGGTGCCGATGTTCATCCCCTCGCTGGTGTGGTGCGTGAGGGCCATCTCCTCCGGCTGGGCATTCAGGAGATGCGCCATCTCCTCTCGCAATTCCCGCTCCAGACGTTGATGCTCCTTCCAGAAAGCGGGGGATAGACGCCCCTCCTCTAGTTCCTGCTGGGCCAGCTCCTGCATGGCCTGGTGGGCCACACGGGGGAGGGGGCCGAAGAAGCCCACATTCAGGAAGGTCCAGCGCTGGGTGGCCGGCAGTTCCTGACGGATAGCCTCGATTTTCTGAGCATCTGTGGCCATGTATGGCTTCCTACCGGCCTAGAGCCGCCGCTTCTTCTGGGGGCTTTCACCTCCAGCACGGTGGGCGAGTCGACCACCAGGGTGCAGATGGCCTCGAAGACACCCAGGGCCTCCTCGGCCGGGGGTGGGTGGACGTAGGGTCAAAGGTAGTCAATGAACCCCTCAAAGGCGATGGGTGCGGTCATGGTCGCTGTCCTTTCACAGTTTGCTCTCCGAGGGACACCACCTCCGTAGTAACCTCGGTGCCTTGGACAGTCACGCGCACGTAGTGGTGAAGGCCACCCTCGGCGGTGAGGATGTAGTGCACCCCATTCCGCTCCTCGGCGTGGTAGCCCTCGATGTGGCCGGCGAAGACATAACTCACCCCTTGCTCCTTTATGAGCGCCATGAACTCCTCATTGCCGGAGCGCATGATGTCCGCCGTGCTGTCGTCGGGAGCGAAGGGTGGGTAGTGGAGGAACACCATTTTCACCGGCTGTTCGCTGGCCGCCAGGTCAGCTTGCAACCATGCCAACTCCTCGGCGGTCAGGTCTCCCAGGTCGCTGTTGGCCAGGGCAAAGTGCACTGGCCCGTAATCGAAGGAGTAATGTACATCGGGCACACCGCTGTAGCGGAGGAAGTTCTCCAGTGTGCCCCGGTCGTAGTCGCGATTGCCGGGCACGGGGTAGAAGGGCAGGGGGAAATCAGCCATAAGTTCGGCGAACTCCTGAAAGTTGGGCTCAGAGCCTCCGGACACTAGGTTGCCGGTGTGGATCAGGAAGACATTGCCATCCTCCGCTACCTGTTTCAGGAGGCGGCTGTAGAGGGGGGCATTATGGATGCTCTGGCCGCATACCGCGAAGGAGAAGGAGGTGGGCGTCGGTGTGGGAGGGCGCGGCTGAGGCATGACACTGATGGTCAAACCCAGGGCCATGCTCAGCACGACGAGCAGGCTGAGGGCCCAGAAAAGGATTTGGTTGGTGCGCCTGCGAGATCGCTTCATTTGATCGTCCTTCGCAAGTGAGGCCAGGGTGACAAGCAGATTATAGCATGGTGGAGTGTGACAATCAAATCCTGAAGTAGGCAACAAGTAACGAGTAGATGAGGCAACAATGAACCCTTGTTGACTCAATGCCCCCTGTTCACTCGTTCCCCACTTTGCGATTTGACAGATTTCCGATTGTCACTATAATATGCTTACAACTTGCGGTGGCTTGAGCACGGCACGTTTGAGGTTGTACTTCCAGTTGTACTTCCAAAGGAGGAGGCAGGGAACTTGCCTCTTTCTTTCTTTTTCGACCACGGGCTGCGGCTCAGGCCAGAGAGTAGGGAACTCCAGTGGCAATGAAGCAGGACGTGAGGAAAGGAGGTGAGCCACCTACGACTATCAACGCGGCAGTGGACGTGGGGTGAAAACCCCCTAGTTGGTATGTGATTCCTTTGCCGAAAGACGACTCGGCTCAGACGCACATGCATGTAAGGAGGAGAAAACCATGCGAAAATTACTCTCACTGCTGGTGATCCCGTTGATCCTGGGCCTGCTTATTGCTGGCTGTGCGCCGGTGACACCTCAGATCATCGAGAAAGAAGTGATCAAACAGGTTCCAGTCGAGAAGGCGGTGGTGGTCGAGAAAGAGGTCCCCGTCGAGATCGAGAAAGTTGTTAAGGAGACTGTCGTCGTCGAGAAAGTGGTCGAGAAGGTCGTCGAGAAGCCGGTCGAGAAGATTGTCGAGAAGGTGGCACAGGTGATGGCGGTCAAGATTGGGGAGCTGTACCCCTTTACCGGTCCACTGTCCGAGTTCGGGGAGCCTGAGCACCGCTCAGCGCTACTGGCCGCCAAGCACTTGAAGGAGGCCGGCTACGCCATCGCGACGGTCTTCGGCGACACCGAGACCAGCGCTATCCCGGCCGTGGAGGCCGCCCGCCGGCTCGTGGAGCTTGAGGGTGTGGATGTCCTCATCGGCGCTGCGGCCAGCGGGGTGACTATCCCCATCGCCGAGTCGGTGTCCATCCCCAGCCAGGTGCCGCAGATCTCCTTCGCTTCCACCTCGCCCTTGATCACCCATTTGCCTGCCGACGACGACAAGGACTTCCTGTTCCGCACCTGCCCCTCCGATGCGCTGCAGGGGGTGGTCCTGGGCAGGATGCTCTATGATGAGGGTCTCAGGAAGGTGTCCGTGATGTACGTCAACAACCCCTACGGCCAAGGGCTGAATGACGTCTTCAAAAAGACCTTCGAGGAACTGGGAGGCACGGTGTTGGCCTCGGTGCCGCACGACGAGGAGCCCGCGGCCAGCTACACAGCGGAGCTGAAGAAGGCCACCGAGGGAGGACCCGAGGTGCTCGTCTGCATCAGTTATCCGGGCCACGCCACGGTTTACATGAAGGAGGCCATCGAGGGTGGCTTCATCACCGAGTTCCGCTTCGTGGATGGCACCAAATCGGAGACGGACATTCCCAATGCCGTAGGTGCTGAGACAATAGAGGGGATGTGCGGGACGGCACCCGGCGCAGCGGAAACGGAATCGCTGAGGATCTATAATGAGACCTACAAGGCTGAGTACGGCGAGGTGCCGCCGTTGCCCTTCATGACGAACACCTACGACGCCGTCATCGTCGCCGCACTGGCCGCCTACGAGGCTCAGATGGCCGGCGAGGAGTTGACACCCATCGCGGTCCGCGACCACCTGCGGAGCGTCGCCGGCCCGCCGGGTGAGAAGGTCTTCGCTGGTCCGGAAGGCATGAAGCGCGCGCTGGAGCTCCTGCAGGAGGGTAAGGACATTGACTACGTCGGGGCTGCTGGCGAAGTAGACTTCGATGAGAATGGCGACGTCGTGACCCCCATCGAGGTCTGGTGCTATGAGGGTGGCAAGCCCGTCACCCAACGATTGGAGACGCCTTAGGCCCACTCCCGGTGCTCATCCGCGCCGAGAAGCATAATAGGCACAAATCAGCCCGGCTATCATCTGATGGCCGGGCTGCTATCATTTCGGAGTATAGTGATAGACTTTAGCGAAGTGTGGAGCTGTTCCTCGTTGTGTTGAGCTGAAGATAGCCATTCCAGGCCCATTGAAGGACGGTGTCTAATTCACCCCCATTTCTGCCTGTCCTGGCCAGGAGATTGACCCCCATCAGCACCGGGGGGACACGTTTGACAAGCTCTTTCATTGCTGGTACAATTATCACCGTGGGGAGTGAGCTTTCACCCCCTGCCCCTATCCTGCACAATTGAGGGCCCAAGGCACAATGATCGAAGTGTAGCGCCTGACCTCTGGTGCTCGCCGGGAGGTGACAATGTTCCACCATTGACAGCTCTAGGCTTGGAGCTCGCTGGGTCATGTCAGTTGGTTCACTGAACCAGATCAGTTCAAGTGGTCACCAGCTCGGCCTTTGTCCTCGTCTTGGCCATCAGGGGCGAAGCCGAGATTTTTGTTTCCTGGCCAGGATAGACATATTATGGATGTGGAGATCCAATGGCTGCGAGGCTCCCGTCTCGCTAGGGCTCGGGTGCCCTATAGCATTGTCCGAAGAAAGGAGGGTCTGATTTGAATTATGACAGTAGTACTTAAGCCTGGCGAATCTCAAGGGGCATTGCTTAAGCGCTTCCGCAAAGCGGTGTCTCGAACTCGCATCCTGAGCACTTACCGCAAGAAGCGATGGTTTGTCTCCAAAGGGGAGCAGCGTCGTCGCGAGCGAGAGAAGGCTATTCGCAGGTTGCGACGCAGGCAGGTGCGTAAGCAGCTCCACACCTGATCAGAGGAGTTGATTCCGATGCCAAAGATGAAGACCCATAAGGGCACAGCCAAACGCTTCAAGATCACCGGATCGGGCAGCATCCGGCGTCGAAAACAGGGAGGCAGTCACTTGCGGCGCAAGAAGACCAAGCGCACCAAGCGAATGTACTCCCAGAAGCTGCCCGTCAGTGCTGCGGACAGCAAACGGATAAAGCACATTCTATCCACGGGGTAGATCCCATGCCCAAGATCGTGGGATTGCATTTTGAATGCGCGGGAAAAGTGTACTACTTTGCCCCCGGTGAACTGGAGCTCACCCTGTATGACTGGGTGGTGGTGGAAACCACCCAGGGATTGGCTCTGGGGCAGGTCGTCATTCCCCCCCGTCAGATCGAAGAACAGGAACTGAAAGGGCTGAATGATCAGCTCAAGCCCGTGCTGCGGGTAGCGGACTCTCACGATCTGTTGTTGCACAGTTACTATCGGAGCCGTGAGGCCAGGGCTCTGGAGCGGTGCCGAGGGAGGGTGGCGGAGCATGGACTGGGGATGCAGGTGGTTAAGGCACGTTACAGTTTCAATGGAGATCGCATCACCTTCTACTTCATCGCCGATCATCGGATTGATTTCCGCGCCTTGGTGCGCGACTTGGCCCGTACCTTTCGCACCCACATCGAGCTGCGGCAGTTAGGACCACGCGATGAACTGAAACTGCTGAAAGGATGGGGGCCTTGCGGTCGGCCCCTTTGCTGTGCCACCTGGCTGACAGAATTCAAACCCATCTCCATCCGCATGGCCAAGGCCCAGAATCTGCCCCTTAACCCGGAAAGCATTTCCGGCAACTGCGGCCGGCTTTGCTGCTGCCTCAGCTTTGAGCATGACCAGTATCTCAACAGCGGGAGACAGCCACCGGATAAGAAAAGGGCTGAAGAGGAAGATGTGGAGGCCGATAGCTTGAAAGCCATCTCCTAAAAGGCGAGACCAGATGCTTGAGAACAGTTGGTGGGAAGGATGAGTCTATGTACTTCAGGGATAGAATTCTCAGATGTGTGGGTTGCGGGGTGGATTTTCTGTTCACCATTGAGGAGCAACGTGAGTTGGTGAGCAAAGGGCTACCCCCACGCCGTCGCTGCTGTCAGGCCTGTCGGTCCAGCGCCAAGGTGGGGCTGGAATGTGAAGGCCGAGTGAAGTGGTTTGACGATCGCAAGGGATACGGCTTCATCGAATGGAATGGGGGAGAGGACGTGTTCGTCCACTATTCTTCCATTCGCGGCCAGGGTTTCCGGACCCTTCAAGAGGGAGAGAGGGTTCGCTTTCGAGTGGAAGAGGGGGACAAGGGTCTGCAGGCCCTAGATGTGATCCGGGTGTCTGAGGTACCCTCCACCTTCTCTTTCTATTCTGTCACCCGCATGGCCCATCCTTGAGGAGCCCCTTTTCCACAGGGATAAGGGATGCCACCGACATCCACCGAGCCCTGGCCTGAACAGCCGACCGCAGAGGAATAGGAGTATTGAGGAGAAGGATGTCTCCCAAGAAAGAGGAGAGGTTCGAGATTGTAGGGATAGTGGTCGAGGCTCTGCCCAACACACTTTTCCGGGTGGAGTTGGAGAATGGTCACGAGGTGCTGGCCCACATATCAGGCAAAATGCGGCAAAGCTATATCCGCGTTCTGCTGGGGGACACCGTGCTGGTAGAGCTCACCCCCTACGATCTCACCCGCGGGCGGATTGTCTACCGCTATAGGACGGGACAGCACCCTCTAAGCTCTACCCCCTAAAGAATCCAGAGACACCACAGTCAGCATGCAGGCTCTAGAGGATAGATAGACCTGCCATCTCCTCGCAGGAGCTTCTGCTCCTCTGTGTATTTCCTTAGTCATACTGCCGGCCCATTGGACAGAGGGGAATGATTTCCCATAGGGGGCAACCCTCGCGATGGCCCTTTTACTTCTAGGGACAACCGCTCAGCAGTTGGCCAGCATCAAAGGCTGCCCCAAGACCTTCAGGGACCTCACAGGTACGCCTCAGCGTGCAACCTCGGAGGGGTCAATGGGCGCGCCGGCTTTACCAGGTTGTGCTGCGCTTGAATCGGCCCGAAAGCCCTCTGGACAGGGAGGCCGAGGGGGATGAACTCTACCTCCTCAGTGGGTGAAAGGGCCGTCCCGCCGGGCAGCGGCCTCCTCACCCCCCGCGTCGTCGGCGCCTGAAGGGCAAACGCGGCCGTGGGACATGGGAGTCCGATCCAGTGCCCCGAGTGGCTATCGTACAGCGGAATGGACAGGTACGCCTCTTTGTGCAGCGCAATCTGTAAGGAGACCTTTGAACTTGCAGCTTCTGAGGGAGATTATGAGCGCCTCTTTCACCCATGAGACCTATCTCTCCCCCTTCACCTGGCGCTACGGGTCAGAAGAGATGCGCCACATCTGGAGCGAGGAACATAAGCGGCGGCTATGGCGGCGCATCTGGGTCGCGCTGGCCAGGGCCCAGTCGGAGGCGGGATTGGTCACGCCTGAACAGGTAGCCGACCTGGAAGCTCACCAGGACGCAGTGGACATCGCCCGCGCCCACCAGATCGAGGCCCAGGTCCACCACGATCTGATGGCCGAGGTGCGGGCCTTCGCCGAGCAGTGCCCTCTCGGCGGACCCATCATCCACCTGGGGGCCACCAGCATGGACATTGAGGACAACGCCGACGTGCTGCGGTTGCGCGAGTCCCTGCGCCTGGTCCGCGACCGGCTTGTGGAACTATTGGCTGGATTCGCCAATCAGATTGAGCGCTACGCCGACACACCGGCCATGGGCTTCACCCACCTCCAGCCCGCCGAGCCGACCACCGTGGGCTATCGTTTATGTCAATACGCGCAGGATCTGTTGCTCGATCTGGGGGGGATCGAGTGGCTGATCAAATCCATCCGGGGCAAGGGGTTGAAGGGCGCGGTGGGGAGCTCGGCCTCCTATGCCCAGCTCCTAGCGGGTACGGATTGGGCACCGTGCGATTTGGAGGCGCGGGTGATGGCCCAGTTGGAGCTGGAGCCCTTCCCCGTTGCCACCCAGACCTACCCCCGCAAGCAGGACCTCTACGTCCTCAACCATCTGGCCAGCCTAGCCCAGTCGCTGCACAAATTCGCCTTCGACCTGCGGGTGTTGCAGTCCTCCCCCTTCGGTGAGTGGAGCGAGCCCTTTGGCCAGCGGCAGGTTGGCTCCTCGACGATGCCCTTCAAGCGCAATCCCGTCCTGGCCGAGAACCTCTGCTCCCTGGCCCGCTACGTGGCCTCGTTGCCCTCGGTGATGTGGCACAATGCGGCCAACTCCCTTTTGGAGCGCACCCTGGATGATTCAGGCAACCGGCGGGTGGTGCTGGCCGAGGGATTTCTGGCCACGGATGAGATGCTGCTCCAGGCGCTGCGCATCGTGCAGGGGCTGGTGGTGCGGGAGGATGCCGTAGCCCGCAACTTGAAGGTGTATGGCACCTTCGCCGCCACGGAGCGGCTGCTGATGGAGCTGGTCAAGGCCGGGGCGGATCGGCAGACGATGCACGAGGTGATCCGCCAGCACTCTCTGGCCGCGTGGGATGCGGTGCAAAAGGGCGCGCCCAACCCCCTGGCCGATTCCCTGGCCGGTGACGAGCGGGTGCTGGCCTTTCTACCTTCGGACCGGGTACGGGAACTGCTGGATGCCGGGGGCTACGTGGGGGACGCGCCAGAGCGGCGCAGGGAGTTCCTGAAGAGGGTCAGGGCCGTGATTCCGGCCTGTGAGGGAGAGTCTGTGGAAGCCTGTTGCTGAAGAGTCGAGAGTGAACTGGGAAAAGAGAGGGCACGGAGAGGCTTGCAGCCAACCCCTGCTCTCTGCTTTTGTGTGCTAAGGAGTTGCTTTGCGAGGCGCTCATGGAGCACCTTCATGCTGGCCTACCAAGTCACGTTTCCTTTTTCAGCCTTTCTACCAACTCTCTCACAGCCTCAGCATGATCCTTCACCGTCTCTGGAGGCAGCCAATCCTCATGGAAGATTCGGGATGGTTCAATTACG
>CAYRNM010000116.1:0-8923 GCA_964425465.1 uncultured Anaerolineae bacterium | reverse complement strand
GGGCAGGACCTGGAGGTGAATGGCCAGGGGGGGATGGATTTCGTAGCCTGGCGTGGACAGACGCGGCTGGGGAGGGTGCAGCTCTTGGTGCCAGGGGTGCACAACGTGCGGAATGCGCTGGGGGTTCTGGCGGCCGCTCGGGAGTTGGGAGTGAGTTTTGACTGTGCTCGTATGGCCCTGGCCACTTTCCAGGGCACGGAGCGCCGCTTTGAGGTGAAGGGGGAGGCGGGGGGTGTCACCGTGATTGATGACTATGCCCACCATCCCACCCAGATCCGGGCCACTCTGGCCGCAGCTCGGGAGCGCTATGGCACACGAGAGCTGTGGGCTGTCTTTCAGCCCCACACCTACAGCCGCACCAAAGCGCTGCTGGAGGAGTACGCGGCCAGCTTCGAGGACGCTGACCACGTGCTGCTGCTGCCCATCTACGCCGCCCGCGAGCGGGACACACTGGGGATCAGTTCCTGTGATCTGGCAGCGCGCATGGACCACCCCGACGTCCGGGCAGTATCAGGACATGAGGGAGCGGTGGAGTACCTGCTGTGCTGCCTGCAGCCGGGCAGTGTACTGCTGACCTTGGGTGCTGGGGACGGGGATCGGGTGGGTGAGGCGTTGCTCGGTGAGCTTGAACAGCGAGAGAGGTAGGATCCCATGGCAGTGATGGTTAGCCAAAGGGAGGTCCTGGCTCAGGACATGTTGCAGGCCTGGCTCCGCTACGACGAGCTGCTGGCCCGCCATACCACCTTCCGCATCGGCGGCCCGGCCGATCTCTTCGTCACTGCCGAAAGCGAGGAAGAGCTGCTGGCCCTGGTGACGTGGGCCCGCGAACAGGGGATGGATTTCCTGCTGCTGGGGGCGGGCAGCAATATCCTGGTCTCCGACCGGGGGGTGCGCGGGCTGGTGATCCTCAACCGGGCCTCAGAGGCTCACTTCATCCCTTATGAGGAAACTGTTCCCTGGACTGACCGCCAGGGCAGGCTTCACGCTGCCTCAGGCGCCTCGCTGAGCCGTCTGGCACGCCAGGCGGTCCAGCGAGGGCTGGGAGGGCTGGAGTGGGCGGTGGGCATCCCCGGCACCGTGGGAGGAGCCATCGTGCAGAATGCGGGAGCGCATGGCTCCTGCATAGCCGACGTGGTGCTCCAGGCCAGGGTCATGGACGAGGGGGGCCTGGTTCGGACGCTGTGCCCTGAGGAACTGGCCCTCGGCTATCGCACCAGCCACTTTCGGCGGGGGAGAGCCGAAAACCCGGCGGAGGTGATCCTCTCCGCCGATCTGGAGCTTACCCCCCAACCGCAGGAGGAGCTGGAGGCGCGCATGGCAGAGTACTTCGCTCAACGGCGGGTAACACAGCCCTGGCTTCCTAGCGCGGGGTCGGTGTTCAAAAACCCCCCTGGCGACTATGCGGGCCGGCTCATCGAGGCGGCGGGGCTAAAGGGGATGCGCCAGGGGGATGCCATGATCGCCCCTGAACATGCCAACTTCATCGTCAACGTGGGAAAGGCCCGGGCCAGTGACGTGAAGGCCCTCATTGACCGGGCGCGAAGGGCGGTGGCCCGACGATTCGGCGTGGAACTGGAGCTGGAGATACAGTTGGTGGGGGACTGGCACGAAAGTTGCAACGCATGATAGTGGAAGCGGCAGATGAGAGGCGGAAATGAATGAAGAAGATACGGGTGGGCATCATCTTCGGGGGCCGATCGGGGGAGCACGAGGTGTCGCTGGTCTCGGCTCAGTCGGTGATGGAGGCCATTGACAAGGACAAGTTCGAGGTGGTGCCCATCGGTGTCACCAAGGGAGGGCGCTGGATTGCCTCAGGCGACCCGCTCAAGGCCCTGCAATCGGGCAGGCCGGATGAGAGCCGTCCCGCTGCGCTGCTGGGCGATCCCTCTCAGCGAGGGCTGATGCGGCTGGAGAAGGGGGAATCGCACCTGACCACAGGCTCGGTGGCCGAGCTGGATGTGATCTTCCCCGTGCTGCACGGGCCCTACGGCGAGGATGGCACGGTGCAGGGGTTGCTGGAGCTGGCGGATATCCCCTACGTCGGCGCAGGAGTGCTGGGCTCGGCCCTGGGCATGGACAAGATCGCCATGAAGGACATCTTCCGATCCCACAGCCTGCCGGTGGTGAAGTACCTGCCCTTCAAACGGCGGGATTGGGAATGCGATCCGGAGCTCATTCTGAAGCGCATTGAGGCCGAGCTGGGCTATCCCTGCTTCACCAAACCGGCCAACCTGGGCTCCAGCGTGGGCATCGCCAAGGCCCACAACCGAGAGGAGTTGGTGGCAGGGGTGGATGAGGCGGCCCTTTACGATCGCAAGATACTGGTCGAGGAGGGGATCAATGCCCGTGAGATCGAGGTCAGCGTGTTAGGAAACGACGCCCCCATCGCCTCCGTGCCCGGTGAGGTAGTGCCCTGCAACGAGTTCTACGACTACGCGGCTAAGTACATTGACGACGCCTCCCAACTGCTCATCCCTGCTCCCATCTCGCCCGAACTGACCGAACGGGTGCGGAAGCTGGCGGTGGAGGCCTATCTGGCCCTTGACTGCGCAGGGATGGCCCGAGCCGATTTCCTGCTGGATCGGAACAGTGGCGCTCTCTACATCAGCGAGTTGAACACCATCCCTGGCTTCACCCCCATCAGCATGTATCCCAAGCTCTGGGAGGCGACGGGCCTCTCCTATCCGGAGCTGATCGAGCGGCTGATTGAGTTGGCCCTGGAGCGCCACGCTGACAAGTCCCGCTCACGGACTTCCTACACCGTGAAGTGAGGGGAGGCCCACCATGCGCTCTGTGCCTGGCCACAGGACAGGCTACGCCCGCCGCCCGCGTCGCCACAGTCAGCTCTTCCGGGCGACCGCTGTCCGATCGGTGGGCCAACTGCGCCCCACGGCAGAAGAAGCGCAGCCAATGGGTGGAGCCAAGCTGTTCAGCGGGCTGTTGTTGCTCTTCTTGGGGGGGCTGCTGGTCTACTTCTTCGTCTCCTACGACTTCTACGTCTACGATGCAGAGGTGGTGGGGGCGGAACACCTGAGTTTCCAGGAGGTCTTTGGGATCTCGGGTGTGGATGAGATGAGCGCCTTCTACATCAGGCCCGCTGAGGTAGAGGCTCGACTGAAGAAGCTGCTCTGGGTCAAAGAAGCCAACGTGCGCTGCTCCTTCCCCAACCGGGTGCACATCACCCTTCATGAGCGGAAGGCGGCCTTTGCATGGCAGCGGGGGGACAGAGGGTGGAGGGTGGATGGGGAAGGTACATTGCTGCCCCTGAATCAGGCACCGGAGGACGTGCTGTGGGTGGAGGATCATCGTCCTCCGCAACCCATGGAGGAAGGTCCCAGTCAGGAGCTGATCGCCTCCGTGTTGGCGGTCAAGGAGGCATTGCCGGAGGTCACTCGCCTGATCTACGATCCCGTCTATGGTCTGACCTTTCAGTCGGCTCATGGCTATACGGTGCGGTTGGGACAGCCTGGCCTGGGCGATAGCCCAGGAGGGCAGATGGCGCGCAAGGCGGCCATTTGGCGGGCCCTGGAAGCGGAGCTGGCTGCCCGCGAGATCCAGCCGGCCTATGTGGACCTGCGCTTTCCTAGCAGCCCCTGTTATGGACTGCCCGAGGCATTTAGGGAGTAGCGCAGCTTGCTGCGCGTGATTCGGTGCGGAGTAAGCTCCGCTACTCCAAGGGGGGAATTTGGGCCATGATGTGGTTGTCTCTTCTGGGCCTTGTCGTGGGGTTGTTCATTGGATGGGTCCTCTCCATCTCGGTCCCAGTGGACTACGCGCGCTACACGGCGGTGGTGATCCTGGCTGCTGCAGACTCGGTGTTGGGAGCCATCCGCGCTGAGCTGACGGACGAGTATGACAACCGCATTTTCATCACCGGCTTCTTCGGCAACGCGCTGCTGGCGGGCCTGTTGACCTTCCTGGGGGATCGGCTGGGTGTGGAGTTGTACTACGCCGCTATTTTCGCCTTCGGCGTGCGGCTATTCAACAATCTGGCCCGTATCCGACGCCAACTGCTGACCCGCGTCGGATGAGAGGGGCCGGAAAGAAGCGGCTGTGGAATACACCATCGCGGCCATTGATGTGGGCACCACCAAGATATGCACCCTCATCGGTGAGGCGGATGAGGCGGGGATGTTGCGCATCGTCGGCGTGGGAGTGGTTCCCTCGCAGGGGCTGCGCAAGGGGATGGTGGTCAATGTGGCCCAGGCCTCGGCAGCGATCCGGGACTCGGTAAGGCGAGCGGAGCGGATTTCGGGCTACACGGTGGAAAGGGCTCTAGTGGGCGTAGGAGGGCAGCACATCTCGGCCTTCAACAGCCGGGGAGTGGCAGCTGTCTCGCGAGGCAATCGGGGGGTGACCCTATCGGATATCAACCGCGTCCTGGAGGCGGCAAGGGCCCTTCCCCTGCCCCACAATCGCCAGATCATCCACGTGATCCCCCGTTCCTACACCCTGGATGGACAGGAGGGGATCCACGACCCATTGGGGCTGTATGGCTTCAGGCTGGAGGTGGACGTCCATGTGGTGACCGGCTCCTCCACAGCTATCCGCAATCTGATGAAATGTGTGGAGGAGGCGGATGTGGAGGTCGCAGAGCTGATCCTGCAGCCCCTGGCTGCGGCCGAGGCGGTGCTCACTGATGCGGAGCGGGAGATGGGGGTGGCGGTGGTGGATATGGGGGGCGGCACGACAGACATCGGCATCTTCATTGACGATGCTATCTGCCACACCGTGATCCTTCCAACGGGGGGCAACCATCTGACCAATGACATCGCTGTAGGGCTGCGCGCGCCTTTTGCCAACGCCGAGGAGATCAAGATCCAATATGGCCACGCCCTGCCCCAGACCCTCGAAGAGGAGCGTATTGAGATCGTCCCCTTCGGCAACGAGGGGCGGCGGTCGGTCTCCCGCCGCTACTTGGCCCAAATCGTGTGCGCTCGTATGGAGGAGATCTTTGACCTGATCCAGCAGGAAATCAAGCGCTCTGGCTACAGTGAGCTCTTGCCCGCGGGCCTGGTTCTCTGCGGAGGGACGGGGACCCTGCAGGGCATTGAGGCTCTGGGAAGGGAGATGATGCAATTGCCCATTCGGGTGGGGTATCCTCATGATCTGCATGGCCTGACCGATGCGATACAGAAGCCAGCCTATGCCACCAGTGTGGGACTGCTATTGTGGAGCATACGTCATCCACGGATGGAGGCTCCTGAGCCCGAGGGCCCCACCACCTGGCAGCGCGTCATGCAGTGGCTGCGCGCTTTCTTGCCGGGATGACTCGTTACTCGTTGACTTGTTAACTCATTGACTCGTTGACCTTCATGAGAGGAGAGGATCGTGGACATGGATTACATACCGCAATCTACCAACTTTGCCAAGATCAAAGTTGTAGGTGTAGGTGGTGGAGGGTCCAATGCCGTCAACCGTATGATCGAAGAGGGGATCGGTGGGGTGGATTTCATCGCTATCAACACTGATGCCCAGGCACTGATGCTGTCCGATGCGCCGCAGCGCATCCAGATCGGTGAGAAACTGACCCGGGGCCTGGGATCGGGCGGCAATCCGGAGATCGGCCAGCGGGCGGCTGAGGAGTCGCACGAGGCCGTGTCCGAGATACTCGAGGGCGCAGATATGGTGTTTCTCACCGCTGGCATTGGCGGAGGGACAGGCACCGGCGCGGCCCCCGTCATCGCTCAGGTGGCGAAGAGCGCGGGGGCGCTGACCATCGGTGTGGTCACCAAGCCCTTTAGTTTTGAGGGCGCCCGTCGCCGGCAGGTGGCAGAGAAGGGGATCGAACAGCTAAAGGGCGAGGTGGATACCCTTATTGTAATCCCCAACGATCGGCTGTTAGAGATCGTGGATCGCAAGGTCTCGCTGCAGGATGCCTTCCGGGTGGCGGACGACGTGCTGCGCCAGGGCATCCAAGGCATCTCCGAACTGATCACCGTCCCGGGCCTCATCAATCTGGATTTCAATGACGTGCGCTCCATTATGGCAGAGGGAGGCGCGGCGCTGATGGCCATTGGGCACAGCACAGGGGACAACCGGGCGGTGGAGGCGGCGCAGCGGGCCACCAACAGCGAGCTGTTGGACGTGAGCATTGATGGAGCGCGGGGGATTCTGTTCAATGTGACAGGTGGGCCAGATATGAGCCTCTTTGAGGTGAATGAGGCAGCGGAGATCATCCGCCAGTCGGCGCACCCGGAGGTGAATATCCTCTTTGGCGCGGTGATTGATCCCCAAATGGAGGGGCAGATCAAGATCACCGTCATCGCCACTGGTTTCGAGGCTGCGTCCAATCAGCGCCTGGTGACCACCTCCACCGCCGAGCCCGTTCCGGTCTCCGTGAGTGTCGAGGCTCGTGGGCAAGAGGAATTAGACATCCCGACCTTCCTACGCCGTGGTCGTGGGCTTCCAGGTCCAAGACGTGACAGGCGATAAGCCTACTAGAATGCTGCATTTAGAGCCTGGCGAATGAATCGCAGCTACATTGGGGCAAAGCCGCCCTACGCGGCTGGCCAAGGTCACGAAGGCCTCGTCCTGAGGACTTTGGCGCGACTTCGCCGAGCTCAGTCGAGCTACTCAACCCGAAGGGTGGCCTCTGCAAGTTACAGTACACGGTTCCCCGGCCTGACCGGCAGAACAGGCAACCGCTTGCTTTGTTGCCCGCCTCTTTGCCTGTGCTGAACCTAAAATTCCCTCTCGACTTACCCCATTCCCCTTTTGGCCTTTGCCAAAGGGGGAATTTTGTGCTATGATATGAAGCTGCGATAGTACGACATATTGTGTATTATAGGCTTTAATACGCAATGTCTTGTTATCCCTGTCGTCGGCAGTGGCAGGAGCTGGGTGAGGGAGGCGTGGATCATGAAATGCCCTTATTGTGGTGGCGGTGACACACGGGTGATTGACACCCGCGGTGCGCGAGATGCGATTCGGCGGCGTCGGGTGTGTCAGGGCTGCGGCCAGCGGTTCACCACCTATGAGCGGGTGGTCTTGAGTGTGCCACAGGTGGTGAAGCGGGATGGACGACGGGAGGAGTGGGATTTCAGAAAGCTGTTAGGGGGCCTCCGTATCGCCTGTGCCAAGCGGCCCATCGCATCCGAGGCTATCGAGCGTCTGGCACGCCAGGTGGAGGCAGAGGTGGTTGAACTGAGCTGTCAGGAGATTAGAAGTGAGGAGGTGGGCGCACGGGTGTTGGAGAAGCTGCGCGACCTGGATGAGGTGGCTTACATCCGCTTTGCCTCCGTCTACCTGCCCCTGCCTGACCTGGAAGCCCTGAAGCGGGAAGTGGATCGGCTGCTGGAGCGGCGGTAGCGCCCTTCCCTTCACGCGGAGGTGAGGATATGGACACTGATGAACTCCTGAGAATGAAGCGGGAAGACATCCTGAGAATTGCCGCCCGGCATGGAGCACGAAACGTGCGCCTCTTTGGCTCCGTGGCGCGTGGTGAGATTGGCCCGGAGAGCGACATTGACTTCCTGGTGGAAATGGAGGAGGGCCGAAGCCTCTTAGATCATGTTGCCCTCTGGCAGGACATTGAGGAACTCCTGGGGTGTCAGGTAGATGTGGTGAGCGAGAGAGCCCTGCATTGGTACATCCGTGACCGTATACTCAAGGAGGCCGTGCCGCTATGAGAGATGACAGGCTCTACTTGATCCACATCGCAGAGTGCATCCAGCGAATCGAGTCCTACACCCAGGACGGACAGGAAGCTTTCGTCGCGTCCTCCATGAAGCAGGACGCGGTCATTCGTAACTTTGAGATCATCGGGGAGGCAGCCAAGCGCCTCTCCCAGGAGTTGAAGCTGTCGCATCCCGAGGTGCCGTGGCGACGGATTGCTGGATTCCGGGATGTGCTCATCCACGATACATGGGCGTGGATCTGGGGGAGGTTTAGAACATTCTTGAGCGCGATCTGCCAGACCTGAAGCGCAAAATAGAGGCGATCTTGGATGAACTGGAAGAGAGGCCTGATGCAACTGCTTATTGATCTCTCTAGGGAGGCGTCATGAAAATCTTCATCCCCGGACGCATCTGCCTTTTCGGCGAGCACTCCGACTGGGCCGGTGGTTACCGGCGCATCAACTCCAATATTGAGAAGGGCTACACCCTCATCACTGGCACGGATCAGGGCATCTATGCCGAGGTGACCCCCCACCCCACGGTGCTGGTGATCACCTCGGTGACGCTCGAGGGCCAGAAGGTGGGTCCCCATGAGATCCCCATGGACTCCCGCGCGCTGCTGGTGGAAGCCCAGGAAGGGGGCTACTTCAGCTACATCGCCGGCGTAGCCTATCAGGTCCTCACGAACTACCACGTGCGGGGCTTGCGCATTGACAATTATCAGACCAACCTGCCCATCCAGAAGGGGCTCTCCTCCAGCGCGGCCATCTGCGTGCTCACCGCCCGCGCCTTTAACCGGGTGTATGATCTCAAAATGACTACCCGGGGCGAGATGGAATTGGCCTACCAAGGAGAGATCATGACCCCCTCCCGCTGCGGGAGGATGGACCAGGGCTGCGCTTTCGGCAATCGCCCCGTGCTCATGGAGTTCGACGGTGACCGCCTGGAGGTGACGGAGCTGCAGGTGAGGCAGGACATGTTCCTGGTGATCGTGGACCTCTGCGCCCAGAAGGATACGATGGAGATCCTCAATCGCTTGAACCGCTGCTATCCCATCGCCGAGACGAAGCTGGAGCGGGGTGTACAGTTGTACCTGGGGGAGATCAACAAACGGATCGTGCACGAGGCGCAGGAGGCGCTGATTGAGGGGAACGCCAGGCGTGTGGGGGAGCTGATGGCCGAGGCACAGCGCCTCTTCGATCACTACGTCGCCCCCGCCTGCCCGTCGGAACTGACGGCGCCGGTGCTGCACCGGGTGCTGGCCTACGAGCCGCTGCAGCAGCACATCTGGGGTGGCAAGGGGG
>CAYRNM010000115.1:6786-9002 GCA_964425465.1 uncultured Anaerolineae bacterium | reverse complement strand
TCATCGGCCTGGTTCACATTCTCCTTCGAGAAGCGCCGGATATCCCTATCATGGTGCCACGACGGTACGCTGTGATTGACAGCCTGGCGGTAAAGGAGGGCTCTCGCCGCTCTGGAATTGGCCGAGCGCTGATGGAGAGGGCCCATCAATGGGCTCGGGACCAGGGGGCAATCCAGGTGGAACTGAACGTCTGGGAGTTCAACGAAGGGGCCATCGCCTTCTACGAGAAACTGGGATATAGCACGGCCAGCCGCAAGATGTGCAGATCACTGGAGTAGGACTCTGCTCCATGAGCTATTCTGCCATCCGTTTATCCGTTGACCATCCGTTGTCAGTGTCGGTGATCATCCCCAACTGGAATGGGGCGCGATACCTGCCAGAGTGCCTGGACTCCCTGCGGGCACAAACCTATCCCCGGCTGGAGGTCATCGTCGTGGACAATGGATCCACCGACGATTCGGTACCTCTGGTCAAAGAGGGCTACCCGGAGGTGCGCCTGCTGGAGCTGGGGGAGAACCGGGGGCTAACAGGTGGGGTGAACGCGGGGGCCAAAGCCGCGCAAGGGGATACCTTGGCCCTGCTGAACAATGACGCCGTGGCCGATTCTGGCTGGGTGGCCGCGCTGGTGGATGGACTGGAGCGCCATCCAGAGGCGGGGATGGCGGCCTCCAAAATGCTCCTCTACGACCGCCCCACCATCATCAACTCCGCAGGCGACGCCTTTGGCCGCGACGGGCTCCCCGGCAACCGGGGCGTGTGGGAGGAGGACCAGGGCCAGTATGACCACGAGGAGTGGGTCTTCGGCGGCTGCGGCGGGGCGGTCGCCTACCGGCGCGAGCTGTGGGAGGCCCTGGATGGATTCGACGAGGATTTCTTTATGTACTGCGAGGATGTGGACCTGAACTGGCGAGCGCAACTGGCCGGCTACTGCTGCATCTACACCCCCCAGGCCGTGGTCTACCACCGGCTGAGCGCGACCGGAGGCGGAGTCACGGCCAGTTTCTACACCGGCCGCAATACCCTCTGGGTGCTGGCCAAAGATCTTCCAGCCTCGCTGTGGCGGAAGTATGGGCCACGGATATTAGGAGCCCAGTTGGAGATTACCCAGGAGGCACTGCGGGCCTGGCGAGGGGAGGCCGCCCGAGCCCGATTGCGGGGCCAGCTTGTGGGGCTCGTGACCTGGCCCCGATGGTGGGGAAAACGGCGAGTGGTGCAACGAAGCCGCGTGGTCTCAGAGGCGTACCTGGAGTCCATCTTAATGTAGGGGCGACCCTCGCGGTCGCCCAGAGGAGGACGACCATTGTGACCTCATCCCAAGACCCCTATCTGTCCATCGTGGTGCCCGCTTACAACGAGGAGCAGCGGCTGCCGGCCACCCTGGCCCGCATCCTGTGCTACCTGGATGAGCAACCCTATGAGGGTGAGGTCATCGTGGTGGACGACGGCAGCGAGGACCGGACCGTTGAGCTCGTCCGAGGGCTGATGTCGCGACACCCCCACCTGCGCCTTATAGAGAATAAGCACCGGGGCAAGGGGTACGCCGTGCGCAGTGGAATGCTGGCTACTCGGGGGCGGGTGACGCTCTTCTGCGACGCCGACCTGGCCGTGCCCATTGAGGAGACAGCTCGGCTTCTGGCCCGGCTGGAGGAGGGACACAACGTCGTGATCGGCTCGCGAGAGGGGCTGGGCGCCCACCGCTACGGCGAGCCCTGGTACCGCCACCTGATGGGCCGGGCTTTCAACTTCTTGGTGCGGATCATCGCCACAGGCCATTTTCAGGACACCCAATGCGGCTTCAAGTGCTTTAGGGGGGAGGTGGCCCGCGATCTCTTCTCCCGCCTCCAGCTCTACGGCGATCGGGCCCCTACTATCAAAGGGGCAGCGCTCACGGCCTTCGACGTGGAGCTGCTCTTCCTGGCCCTGAAGCGCGGCTACCGGGTGGCCGAGGTGCCGGTGGAGTGGCACTATGGCCTGCATTCCAAGGTCCATCCTATCACTGATTCCCTCCGCCACATCAGAGACGTCCTGACCGTGCGCCTCTACGACTGGCGCGGGCTGTACGAGGAGGGGGAACGTGATCATTGACCTGCACACCCACACTCAGGAGTACTCCTCCTGCAGCCACCTGCCCATGGAGGAACTGATCCACCGGGCCATGGCGGTGGGGTTGGATGGCGTCGCGGTGACCGATCACAGCCGCATCGGCGGGGCGGAGG
>CAYRNM010000115.1:0-6686 GCA_964425465.1 uncultured Anaerolineae bacterium | reverse complement strand
TGGATTGGTGTCCTGAGTTGCAGTGGCTATCGGCCATGGAGGTGTTTAATGGCCACTGCGACGATGGAGAGTCCTCTCAGGCCCGTCGTCTGGCGCGAACTTTAGGGCTTCCCGGCGTGGGGGGCAGCGACGCCCACTTCGCTCCGGAAGTGGGCATTGCCGCCACCCTGTTCCCCGATCCCATCTCCACCGACGAGGAGCTGATCGCCGCCCTGCGCGCTGGCTACTGCTCCCCCAGGAGATGGATAGCTGATAGCTGGAAGTGAAAGCCACTCAAAGATGAGTTTTCTTCGACGAAGAGATAGCGAGCGATTGCTCAAGGCCACTGGACCCATTGGCTTCTTCGACTCCGGCGTGGGGGGCCTCTCCGTGCTGCGGGAGGTCTACCATCAGCTCCCCTACGAGGACACCCTCTACTTCGCTGACAGCATCCACTGCCCCTACGGCTACCGGACCGAGGAGGAGATTCGGGGCTACGTGGAGCAAGCTGTGGCCTGGCTGATCGGGCAGGGGTCCAAGATCATCGTCGTGGCCTGCAACACCGCTTCGGCGGCCAGCCTGTCCTATCTGCGGGCGGTGTTCGATTTACCCATCGTGGGCATGGAGCCGGCGTTGAAACCGGCGGTGGAGTGCAGTCAGGCACACAAGGTGGGGGTCATCGCCACCGAGATCACCCTGAAGGGGCAGCTTTTCGCCGGCCTGTTGGAGCGCTTCGCACAGGGCACGGAGGTGTACGCCCAGGCCTGTCCGCACCTGGCACCTTTGGTGGAGGCAGGGAAGCTGGAGGGGCCGGAGACGGAGGAGGTGTTGCGGGGGTATCTGGAGCCCATGCTGGCGGCGGGGATTGACGCCTTGGTATTGGGCTGCACCCATTATCCTTTCCTGCGGCCGGCCATTGAGCAGGTAGTGGGGCCAGGGGTGCGGATCATTGACCCCAGCCCGGCGGTGGCTGGTCAGACGGGCCGTGTTCTGACCCGGCAGGGGTTGCACACCCCACTGCGGCGCTCGGGCCGCCACATCTTTTACACCACGGGGGACTCATTGGCCTACGAGCAGATGGTGCGTCGTTTGATCGGCGGGCAGCCGCAGGTCTGCCCCGCCCACTGGGAGCGGGGAGAGGTGGTTGCGCCCCCAGCCGAGTAGCTGAGTGGAGGGTTGTTGGCGGCGGCGAAGTGAAGGCAGCAAAGGGAAAGCACTGAATGCGGAGGTGTCAAGATGAGCGTGAGTCCTGTTGAGGTTTTGACCACCATCGCTCGATCTGCGGTGCGTGCGGGGCAATATACCGCTGTAGAAGAGGCGCTGTGGGGAATGGCCATTGAGGAAGCCCGGCGCAAGATAGCTCACTACCGACAGCGTATCCGCCATTTCGAGCGAAAATACGGAATGGATTTTGAGACCTTCAGCGCCGGACTGGCGGGAAAGGCAACGATCCCTGAAGAGGACGATTGGATGGCCTGGCGCGCTGCACAGGGTATGCTAAGCGATTGGGAGAGGGTGCATAGGGAGCTCATTGCAAATGCCTCCTCTGGTTCCTGAGATCCTCCAGTTGCTGCGCACCCGTCCGCTGGTCAGATCCTTGCGAGTCGTGGAGCATGACGAGACGCCTTTGGGCAGGTTCATCCTGAAGGTTCGGTGCCAACTGAGGGGGGAGTATCAGTCTCAATTGTGGCTACATCGCGAACCCGACTTCCAAAGTTACGCCTATCAGTTGTTCACCGACCGCCCCCTTCTTCGCTGGGACAATGCGCCACACTATCCACACGTGCCGACTGCGCCCCATCACTTTCATGACATATCGGGTACCATTCTCGATTCCAACCTAGTTGGTGATCCCCTGGCAGACCTGCCAATCGTCCTGGACACAATAGAGACTTTTCTCACCTGCAGGGAATAAGCAGGAGGTGATTGCGCCCCCGGCCGAATGGCTGAGCAGAGATTGTTGTCCCGGCGAAATGAAGAGAGCAGAGAGAGGTTTTGAATGCCACAGCTAAACTGGGAAGCGATAGGAGCCATCGCCTATCAGTAGGACAGGTAATGAAGGTCTCCATCCATCCTCGCCTCTCAGTAGCCCAGCCTTCGGCTCCAGTCGTCAGACAATGCCTCTTCTCTTCCTTCCGCCAAATCGGCCCCACAGACGATGGGCGGCCAACCCCACCGCGAAGCCCAGGGCCATGTTGGTCAGAACGGAGAGAGCTCCACCTTCGCGCTCTCGCAGGGATGCTCCCTCGCCTCAAGCGCTTGCGCTCTCTTCTATGGGTCGCAATCGAGGCAGCCACAGGGCCATCAACAGGGCCGCGACAAAGGCCAGCGTGGCCCCAAAGGCGAAGGGCGCCGGGGGGCCAAAGCCCCTCCAGCCCCCAATCCCCTGCCACAGGATGCCGGCGATCAGTGAGGCCGGGAAATCCAGCAGGCCCAGGGCAGCGTTGTACACCCCGTAGGCCGTGCCCCACTGGGCAGGCTGGACGATGTCTGCCACCAGGGCCTTGGTGGTGCCATAGGTCAGCCCGTAGTATACGCCGTAGAGGGCATAGAGGGCCCATACCTGCCAGCCCGCTCCGGCCAGGGCGAACCCCAGGTAGATCACGGCGTAAGCCATCCAACCGCTGACGATGATCCTATACCGCCCGATGCGATCTGACCAGGCCCCCGCCGGCCCGGAGATGAGGGTGTACACCAAGTTGAAGGTAATGAGCATTCCCAATACGCCCAGCACACTCAGCCCCCGCTCCTGAGCGCGAAGCACCAGAAAGGCATCGGAGGAATTGCCCAGATCGAAGATGCAGGCGATGAGCAGAAACACCTTGAAGGGGGGGCTAAACCCCTTCAGTGACAGGGAGGGAGCCTGGCGCCTCTCTTTGACCGGCACATCCTGTGCGCCGATGGCCAGCGAGAGCACGGCCAGCACTGCGGGAATCAGGCTCAGGAGCACCACGGTTTGGAAGGTGTGCCGTCCCAACTCCAAGGCCGTGGACTGGGCGGCCCAGACGACCAGAAAGGCGATGAGCAATCCCAGCATGGCGCCCCCGGTGTCGGCGGCCCGGTGGAAGCCGAAAGCCAGCCCTCGCTGATGCTCCTGGACGCTATCGGCCAGCAACGCGTCTCGGGGCGCGGTGCGAATCCCTTTCCCCACCCTGTCAGCCCAGTGCACACCTAACACGGTTCCCCAGGTGTTGGCCACATAGAAAAAGGGCTTGGCCAGGGTGGATAACCCATAGCCCGTCACGGCCAGCCACTTGCGCTGTCCCAGCACATCGGAAAGCCAGCCGGAGAAAACTTTCAGTAAACTGGCTGTGGCCTCAGCGATCCCCTCGATCAGGCCGATGACATTGGTCTTGACCCCCAGCACATTGGCCAGAAAGAGGGGCACAATGTTGATCACCATCTCGCTGGAGACGTCCATGAAGAAGCTGGTCAGGCTGGCAGCCCACACATTGCGGGGCAAGGTGCGCCAGCCAGCCCTGGCTGGTGCGGAAACGCTGGTATCTGACATGGCTCTGCCTCCTCTAGCCTTTGCCTTTTCAGTCTAAAGCTTGAGTGCCCTTCAGGGTGATGAGCACCACCTCCGGCGGGCAGCGAAATCGGACCTGAGGTTCGTACCCCCCGCTGAAGCCGATTCCCCGGCTCACAAACAGCGTAGTGCCCTCCACATCATAGCGGCCCATCTCGTAGTCCTCCTCCCACAGCGAGTCAATGAGTAGGGCTCCGTAGAAGGGCAACCGCACCTGTCCGCCATGGGTGTGGCCGGCCAGGTAAAGGTCCACGTGAGCACGTGGGGCCAGCTTGATGAAGTCGGGATAGTGGAAGAGCAGCAGCCGGAAGCGATCGGAGGGCTGCTCCTCCAGTTTCTCCATCTGGCGCAGCCCGCTCAAGACACTGCCATGGGCACTGAGGCCCACGATCTGGATCGGCTGGCCGTGGATCTCGAGGTCCACCACTTCGTCGTGCAGCACCCGGACGCCAGCGGGCTCAAAGGCCCAGGGCTCCATAACGCCCAAGGAGAGGTCCACATTGCCGGTGACAGCGTAGATGCCGTAAGGGGCTTTCAGAGCGCCCAGCATCTGTCGCAGGGCTGAGAAGGACTCCCTGCCCTGAGCGTTGACGTAGTCGCCGGTCAGAAGGATCAGATCGGGATGCAACTGGTTGACGCGAGCCACTACCCGCCGCTCGCGCGGGCCGTAAGTCACCAGGTGAATGTCGGAAAGCTGGATCACCCGGAGGGGCGGGGCGTCGGGGGACAGCTTCTCGGAAAGAAGCTCCACCCTGGTCACGCTCACGCTGAGGGGCTCGATGAGCCACATGTCCAGGAAGCAGGCGCTGGTCAGAAGCTGCCCGACCAGGATGATCCAGGCCCCCCAACGCCAGGCCCGACGCCCCCTGACCAGTCGCCACAGCCCCAGACCCAGGAGGGCCAGCCCATTGGCCAGGGCCAGCGCGATCCCCCGCCCCAGCAGGGTGAACCACAGCCCTGAGGACACCTGGCTGTAGGAGATCTCCAGCCGGGGCAGCAGCTTCAGCATCCCCCCATCAGCCAGGCAGAGCAGTGCTCCGGTGCCCATGATCAGCAGGGACGCCCAGACTTTGCGGCTGAGAATAGCCCACAGGAGGGCGCTCAGTCCAAAGGCCACCCCCACAATCAGGATGTCCCGCCGATCCACTCCCCGGTATCCCCAGGCATGAAGCCAAAAGGCCCACCCAATCAGGGTCAAGACACGGTGTAGCTGGGGCATCGAGCGAATGGGCGAATGGTCTGGCTACGATGGGCGATGGTGATACACCTCCCACCCCAGGTACTTCCCCAGCGCCTCCTCCACAGCCGAGGCCACCTGCGAGAGGTTGGCCGCCACGTGGTGCTCGAAACCATTCTCGCAGATGTATTGCAGCAGCCCCTGCAGGTCGGGGATGTGTGCCACTCCGTAGCCACCGAAGGTCTCCACCGGGTCATCGGTGAATGCCCCCTCCCCCACATAGGCTCTGATGGTGCCCCACGCATCGTCAGTCGAAACCCGGCAATAGGTAAAGGGCCCGGCTTTCACCCGTCCCACCATGGTGCCGTAGGTGTTCTTCTTGCCCACCGTCCCAGCGATGATCTCCTGGTAGTCCATCCGGGGCTCGACGAAGAAGTGGTGGGGCAGATTGCTGCAGTGGAAGATGATGCACTTGTCGGGATCGTCGCCGTAGTTGTTGTTCCAGTCCAGGAGCGCGCTGGGGGTGCCGGAGGCCAGTTGCAGGGCGTACATGCCCACCACGCCGGTCACGTCGGTCTCGCAGGCGCTGGGCAGGAGCCCCTGGCTCATCATGCTCATCACCGTGCAGGGGACGATGCCGAAGAACTCCTCCATGGAGGTCCAGCACTGCACGGCCGTGGCCTGCAGCTCATTCTCCTCCATCCAGCGCTCCATCACCAGCGCGAATTGGGCCATTTTGACCAGCGCCTCTTCCGGGATGCCCCGGGTGGACACGTAGGCCTTGATCCCCTCCAGTTTCCGCTGCACCTGCGGGTCATCGTCACGGAGGCGCGCCGCCCGGCCGAAGGCTTCCGACAGGTCCAGCGTCTCCACGCTGACGCCCGCCTGCTCCAGCAGCTTTTCACTGTAGCGCACGGTGAGGAAGGCGGCTGGACGGGCGCCCAGGGCCCCAATCCTTGCGCCCCGCAGCCCGCGCACCACGCGGCAGGTGGCGGCGAAGTTCCGCAGGTCCTGGCGGAAGCTCTCCGAGTCGGGAGCCACAGTGTGCCGCCGGGTGAGGGTATAGGGGATGTCATACTGGCTCAGATTGTTGCACACCGACATCTTGCCGCAGAAGCTGTCCCGCCGGTCGGCGATGGTCATGCGGCCGAGCTCATCGGGAAAGGCGTGGATCAACACGGGCACATCCAGCCCCGACAGGCGCAGTCCATCGGCTACGCCCCGCTCCTCGCCGAAGTTGGGGAGCGTCACCAGCACGCCGTCTATCTCCTCGCGGTATTCCTTGAAGAGGGCAGCGCACTTCCTGGCGTCCTCCCGTGTTTCGACGGAGCCGAACTGGGTATCCTCCCGTCCCAACACCACGGGGGTCATCCCCTCCTCGCGCAGCACGCGCAGGATCGTCTCTCGCCCCGTGTCGCACAGGTGAGCGGGGAAGAAGCCCCGATTGCCGATGATTACACCGAGTGTTGTGCCTTCCATTTGGTTTCCTCCTGTTTGGTTTCTGTTGTTAGCGGATTGTTACAACGGACTGTGGAATGAAACGGACAATCGCCCAGCCACCAGTCCAATTGGCGGGTCAACCTCTCACCGGCTCTGCCGCCCGCCGCCTCCCTCCTACCGTCTCCCGGGCGAAGAGCAAGAAGAGCAGCCCACTGACGAAGAGCAGAGCGGCATTCAGGCGCAAAGCTGTGGCGTAGCTGCTCAGGTCGGCCACCCAGCCCAGCAGTATTGGCCCGATCACAAAGCCTACGTCGCCGAAAGTGCGATAGAGGCCGATAGTCCCGCCCCGGTACCCTGCGGGGGCCAGGTCCGCAACGTAGGCTGCCGGGCTTGCCCCGGCGATGCCCGTTGCCAGCCCCAAGAGCACTGCCGTGCCCAGGAAGGCGGTGTAGTCCCGACTGAGGGTGAAGAGCAGGATGGTCAGGGAGACCAACAGGACGCTGGGCACAATCGTCACCTTACGGCCAAGGCGGTCGGCCAGTGTGCCCGCCGGGAAGAGGA
>CAYRNM010000114.1:0-9013 GCA_964425465.1 uncultured Anaerolineae bacterium | reverse complement strand
AAGCGATCATCCTGCGTTTTGACCCCCAATCCGGCGATTTTCGCCAATGTCCAGTTAGATATTCCAGTAGTTTTGCACTTTACAACTCGTGGCATAATTGGGCGAAGCCCCCAGGCTGCTCAGGAGGAAACAATGCCCCAGCCGATTCACATCCGAGACGTGCGTTTGGCGCAGTACCTGCGGTTATTCAGCGGCGTGTTCAGCCTGCCCCAGTGGAAGTACTTCGTGACCGCACTGCTGGGTCTGTTGCATTGTGATGAACGCCGCACGCTCTCGGCCTTGCTGCGCCACGTGGCGGTTGAGGTGACCATCTTCAGCTTGTGCTACTTTCTGCGAGCGGCCCCGTGGTCGGTAGACGCACTGGCGGCTGTGCGTCAAGCCTACTTCTACGAGCAGGTCGCGCCATGGGTGGCCGCCGCCCACGCAGAGCAACGCGCCCCACAGCCGTGTCGACGCGGTCGTCGCAAGCGAACCGCCGTGACAGGTTACCTGATCCTGGACGACCCGACCCACGCGAAGCGGTACGCGCGGGCTCAGGAGGGGCTGGGCCGCCACTACTCGGCCACGGAGAAGAAAGTGGTTAACGGCCATAGTCTGTACCAGAGCGTCTACGTGCTGGAAGGTCGGCAACTGCCGCTGACGCCACGCCTGTAGCGGCGGAAGGAGACCTGCGAGACAGAAGGCATCCCCTTCGTTAGCAAGATTGAGATGGCCTACGAAGAAGTCACGACCTTCGAGCCGCCGCCGGACACCCACACCCACCTGCTGATTGATGCCTGGTACATGGCGCGGCGCATCTGGCAGGCGGCCCGCCGGCGGGGTTGGGATGTCACCGGGGGGTTGAAATCCAACCGGGGGATGCGGGTGATCGAGCCTGACGGCACGCGGTGGTGGGTGAGGGTGGACGAGTATGCAGCCAGCCTGAGGGCGGACGACTTTGAGCCCGTCCTCTGGCCGACACAAGAAGGGGACAAGATAGTGTATGCGCATCTGGTCCAGACTTGGGTGCGCAAACTCGAGCCCTGCCAGGTGCTATCGGGAAGCCTACCCCGGACGCTGACCTGGAGCACACCCGCTATTGGGCCACCAGCCGCCTGGATGACACCCTGGAGCAAGTTGTCGGCCATGCTGCTCAGCTTTGGACCATCGAAGTCCTGTTTGCCGACTTCAAGGAGCTGATGGGCAGTGACCACTATCAGATGCGCTCGGCTCAAGGCATTGTCCGTTTCTGGGGGCTGGGCTTGTGCCTATACCAGTTCCTGGACGAAGTGCAAGCCACCCATCGTCACGCCTGGGGGGAGCACCTCACGCTCGGTCAAGCTCGGCAGCAGATCCGCGAGTCCCATTGGGAAGGGCTGCTGGACTGGACCTTCGAGCAGGTCAAGGCTGGTGCAACACGCGAGGAAATCCACCAGGCCCTCCAGCCAGCTATGCGTTTGTAAAATCTGCAAAACTACTGTGATGATTATACCGCTCTTTTTCCGCATAATCTCTTTTACACAGACATAGCGGCAACAGGTCATATCCGAGCTGGTAACCCAACCTGCGGGAGCACTACCTCTCCCTTCCCACCACATAGTCCGCCAACTCAGCCAGAAACTGTCGTGCTGAAGCGGCGAGTGGCACTCCAGCCAAAGAATTTTTCGCCTGCACCACCAATTCCTGCGCAAGCTGCACGGTACGGGCCCGTGCCCCCGTGGCCTCCAACACCCTCCGCGCTGCCTCGATTTCCTCCGAGGTTGCCGCCGGGTTGCCCAGCACCCGAGTCAGTATCTCTCTCTCCCCTTTCTCCCCTCGCTTCCATGCTTCCACTAGCAGCAGGGTCCGCTTCCCATCAATCAGGTCCGAAGCCACGGACTTGCCCATCTGCGCCTCCCCTCCGAACACGCTCAGGATGTCGTCCTGAAGCTGGAAGGCCACGCCCAGCGGCACCCCATAGGTGGAGAGCTGCTCCAGCACTTCCCCCTCGGCTCCGGCGAGGATGGCCCCCAGATGCAGCGGCCCTTCGGTGGTGTAGCGCGCGGTCTTATATTCCATCACCTTCCACATCTCCTCTTCCCTGACCTCATTCAGGGGATGGTGGGGAAGCAGCATGTCCAGCACCTGGCCATAGCAGACGTCAAGGGCAATCTGGTTGTAGCAGGCCAGTGCCCGGGCGATGCGATCCGGTGGGAAGGGCGACTGTGTGAGGAGGAGCATGGCCCACTGATTGGCCAGGTCCCCGGCCAGGATGGCCATGGCTGAGCCGAAGTGTTCGGCCTCGCGCACCTGTTTCGAATAGCGAGCTTGATACCAGCAGTGAAGGGTCGGCCGGCCCCGGCGTAGCTCGGAGCGATCCATAATGTCGTCGTGGATCAGAAGAAAGCTCTGCATCAACTCCACGGCACAGGAGGCCTGAAGGATGGCTTCGGGATGGATCCCACCCAACCCCTCGTAGGCCACGCGCATCAGTACCGGACGCAACCGCTTGCCCGGCCCGCAGGTGAAGTCCCGCACCGCCTCAGCCATCTCCAAGGCGCTGGGGTGCACGCGGGCCGCCTGCGGGGTCAGCTCTTCGAAAACGCAGGCCAGTGCTGTGTCTACGTCGGCTGCGTATCGGGCTAGGGTTTCATGGAAGGACACAGCAACCTCACTCCAAAATCAACAGGTCAGGGCGACGCAGGTCGGTCAGTATGGCTGAGCCGGTGGCGAACATGGCCAGCTTGAGCTCCTGTAAGATCCGCTCGATCAGACCCCGCAGCCGGGCCGATGAATCGTGGGCCGCAGTGAGCAGCGGTCCGGCGATGCCCGCCACGTCCGCGCCCAGGGCCACCGCCTGGGCCACATCCAACCCGCTGCGAAGGCCGCCGGAGGCGATGAGGGGGATCTGGGGCAGGGCCTCCCGCACAGCGACCAGCGCCTCGGCCGTGGGAATACCCCAGTCGGCAAAGGTGACAGCCACCTGCCGCTTCACCGGATCGGAGGTCAGTTGCCCCTCGACCTCGACCCAGGATGTGCCGCCCGCACCAGCCACATCAATCGCGGCCACTCCCGCCTGGATGAGCTTCTGGGCCACCGAGGGGCATATCCCCCACCCCACTTCTTTCACGATCACCGGCACATCCAGCGCTTGGCAGATTCCTTCAATCTTGCCCAGAAGCCCTGCGAAGTTGAGGTTGCCCTGCGGCTGAAAGTACTCCTGCAGGGGGTTGAGGTGCAGGATCAGCCCGTCGGCCCCGATCATCTCCACCGCGCGTTGGCACTCGGCCACGCCGTAGCCGTAGTTGAGCTGCACCGCCCCCAGGTTGGCCAGGAGCAGGATGTCGGAGGCCACATGGCGCACCTGGTAGGTGTAGGCCAGCTCGGGATGCTCCAACGCCGCCCGCTGAGAGCCGACGCCCAGGGCCAGCCCGAACTCCTGAGCGGCCTGGGCCAGACGCAGGTTGATCTCGCGAGGGGATATGCCGCCCGAGGCCTCAGCCCCGCCGGTCATGGAGGAGATGAGGAGGGGGGCGCACAGGGGATGGCCGAGGAAGGTACAACGCGGGTCCACGTCAGCCCAATCCAGCTCGGGCAGGGCCTGGTGGAGGAAGCGGTACCTCTCCAGGCCGGTGGTCAGGCGGGGGAAACTGACATCTCCCTCCAGGCTGGCTCGAAGATGGCTCAGCTTGCGCTCAGGTGTTCGACTCTTCAGAGGGGCGTCGGCCATAGCGTCGCTCCCGCATGGAGTAGGCGACGAGCGCCTGGTACAGCTCATCGGCGTCGAAATCGGGCCACAGAACGGGCGTGGCCCAGAACTCACTGTAGGCGGCCTGCCACAGGAGAAAGTTGCTGAGCCGCATTTCGCCCCCCGTGCGGATGATCAGGTCGGGGTCGGGAAGGCCCGCGCTCCACAGGTATCGCTCAAAGAGCTTCTCCCCTTCTTGGCCGTGCAATCGTTCAGGGGCGATCCCCTCCTCCATCATCCGCCGGGCCGCCTGCACGATCTCCTGACGGCTTCCGTAGTTGAAGGCGAAATTGAGAGTGAAGCAGGTGTTGTCCTTGGTCAGCTCCACCGCCTCCTGGATCCGCTGTGGGATGCGCTGTCCCAGCAGCTCCATCCCCAGCCGCCCCAGTTGGGAGGCGATGTCCTCTAGGCTGCCCAGGTGGCGGATGCGGACCCCCTGCCGGTGTAGCTCCTGCACCTCGCTGGAGTATGCCTCCGCCAGCTCCATCAACCCTCGCACCTCGGAGAGGCTGCGGCCCCAGTTCTCGGTGGAGAAGGCGTAGAGGGTAAGCACCTGCACCCCGAACTCGACGCAGCCCTGGACCACGCGGCGGACGTTCCTTACCCCGGCCCGATGCCCCTCTGTCTTGGGCAACCCCCGCCGGTCGGCCCAGCGGCCATTGCCATCCATGATGATGCCGATGTGGGTGGGCACGCCGAGAAGGCGCAATACCTCTTTCTGGGTGGACGTGATCTTGATCTCTTCCTCCATCGGGCTGACTCTCTACACAAGAGTTGAAAGTTGCAGGTTGCAAGTTCAGTCACAACTTGTAACTTTCAGGACTTGATAGGGTGTGTGGCCGAGCATCTCTGTCAACCGGGCTTCCAGAGACAGAGCCCGCTGAGTGTTCTCGGCCAGGTGCGGCTGATCGCCGTGACGGAGACACATGCGGCGGGATTTCTCTACAATGGGCACGATACCTTCGTCAATGACCATGGCATCGGCCACGGTGACGATGACCTCCTCCAGGGACAGATCGCTGAAAGGCCCATCGCCACTGATGATGGACTGCTCCTCCTCGGAGAGAAAACCGGCCTCCACCCCCTGGACTGTATCGCGCCCTTTGAGGACGTGGATCAGGCAGATGCGCCCCTGACGGCCCGCTCCCTCGCTCTGGGCCAGAAGGAAGCCCTCGATCCCGTGGCGGCGGCTGTCGTGGGTGTGGGCTCGTCCCAGGTCATGGAGCAGTCCCATCACTTCGACCTGCTCCAGATCCACAGAGTGGCCCTGTGCCCTCACTGCCCGGGCGATGCGGCAAGCCACGGCGGCTACAGCCCGACAGTGAGCCAGCACCCGCGTGTCGGTGATGTGGCGTTCGAGCAGCGCTTGAGTTTGCTGGGCATCCATCAGAAGAGGTGCTCCGGGCACAGATGAGCGCCAGGGCCGGGCATGTTGACAATGATCTGTTGCACCTCGGCCATCTCCTCCAGCGCGGCGGTGATGGACTCCGCGTCTTTCTCCTCGCACAGGAGGTGCACATTGGGGCCGGCATCCAGGGTGAAATAGACCTCCAAACCCTCTGAGCGCCAGGCCAGCACCCGGTGGATGAGGGCCAGGGTCGTCGGCCTCCAGTAGAAGAGAGGAGGGCGGGAGCTCATGGCGATGAGGTGCAGCTCGATGGCCTCCTCTTCGCTGACCTTCCCCAGCGCGACCAGATCGCGGTCAAGGATCGCTTGTCGGGCCCGCTCCAGCCGACCGGGGACGAGGGCCAGCCGCGTCGCGAGGTAGGGGCTGGTCTGAACCAAAGCCATCCCCTGTGTGGAGCCCACCGGCTTGGGTGCTCTTTCCAGCACGACGACGATGTCCCGCAGCTCCGGCCAGTGGTGGGGCGGGGCGATCTGCTCGGCGAAGGAGCTCTCGTGGTCCTGCCCTGCGTGCCACTCGACGAAGCCGCCGGGGATGGATCGCGCCGCCGAGCCGGAGCCCAGCCGGGCCAGGCAGGACAGCTCCCGCGTGGATAGCTCCAGCCCCGCTTCCTTTGTTGCCGCCAGCGTGAGGGCCGCAAACCCGGAGGCCGAGGAGGCGAGGCCTGCATCACGGGGAAAGCTGTTTCGCGAGGCCACCCGTGCCCGCTGCTCCATCCCCGCCATCTGCCGTATTCGATCCAGATGGCGAGCCGCCCGCAGCCGCGCTGAGGCCTGCGCAGCCTGGCCGTCAATCACAACCTCATCCTCAGCCAGGCCGGGGTCGAAGGCCACGGTCGTTGTGGTCATCGCTTGGCTGAGGGCTATGGACAGGGAGGAGTTCAGCGGCAGGTGGAGCGCTTCGTCCCACTTGCCCCAGTATTTCACAAAAGCGATATTGCTACATGCGACAGCCGTTGTCTTGTCCGAATGCATCTCGTGTACACTGCTTCCTCTACTTGTACCGACGAATCGTAACCTCGAAACCATTGCTCAGATTGTCCCGAAAGGCAGCGCTGACCCGGGCATCGCCAAAGATCTGGAACGAATGGCTGCGGTAGTGCGCGTTGAGGGTGAACATCAGCCGTTGCAAATCAATGGTATAGAGCCTATCGGAAAAATGGGCTGGTACTTCCTGATGGCAAAATGCGGAGATGTTGAAGCCACTTCGGGGCCGAAGCGCACTTCTATCCGCCCCCTGGAGAGACCCAATTCCTCATAGGGGAGTCTTCCTCTGGGTGCCTCGAATTGCCCGGTCTGGGGCACTGCCCCGGCCCAAGCTGACTGTTTGCACGTTGACAATCGATATCAAGCCACCACCATCGGCCGGACGGCTGGCGCTCGATGGCCGTAGCGCACCATCTTCTCCAGGTCGATGGCGATGACCGTCATCACCTGGGCAATCTCGTTCATCGGCTGGCTGCGGCATAGGGCATGGGGCATAGAGCATGGGCCCTCTGCGCTTTGCCCTTTGCCTTGTCACCGTGGTGGTAGGTGTTGCCGTGACCGAAGACGTTCTCCCAGGCCATGTGCCGCTTCTGGGCCTGCTGGTATTCCTCGATGGTCCTCGGGGGGGATAGTCAGAGACCGGGGCCCGCTCTTGTCCTCCCCTGCGCACCGGCTGCGCAGGGGACAGTCGGCACACCCTCTCCCCTGGTAGGTCACCCGGCCATCGCCGTGAGTGCGAACCGGTTTCATCTCTCGGTCAGGGCCCTCTCGAGGGCAAAGCAGGTGCCCCTCTTCCGTCCAGGTGAATCGGTCAGGGCCAAACCGCCCCTGGGGGTCGCGATGGTCACGGGAAGCAATGTAGCCTTTCAGTCCTGCCCTCTCGATCTCCCGATGGACCTCGGGATAGTCGAAGGCACTGCCAATGGCCATGCTTCCGGCCTGCCCCGCAATGTGCCCTTGATGCTGGTGGAGTGCCGAGGGGAAGAGAGCCACCTGCCAGGCGTTGGCCGTCGTCAGCACTACGGCCGTGATGATGCCCAACAGCCCATCGATCACGTAGCCGGCCAGATAGCCGAAGCAGAACTCCCAGTTATTGACCTTGCCCAGGCGGGCATCCAGGTCGCCACAGGCTTGAGGCAGCACAGCCAGCAGTCTCTGGGCCAGTTTCAACAGCCCTTTTCTGTCGGTGGGCGGTGCTTCCATGGTGGCGGCTTCTTGCACTGCCTCCTCCATCGGCTCTTGCCACTGAGGTCCCTGCGGCATACGGGCCACCTTCTCCTCCAGGCGGGCCAGGCTCTCCCCCAACCGCTCAGGGGAGACCTTCTCCAGACTCTTGCTGTCCACCGCTTCCAGTGCCACCTCCAGCACCAGACTGCGGAGGGTCTCCGGCAGTGGTTGCTCGAAGGTTTGCCCTGCCTCCAGCAAGTCCAGGTAGCGGTTGAGCGCCAGGGCCAGCAGGAGGGCCCGCTGATAGGGGGTGAAGGGGACCGCAGAAGCGTGGACCGCCGTGAAGTCGAAGTAGAGGTCCACATTGCGGATCAGCCCCCGCTCCAGACAAAGCAGTAGGATGCGAGCCAGAATCTGCAGGAAGACCTGCAGCCCCAAGCGTTTGCGGAAGGTGTGTAGCGTGCTGTGGTCGGGCGCTTTCTCCAGCAGTCCCAGACCAACAAACCAACACCAGGCGATGTTGATCTGGAGTTCGGCCACCAACACCGTCTCGTAGGACACACCGTAGAGGAACATCAGTAGCAGGAGGCGGAACATTAATTGGGCGGGCCAGGGAGGGCGGCCCCGGCCACCAAGCTGCCACTTGTAATCAGGAGCGCACAACTCGTCTACGAAGGAGAAGTCCACCTCCCGGTCCAGACAGGCCAGGAAGTGATGAGCCGGTATCAGCAACAGGTAGATGATCTGGCTCAGCCAGTCTAGCGCCCGGGACGGGTGAGAGGGATGTGTTCAAGCCCTGTTTCCTCAGCGTGGTCGGTGCATAGCCGCTCACCGGCAGTCTGCACTAGTTTGGTGATCACCGTCCATATCCAAGGCGCGCAGGCTCGGCGAGCGATGCAGATGGTAAAGTACTGGTCATCAATTTGGATCTCTGAGGTGCCGTTGACAGCAAAGGTTCCCATTTTCTCCTCCTGCCGAATTGGTTGCGGGATATCATGCCACCATACGGCTCAGAAGGGAAATGGGCTACCTTGGCGATCGTAGGCAGAAATCAGCATAAGGACGATTTTTTCGATACACTCGTCAGCCTCAAGCCGCTGCCGTACAGCAGTTGCGCCATCAAGCGATGCGTGCCTGACAGATGCCCGATGATCTTACGCACCTCATCTTTCGTCAGTACGGTAGGCAAGTGTCTTGGTTTCTTGGCGCAGATGGAGTCAATAGGGCCCTCCAGCTCCTTCTTGAGCACCTTGCGGTACAAGAACAAGAGGGCACTGTAGGCCTGGTTCTGGGTAGAGGCAGCGGCCTTTTCCTTCACAGCCAGATGGGTCAGGAAGGCCTCGATCTCGGGGCCCCCCATCTCGTTGGGGTGGCGCTTATCGTGGAACAGGATAAAGCGTTTGATCCAATCCGCGTAGGCTTCTTCGGTGCGGATGGAGGAGTGTTTGAGGCGGATGGCATCGCGGACCTGGTCCAGGAGTTTCTTGGGCGGGGGTTCCATTGGACATAGCTCCCAAAATCATATTTGACCTGCGAGGGATTGGGCTATATACTACAGGATGAGAGGTCAAGGATTCTGCATAGCCTCCCCGGAGAGTTTATTATACGGAGAAATCCGCAATATGCAACCTGGTGGCGGATTAGGTGGATTCCGTCTAGTATAGCTGAAGGGGATAGAAGGCGGATTCCGTCCGGTTAACCTAGCGTTTGCATGAAATGGTCATGGACCGAGGCCCATCGGAGGGGGCG
>CAYRNM010000113.1:1642-9038 GCA_964425465.1 uncultured Anaerolineae bacterium | reverse complement strand
TGATTTTCCTTACTAACGGGTAGAACTGAAAACGCCCCATAGGCCCTCAGGAAAGGACCTTCCGGAGATACTCCCTGCTCTTGTCAATCAGAGGTGTCGGATCCCCGTGCCCCCCTCCATATTCTACGTTGCAGTAACCGGCGTAGCCCGCATCCTGCATGATCTTGAGAATGGCCGCGATGACCAGTTGACCCTCACCCAGGGCAACCGCCTGGGGCTGTTCCCCCTCCCCTCCGGGATGGCTATCATTCAGATGGATGTGCATGATCCGCGGTGCGAAGTATCGGACCATACTCAGATAGTCGTCAGTCATGCGCTGGATTCCGCTGGTTTGCAGAGTCATGTCCAGGCTGGGTACGGTATCTATCACCCGCTTGAGGACATCGCAAGTCCGGCCGACCTGCCCGTGGTTCTCCACTCAGACCCGTACCCCCTTCTCCTCAGCGATTTTGACGGATTCCTGAAGCCCGTAGATCACCGCCTCAATGCACTCGTCATGTGTTCCATCCTCAGGAATCTCCCCCCGGCGAAGATACGGACGTGATCCGCGCCCAATCTGACGCACAGGTTCACCACTTTCCGCATGTGCTCGATTTGGGCCTGCATCCCATCCTCGTCGAACCGCAGAAACTCGGTGGCGGGAGAGATGGCCGATGTCTCCAACTTATGCGCGATCAGCAACCTCTTCACATATTCCGCCCGCTCATCTGTGAAGTTCACGTCCACATGGTAGCAAGGCCCATGGGCGATGATCTCCACCCCCCTCGACGCCGAAGGCGGCAATCCTCTCGAGCGCCTCCTCCCTGAGCTCGACCGCCAGCCCTGGGACCTTCCGTGCACCCCCAGCGACAGACTGGGCCATCTTGTCCGTATCGCCGGTGTGTGAGTCGTAGCAGACCAGTATCTTGGCCGGTTTGCACCCCCTTGACCCACGGCTAGTTTGCGCTGGGCATGGCCAGCCTCTCCCTGATCTCCAGCTTCTTTCGCCTTGTCCCTGCTGAACATATCCCAGACCCCTGCACCCTTCAGGATCAGGGCGATGTCGCTACCGCTCCCTGTGCCGCCGAAGCTCAGGACCTCCTCCACATCTCCCTTCTTTCACTCAAACCACGATCACCCCCAAATGCTCTTTCAACCGAGCTACCATCTCCTCCGAGGCTCCGTTGTCAGTGACAATGACATCAACGTCGCTAAGGGGCACGATACTATGGAGGGCACTTCTGCCCAACTTACTGTGATCGGCGAGGACGTACACCTTATTGGCGGATTGGATCATGCATTTCTTGTTGTGTGCCTCCAGCACATCCGGCACGGTCAGGCCACTGGATACATCTACCCCCTCAACTCCCAGGAACAGTTTATCGACCCATATCTTCTTCAAGAACTCTCCCACCTGGGTACCCACCGTCGCCAAAGCACTTCTGGAGAAAACCCCCCCGATCATAAAGACCTCGATGGTGGTAATCGGGCTCAACTCCAATAGCACCGGCAAGGAGTTGGTCACAACGGTGATGTGCTTATCGCGCAGGTGTTTGGCCACCTGCAGCACCGTCGTCCCTGCATCGAGGATCACGGATTCTCCGTGCTGAATCATCTCCGCCACGGCTCGCCCGATGCGTTTCTTCTCCTCTAGGAACTGCTCTGCCCTGGCCTGGAAAGCCAGGGCAAACGAGGCCAGGTCGGTGGCCATGGCCCCACCGTAGATGCGCCTCAGATACCCTTGATCTTCCAGCCAGTCCAGGTCCCGCCTGATGGTCATCTCTGAGACGTTAAATTTCTGAGATAGGACCGCCACGCTGGCTGTGGTCTCCTGGTTCAGATATTCAAGGATAGCCATCTGCCTTTCGCTCCGATGCATCGCGTCTCCTTAGTTCACCATGTTGTGTTTAATTATACCACTTTTCCTCGCTTTTGTCAAGCATTGGTTGCAATTTTGTGTTCGCTTCGAACACTCGCGTTTCAACTAAGCACCAGGACTCGCTTTGTCACGCCAGGCCGAGCGCTGCCACTACACCGGATTGAGGAAGAGTAGACGCAAGTCTGCTCTGCTCTCCAAAAGCGAATCTCTCCCTATGCGATGTTTGGACAGTCAGGGCTCAGCGGGTCGGACTTGTCCGCTTACCAATGTACTGCTCACTCTCTGGACTGACCCCCTGGGACATGCAGCTACGTTCCACCCTGTGCCAGCCTGCGAGTGCCATTCCAGATGCCGACGATCATCCGTCCAACTACCGCTTCCGCACGATCAGCAGCTCCCGGTGCTCGTTCGTCTCGATCCCCCTCGGCGTGCGGTAGTCGGTGATGATCTGATTGACCTGCTGCCAATGCTTCTCGATGTCGAAGTCCTCCGGGATGGGGACGGCCTTGAGATTGAAGACCAGGGATTCGACGTCGAGGAAGACGTAGCGCACGTCGTACTCTGCCTGTCCCATCACGGTGCACTTATGCTGCCGAAAAGCCTCGGCCAGGGCGGCCACGTTCTGCGAGGGATCCCATTCGTACTCACCACCTGGCCCACAGCCGAGCAGGGAGCATATATTCTGGAAGTTTCTTGCCCCCACCTGCTGGGTGATGAAGAGGCCGTCGGGCCGCAGGACACGAACGATCGGAGCGACGAACACCGAGCAGTGCCGGTTTAGAACTAGTCGAAAGAGTCATCAGGAAACTGAAGGGCCTCGGCGCGCATCACCTGGAAGGACACCTTGTCGGCTAGCGAGGGCGGGGTATTCTCTCGGGCCACCTGGATCATGGTCGGATCGGCGTCAATGCCCACGCCCGTGCCAAGGTGGGGTGCCAGGGCCAGAAACCGCTCGCCGCCCCCCGTGCCGATGTCGAGGACGCGGTTGTTGGACTGAAGATAGCGGCGCACCACCTCGGTGTAGTCCCAGGGGACGGGGTCGCGATCATCCCGCACACGCGAGAAATCCCACCCCCGCCGTTCGCCGACGGAGGCAGCGATACGGCTCAACTCCTCCAGCGTCATGTGGCACTCCTTCGCCACCCTATCGAATCACTCGAAGCTCAAAGAAAGCGGGCAGACCAGTGGACAGGAACTCGAACAGGTCCGACAGGCCCGCTCCCTCCGTACCCTCCACGTCGGCGTCGGTCAGGACGACGGCTCCTTCCCCGGTCTGGACTAAAAGGCCCTGACCGGTCACGGCCAGGACCTGGCCCGGCTGCGCGCCTCCCTTCGCCCAACGTTCCCCGGCCACTTTCGCCTCCCAGACCCGCACCTTGCGCCCCCCCAGAAAGGTGTAGGCCTCGCGCGTCCAGGAGGATACCTCCTTGGGATGGGTCAGGGTGCGGACGTGGAGAGCGATCTTCTCCGCCGGCTGGTCCCATGTGATCTGAGCATACCAGGGCTTCCAACTGTAGTAGCTGGACTTCACTCCCTCGATCTGGTTCTGGGGGGTGCGAGGGGCCTTCCCCTCCCGAATGAGGGGCAGCGCCTCGCGAAAGATACGGTGCCCTTCCTCGGAGAGCTTGCGAGCGCTGGTAGCACCCGTGTCCTCCGGGGTGATCTCCACCGAGCCCTGGCTGATGACATCGCCGGTGTCAATGCCCGGATCGAGATAGTGCAGCGATATCCAATTGTGGGTGTCGCCGATGAGCATGTGCCAGTAAGAGGGGGTCATCCCCCGCCCCGCCGGCAGACGCGAGGGGTGCTCGTTCACGCACCCCAAGGGCGGGATCTCCAGGATCGAGGGCTTGAAGATGACGGGGTAGTGCATGGAGACGAGAAGATCGGGCTGGAGCTTGCACAGCAGGGCCACGAACTCCGGGGTGTTGATGCGTTCGAGAGGTGGCTGGTACACGGGCAACAGGTTGCGGTCGGCGGTGAGCTTGACCGAGGCCTCGGGTGGCGTCCCCGGCCGGGGGTCGCCGGGGTAGGTCACCACCCCCACCACCTCATCGCCTTGATCCACCAACTCCTGCAGACAGAGGGTGCCGGTATAGCCGCCCATGATGGTCACAACGCGCATGGTCAACCTCTTTCTAGTCCTTGCAATGTGATGTACAAGTGCAGGATCACCGCAGTGAGAATGGCCCCGACGGCCACGAAGGCCGTTGTCAGCATCAGACCGGCTGCCAGCCCCAGGCGCTGGGCCACAGGGCCGCCCCCCTGGCTGTAGGTATACCCCAGGCCGGCTTCGCCTTCACCCTCGAACTTAAAAGCCAATTGATAGCGTCCAGGCGACAGGTGAGCGATGGAGTACTCCCTGTGGAAGGGGTGCTCACTCAAGTCCCATTCCAAAGCCCACACCTGCTCCTGGCTGGGCTCGGGTCCAGTGAGGGTGATGGTCACCATGCCACCGCCGGTGAGCTTGAGGATGGTGAGCGTCCGGGGGCGATAGATGATGTTCACCGAGGCAGTCATTCTAGGCTTCTCTTGAGAGACAACCACCGCCCAGTTCTTCACAGTGTGGGCTGCCGTCTGAGCTTGATAGGGATGCAGGGTGCGCACTCCCAACAGGCACAGGAGGAGGATCACCACCGCTGGCAATAGGGCCCAGGTGAGAGGCCGGGTCAGCAGCTCCGCCAAGGATTTCTCTTCTTCCGCAAGGGGGATGGCAGGGGCGGTGTCTGGCTTATGGGACACAACGGGCTCCCACTTCGCAATGGCGATATCCCCTGGTTTTGGCCTTCGCCAGCGAGTTTGTTCCAGTGCCTGCTCATCGCGCTTCAGCTCGCGCAGGTGAGCGGCGTAGGAGCGGTAGTCATCCATTACCCTCCTCGGTGCCTCGGTCCGGCGGATAGTCTCCTGCCAGGCCCTCTGCACATGAGGTGAGAGGGCGACTGCCCAGCCCAGGAGAAAGGTATAGGATAAGCGCCACAACTCCCAGGCGAGTGTCCCCGTGACCAGAGCGAAGAACAAGCCCACGGAAAGCTCGACGATAAGGGAGGAGAAAATGGCCTGATCAAGATTCACCCCCGCCATATCCAAAAGGGCCTCTGACCCGCTGATGAGATAGAGAGCGCTGGGTACGATGAGGTAGAGGGATGATAGGAAGAAAAAGAGAAAGCTGCCCACCCCTCCCAGGCGGGGATCCAGCCGCACAATGCGGCGGGTGACCAGGCCAGCCAGGCAGCCGAAACCACCGAGGGCGAGAAAGCCCCACCGCGCTTCCCACAGTGAGGTCAGGATATTGAGCGTGCTCTGCAGCAGGATGGTGCCCAGAGCCCGCCACAACCCCATCCCGTAGGCCGCCTCACCTTCCACGGAACGCCGCGCCCATTCCCCCAGCAGTTGGAACAGGCCGGACGCGGCCAGGATGAAGTACAGGAGGGCAAAGAGGGCCAACAGCGTCAGGAAGGAAGCGGCAAGGCCCAGAGCCCCTGCCAGCCAGGGGGAGATGTGGGCCAATAAGTTATCACTTTGCTGCGTCGAGAGGCGTTGTCCTGGCATTGCGGACTGCGGATTTCAGATTGTAGAACAATGGTGTTACAGATGCCTCGATGGTGTAGCGGGGGCAAGCCCCGCGCCAAGGCGCAGCAAGCTGCGCTACTCCCCCACTTTTCGAGAAAGTTCCGCTGGTGAGAGGGGATAAATCATGGCCAACGGGTCGCCCTCGTAGACTACGGGGGTCATGTCCTGGTCCCTGGTATCGGGGTCACCCGTCATACGGCTCAAGCGGTAAAGGAATCCATCCACCGGGGAGTGAATGGGTATGGCTCGGATGCAACTCACATCCAGCAGACGGGCGATGCACTGGCCCTCGCTGACCTCACTTCCCACCTCAGCCTCGGGGATGATGAGCCCCGTGGCCGGGGAGTGAACCTCTACCAGGGCGCTGGCGAAGGCCCGCTGCTCCACCACTGCTTGATTCGGCGTGGGCTCTGGCTCCCCCTCGATCATGCCCAGCCTCCGCAGGACATTGCCCAACCCCTGAACGCCCTCCTCGATGCTGGAGGGGACCATGTCCCGCTGGCCCCTCAGCTCCACAGCGATGGCGGGCACACCCTGCTCGCAGAGCACGTGGTGGAAGAGTCGGCTCTGAGAGGAATCGGGAGGAGCAGGCTCCTCTCGGACCAGCACCAGCCGCAGGCCGAAGAGTCTGGCCAGCTCCACCGACCCCTCCAGCCAACCGCAAGACAGGGACGCGGAGGCCACCCACAGCTCCCAGGCGTGCAGGTCAATGGCGTAATCCGCCTGAGCCACGGCCTCACGGTACAGGGCGTGCACCAACCGCTCCGTCTCATTGCCCCCCGCATCCCCTGGCCAGCAGCGGTTCATCTGATGAGGTGTAGGATCGCTGTAAGTTTCTCCATCCGGCATCAGGTAGAAGTGGCGGCGGGTGCGCAGAGCGGCCAGAGGGTTGGCGATGGGCACGCCGATGAAAGCCCCGGCCAACTGTTCAGGCAGAAGCCCCTCGGCCCAGACCCTTATCGCTTCCGCGCCATTCAACTCCACCCCATGCTGCGCCGCCTGGATGTACAGGATAGGGCCTTCCTTCCGTCCGTTGACCACCACGATGGGGATATCCACCCTAGAGCTGTCGGGCATGGGGACGGATATCTGGCCCCTCGCCTTCTCACCGGGAGGCGCAACTGCCGTGCCCACTTGAATGGCCTTCATTGTTCCTTCCCATCGTCAGTAGGAACTCCAGCCCAGGAACCCCGGTCCCTGGGCTGGAGTTCTATCCGTACCGGGCTACCAGTACTTGGCGATCCTCTCATCTATGAGCTTCTTGTTTGCTTCGGCCACCTCCCAGGAGATCTCGAAGGTGTACACGCCATCGGCGAAGTAGGTTTTCATGGCCTTGAAAGCCTTGGGGAAGTCAATCTCCACCCGACCGGATAGCAGATCCGAGGAGTGCATGGCCTGCACCAGCCATTCCCCCGCCATCTCCACCTCTTCGTGCAGGGGCAGGCCAGCCCGCGGGTAGGCGTTGTGCAGATAGACGCCGAAGTGGGGGCTGCCAATCTCGTCGGTCATGCGGCACAGGGAATCCAGTCCCCCGAACCCTAACTGCTCCCAGATGTTGGCCTCGTAGCCGAACACGACCCCGTGCTCCTCGCCGGCCGCGGCCACATCCTTCAGCAAGGCCCTACACTCCTCCCAGGAGCCCTTGCTGGTGGCAAAATGCATCAGGATAGTGTGGGCTCCCAGTTCCTGGGCCAGCTTGCCATCCTCGGCGATGAATTCCACACCCTTGCCCCACTCCTTTAAGTTGGAGAAGAAGCAGGCGTAGGCCCAGGCCCAGTCGGAGGAGAGGGAGTAGATAGACATGTTGTACTGCTTGCACAGTGCCCTGGCTCCCGCCTTCCATTCCCCGGTCCAGAAGGTAGCGAAGGAGTTGTGGTTGGCGCTCATGCACAGTTCCAGCCCATCGAAGCCCAGCTTGGAGCCCTCCTCGAAGGCCCATTTCAGGGGGTGGACATCGCTGCCCCGCAC
>CAYRNM010000113.1:0-1542 GCA_964425465.1 uncultured Anaerolineae bacterium | reverse complement strand
CCTTATTCAGGGCCGACGGTCAGCTCCCGCAGGGCGAAGGTAGTGGTCACCTCCTGCGTCTGGCCGGTCTCGGCGGCTTTGTAACCCAGCTCGATGACCTCGATGACGTGGCGGGCGTGCTCGGCGCTGACAGCCGGCTCCTTGTCGTTCAGCACGCAGTCCACCAGGTGCATGATGTCCGAGTAGACGTGCCGCTCCGGCAACTCCAGGTGTGGTCCGAAGACGAAGGGCATGTCATAGCCGGGTGTCTCCACCCGATGGCCACCCTCGACCTTTGGCCCCCAGACCTCTACCCCCTCGCGGCTCATGGCGACGGCCCCCTCGATGCCGGAGATAAAGGGCAGGGAGAAGGGGCGGGCCGGGCCGCCGAAGCTGTTGCTGCCGAAGAGCAGGCCGAAGACGCTGTCGCCGAAATCGAGGAGCAGATGGGTGTTGTCATCCATCTCCACTTCGATCCGCTCGCCCTTGAAAAATCGCTCCTTGAGGCCGATGCCCGACATGCCGGTGACGCGCTTCACCGGCCCCAGGATGCCGGTGATGGTGTGCAGGGCGTAGACCGCCATGTCGTACATGGGCCCGCCGCCCGGTTTTTTGTAGTACCAGGTGGGGTTGACGTTGGACAGGATGTCATCCGCCTGCCGGAAGCCCTCGAACTCATGGCCTCCGCCGGCGGTGCCGATCTCCACCCAGTAGATGCGGCCGATCTCCCCAGCCTCGATGATCTGCTTCACCCGTTTGGTGGATGGCCGGTGGGCGCGCCCCGGCGAGGCCACGACCTTTACCCCCGCCTTTCGCGCGGCCTCGATCACCTCATCCGCCTCGGCCTTGGTGGTCGTCATGGTCTTGTTGAGGTGCAGGTGCTTGCCAGCGGCGATGGCCTTCATCGCCTGTTCGTAGTGCACCCCGATGGGGGAGGCGATGACCACGGCGTCAATCTCCGAGGCCAGCATCTCATCGTAGTCCTCGAACCACAACTGGGCCCCGAACTTCTTCGCCGTCGTCTCCGCCCGCCCCGGCACGGGGTCCATCACCGCCGTCAGCTCGCACCACGGCCTGATATCCTCCTGAGCCAGGTGGGGCAGCAGCCCTCGCTGTGAGACGCTGCCACAGCCGGCCAACCCGATGCGCACAATCGCCATAGGCTCTTCTCCCTTTCTGTTCCTTTCATCACAAAGGCAGCCTCACCACCTGGCCGGTCTCGGCCGCGCGGTAGGCGGCCTCGATCACCTCCTGCGTGGCCCTTGCCCCCCGCGGGCTCACCGCACCCTCGATGGGCCGGTCCTGCAGGAGGCAGTTGACGAAGTACTCCGCCTCACTCCCTATCCCAGGCCTCGGCGCCCGTCCGACCGGGATCTCCACCCAACCCTGTAGCTCTGGGGGGAGCGCCTTTCGGGAGTAGATGCTCAGGCCCGTCCAGCTCGCGGTGATGGTGCCCTCTGTGCCGTGATAGGAGCTGCCGAAGGGCATGCGGCCGATCTGCCCCCACTTGGAATCTATCACCCCCAGCGCCCCGCTCTTGAAGCGCAGGATAGTGACGGAGTT
>CAYRNM010000112.1:4741-9064 GCA_964425465.1 uncultured Anaerolineae bacterium | reverse complement strand
ATGACCAAATGCTACGATGCGGCGCGGGAGGGCCGCACCGTGGAGCTGGAGACTACTTTCTGAAGGTGGATGCTATGACGGAACAAATGTGGGCTGCCCAGTTGTACGGCCCGGGCGATTTGCGGGTCGAGCGGGTGGAACAACGGCGGATTAAAGCCGACGACGAAGTACTGATCCGCATCCACGCCTGTGGCATTTGTCCCAGCGACCTGCGGGCCTACACCGGTGTGCGGGCGGGCTTCCGTGCCTTCCCTTATATCCCCGGCCATGAATGGGCGGGAGACATCGTGGAGGTTGGACCGGCGGTGGAGGGGTTCGCCGTCGGCGATCGGGTGGCGCCCAGTTGGCGGATCGTGTGTGGCAAGTGCTACTACTGTACTCGAGGCCTGCACAACTTCTGCGAGAACCTGCAGTACGGCCGGGTGCGCGGCGGCTTTGCCGAGTACGGCGTCGCCCCAGCGGAGAGCCTGTACAAGATTCCAGAAGGAGTTTCTTATCAAGAGGCTTCCTTCAGTGAGCCACTTGCCTGCTGCATTAACGGCAGTTTGGCCTCACGCATCGCGTTCGGCGACGACGTCGTCATTGTGGGCGCCGGGCCTATCGGTCTGCTTCATCTCCAACTGGCCAAGCACCAGGGGGCACGGGTCCTCGTCAGCGAATTCATCCCCGAACGGCTGGCGGTGGCACAGGAGCTGGGAGCCGACAAGGTGATCCACGCTAGCCAGACCGACCCCGTCGAGCGGGTGAAAGAGCTGACTGAAGGGCGAGGAGCCAACGTAGTCATCGTCGCCGTGGGAGCCCGCCGGGCTATGGAACAGGCGTTGGATATGGCAGGCATCGGAGCCATGGTCAACTTCTTCGCCGGTATCTATCCAGCCATCCAGATTCCCTTCGATCCCAACCTGGTGCACTATAAGCAGCTTGTCCTCACCGGCAGCCACGACTTCACTCCAGCCCACTTCCGCACCGCGCTGCGCTTCATGGAGATCGGAACGGTACAGGTCTCACCCCTTATCAGTCATGTGCTGGCCTTGAACGAGACCAAGCAGGGCTTCGATATCGTGGCCGAACGGAAGGGGTTGAAGGTGATGATCAGTATGGAGTAGGAGTATTCGAAACATAGGAGATTAGCCATGCGTGTTGTGACCATCCTTCGAGTGATGCAATAGGGTGGACATCACGTATTCGTGAAGCAAGTGATCAGAGACGCCGCGCGCGTTAGCCTGTCCTGGCCAGGGTTGTCTAAGACGTTGTTCTCAGGAACTGAGGCGGGTTTATGCCTTGCACAGGCGAGGCGTTTTCGGCGGTCTTACCAACTCACTGAAGGAGAGAACACAATGAAAGCAGCGATGTTCTACGGCGGCAAAGACATCCGAGTAGAGGAAGTGCCGGATCCCGTCCTCGCCCCCGGCGAGGTGTTGATCGAGGTCAAGGCGGCGGGCATCTGCGGCAGTGACCTCCACAGCTATCGAGTGCGCCCGGAGCAGCCCTGGTTCCCCTATCCCCACACCTCCGGCCACGAACTGGCCGGCGTGGTGGCCGCACTGGGCCCCGGCGTAACCAGACTGAAGGTTGGCGACCGAGTGGGCATCGAGCCCCTGCACCTGATCGGCTGCGGCAAGTGCCGCTGGTGCCGGGAGGGGCACTACGAAGCCTGCCCCACACGAGGCACGGTGAATGGGGTCCGGCGCCACAGCAGCGGGTTCGCCGAACTAGACGCGGCCCCAGAGGGCAACTGCTACCTCCTGCCCGAGGAGCTGTCCATCGAGGCTGCCTCCATCCTCGATGTCTACGCCTGTGCGGTGCACGTCGTGCACCGCGTGCCTGTCAAGCCCAGCTACCACGTTGTCGTGGTCGGCGCAGGCGCCATCGGCCTCTCCGCTGCAGAGGCGTACAAGGCCCTGGGAGCCAGACAAGTGATCGTGGTGGACGTCGTGGACCATGCGCTGGCCAAAGCCAAGGAAGTCGCCGCTGACGAAGTGATCAACTCCGCTCAAGTTGACCCTGTGGAGGCGGTGAAGGAGCTCACCGACGGGGAAGGAGCCCATATTGTGATCGAGGCCGTCGGAGGGCGGGCACCCACCTTTGCCAACGATGTGCACATGGTGGCCCACAACGGCACGCTGGGCATCATCGGCATGTACTCCGTGCCCCAGACGCTGGACAGCCAGGAGGCCATGGCCAAGCAGATGCAGATCACCTGGATCAACAGCTACGGCGCCTGGGAGGGGGTGCCGGAGTTCAAGATCGCCATGGACATGATGACCTCCGGCAAGTTCCAGCCCCTGAAGATGATCACCCACCGCTTTCCGCTGGAGGAGATCGCCGCCGGATTCGCCGCTGCAGCCAACAAGGCCGAGTCAGGGGCCATCAAGGTGGTGGTGATCCCTTGAGTCAACAAGTCAACGGGTAACGAGTCAATGAGGCAACGGGCCACTTGGGTTTCAAGTTGAAAGTTACAAGTTGCACGTTGCGGGTTGGGATCAATCCGTTTGAAACTTGCAACGTGCAACCTGCAACTTGTAACGGATGTAAGGGAGAATCTATGCCTCTACAATCCATGGTCCCCATGCTCAAGAGAGCACAGACGGAAGGCTACGCCGTCGGCCTGTTCGATGCCCACAACCTGGAAGGGATCCTGGCCATCCTCGAAGCGGCCACGGAGCAGCGCTCGCCGGTGATCATCGCCCCCTTCTTCATGCCCCGCCGGGCGGCGGTGGCCCTCATCCGCGAATTGGCTGCCGACATACCGGTGCCTGTGGCCATCGAGTTGGACCACGGACGGGATTTCGGGGCGGTGATGGAGTGCATCCGCGCCGGCTTCACCGACGTGATGCTCGATGCCTCCACCAAACCCTATGAGGAGAATGTGGCTCTTACCCGCCAAGCGGCGGAGGCAGCCCACGCGGCGGGCCTGGGAATCGAGGCCGAGATCGGCCACGTGGGGCGGGGGGAGGACTACGCCGACGTGGATGCCCGCAAGGCGACCCTCACCCGGCCGGAATACGCCGTCCGTTTCGTCGCTGACACGGGGGTGGATATACTGGCCGTGGCCATTGGCTCGGCTCATGGCGTGTACAAAGGCGAACCCGAGCTCGACTTTGAAAGGCTTTGCCAGATCCGCGCCACGCTGGATGCACCCCTGGTGCTACATGGGGGTTCAGGCATTTCTGACGAGGACTTTCGGACGGCCATTGCAGGGGGCATCAGCAAGGTCAACATCTACACCGACATGGCTTTGGCCGCGGTAGGGGCCATGCAAGAGGGCCTGGCTGACCCGACGATGAACTACATCCGGGTGCAGCGTGCGGTCCAGGAGGCCATCAAGGGGGTCGTCGTCCGTTACATGCAGCTCTTCGGTTCGGCAGGCAAGGCATGAAGCCCGTCACCTTGCAAGCCCGCCGACGATTGGGCCTCGACTACGGCTGGCTGATCGTCGTCGGCGTCATCTTCGTCGCCTTCTTCGGCAACGGGATGTCCTGGTACGCCATGGGCATCTTCTTCTCCCCGCTGATGGAGGAGTTCGGCTGGGGACGGGGGGCCTACTCGGTCGCCATCAGCCTCTTTCTGACGCTCATGACCCTGAGTTCAGTCCCCATAGGCCACCTGGTGGACCGCTGGGGCCCACGGCAGGTGATGCTGGTTGGTGCTCTGGCCAGTGGCTTGGCCTGGGGGCTGATCAGTCAGATCGGGCAGGTAGAGCGCGGGGCAGCGATCTGGCAGCTCTATCTGCTCTACAGCCTGCTGGCGGTCGCCAGCTCCGGCGTGGGGACGGTTCCGGCCGGCACGATCATCGCCCACTGGTTCACCCAGGGGCGAGGACTGGCCATGGGGCTGTCCATCGTCGGCTTTGGGCTGCCCGGCGTGGTCCTGGTGCCCCTCTCAGCGCCCTTCATCGCCAGCTATGGCTGGCGGGCCCTAGCCCTGGCCTTGGGAGCGCTCTCCTGGGTGGGGTCCATTCCCTTCATCCTGGGGGTGCTGCGCGACAGTCCACAGGGGCTCGAGCAGTCCCAGGATGCGGGTGTGGAACACACTGCTGAGGGGATCACGGCTGAGGATGCACTGCGTATGGCCCCTTTTTGGATCATCGGCGCATCCTATCTGCTGGCTCAGTTCGGCTCCGTGGCGGTGCAGATGCACGCCATCCCCTTCCTGATGGATCGGGGGCTATCCCGCGAGTCGGCCTCGAACATCTGGGGCTTTCTGGCCCTGGCGGGCATCGTAGGCAAGATCGGCCTGGGGTACGCCGCTGACCGGTTTTCCGCCAAGGCAGTGCTCTTCGCTTCCATGTTGCTGCAGGTGGTAGCCCTGGTCACAGCCCTG
>CAYRNM010000112.1:0-4641 GCA_964425465.1 uncultured Anaerolineae bacterium | reverse complement strand
ATGCTCTTCGACATGGGGGTGTACCTCATCTCGTCCTTGACCTACCTGCTGGGGCCGGCCAGAAAGGTCACCGGGGCGGCCAAGGTATCCGTTCCCCACAGGCCGCCCCAATACCCCGATGACATCTTTACGGGGTTTCTCAAGGGTTACCAGCGGGGAGAGCCAAACTTTCACGCCCATGAGTCGGAGTTCACAGGCACTGTGCCGGCGGTCGTGGAGGCCTATGACAACACCTTTACCCTCATCGAATGGCCCAATGAGTGCCTGGCCTGTGTGATCGCCAACTCCGTGTCCTTTGTGCTGCCGCCCCCCGGTGCCAGGCTGGTGCTGTGCGGAGAGAAGGGCACCATCGCCTTCGGTATGGCGGGCTCCGGATCGAGGCTGTCAGTGGCCACCCTGGACAGAGAGAGTGAGTACTACGTCCCCGGTTCGGGAATCAGTGGCCCCGGAGGGCCCGAGGACGTGGGTTGGTACCACTTCCCCCACGACGCCTTCCCAGCCTGGCGCTACACCGCCGGTTCAACCCAACACCTCCACGACTGCATCGTGAAGGACACCGAACCCCTGGCCAGCATTGAATGGGGCTGTCACGTCGCGGAGATCATGATCAAGTCCTTCGAGTCGGCGGAGAAGGGGCAGGCTCTGGACTTGGTGACGACCTTTTAGCTTGCAGAATCCAGGAATAGCGCAGTCTGCACCCGTAGGGTGCTTGCTGCGGGTCATGCGGGGCAAGCCCCGCTACTCCGTCGCGAAACCAAATTCAGGAATAGCGCAGTCTGTACCCGTAGGGTGCTTGCTGCGCGCTCACGCGGGGCAAGCCCCGCTATTCCAAAGGAGTGGATCATGGAGGTCATGGAAGCTATCCGCGCGCGCCGAAGCATCCGGCGCTATAGGCCAGAGCCGATCCCGCCCGAAAAGGAGGCCGCACTGCTGGAGGCCCTGCGCCTCTCCCCCTCGGCGGGTAACCGCCAGCCCTGGCGCTTCATCCTGGTTCGCGGCCCGGAGCAGATCCGCCGGCTGGCCCAGGAGTGTAGTTTGGAACGGTTGGGTCCCCCGCGGGCGCTGACCACTGCGCCGCTGGTCATCGTCGGCTGCGGCGTGCCGGGCGAGTCGGCCCCCGTCGGCAGCCTGGTGGATGGTGACCTCGTGGACGTGGTCATCGCTCTCCAGAGCGCGGTGTTGGCCGCCGCCGGGCTGGGGCTGGGCACCTGCTGGATCGGCGCCTTCTCCGAGGAGCGGGTGAAAGCGCTCCTGAGTGTGCCAGAGGAGACGCGGGTGATTGCTCTGCTGGCCGTGGGGGTACCCGATGAGAGCCCCCCACCTAAGGCTCGCAAAGAGCCAGCGGAGATTTTCTACACGGATGTCTACGGCGCGGCCTACTCTGGGCTGTAGGGGCAACCCTTGCGGTTGTCCTTGCTGCCAGGGGCGACCGCAAGGGTACGCCCCTACCGAAAACGCGCCTTTTCAAATGTCTATGAGGAAAGGAAGCCCATCACATGATCATTGACTGCCACGTGCACTCGCGCGGTACGGAGAGTGCGGATGGAATTCTGCGGGCCATGGACCAGGCGGGAGTGGAGAAGATGTGCCTCTTCTCCCCCTATGCCTCGGCCGGGGTGGACGTCCTCGGTGGCGGGGCCTTCGGCGCCGACGAGGAGGGAATGCACGGCGCCGTGGAGTGGCTGGGGAAGGTGGTGGCCCAGGCCCCGGATCGCATCATCGGCTTCGCCTGGATTGATGCCCGGTGGCCCTCCGCGATGCAGGCCCTGGAGCGGGCGGTGGAGTTAGGCATCCGGGGGGTGAAGTCCATCCCCAACCACTGGTACCCCACCGATGACTGTGCGCTGGCGCTCTTCGCCAAAATGGAAGAACTGGGCGTTCCGGGTATCTTCCATTCGGGGATCCTCTTCGGCTTCGCCGACGGCTCGCGCTTCTGCCGCCCGGTGTTCTACGAGGCGCTGATCAACTACCCAGGAGTGAAGTTCGCCCTGTCGCACATCAGTTGGCCCTGGGTGGATGAGTGTCTGGCCGTGGCGGGGCGCTTCTGGGCGGCGATACGGGGTGGCGATCGGGAGATGCAGATGTTCATTGACCTCACCCCCGGCACGCCCCGCATCTGGCGTGCTGAGGCACTGCGCAAGGCGCTGGTCTATCTGGGGGACGAGAGGCTCATCTACGGCAGCGATGTCTACCCCGCCGACGACAGTGAGCGGCTGCGCGCCTCCGTGCAGCGCGACATAGCCCTCTTCCGCGAGGAGTTGGGGCTGTCGTCCGAAGCCATCGAGCACATCATGAGCGGGAATGTGCTGCGCATGCTGGGCGAGTAGAGGGGCCCTGTAGGAATGATGGAAAGGGTAACCAAAGTAGAAAGCGGATGGGAAGTAAGACGAAGGCGGTAATCAGGGGCAATCCACGTGTCCAGATCGCAGGCCGCCGACTGATCAATGCCCTGCCTATACATCCGAGTCACATTCGCACCTTCGAGTCGCTGACCTTTCGCGACTATCGCCTTCTGTGGCTGGGACTCACCGGAACTTCCATGGGACAATGGATGGACCAAGTGGCCCGAAGTTGGCTCATCTACCAGCTCACCGACTCGCCCCTCATGCTGGGGGCCGTCAGTGCCATGCGAGCTGTGCCCATGCTGCTCTTCGGTGTCATCGCCGGTGTGGTGGCTGATCGTTATGGGCGTAAGGCGCAGCTCATCATCGCTCAATTGACTAACGCTGGTTTGAATCTAGTCCTGGCCATCCTGATCGCCACGGGCCTGATCGAGCCCTGGCATGTATTCGTGACCGCCTTCCTCACTGGCAGCGTGCAGGCTTTCCAACTGCCGGCCAGACAGGCGCTCATCTACGACCTGGTGGGCAAGGAACATCTGCTGAATGCTGTGGCCTTGACCTCGGTTGTCTTCAATCTGATGCGCAGTGTCGGGCCGGCAGTGGCTGGCTTCCTCATCGCCCTGATCGGCACAGGCGGCTCCTACTATGCCCAGGCTGCGCTCTTCCTCCTGGCCACAGTGTGGACCGTGCAGATACGGGTCCCAGCGGGGGAGGATCAGTCGAGCCGACAGGGAGCGGCCATGCTGACCTTCCTCGCCAGCGCGAAGGAGGGCTTCCAATACCTGTTTCAGAACCAACTGATCCTGTTAATAATGGCCCTGGGGCTGGTGCCCAGCCTGCTGGCCATGCCCTACACCAGCCTGATGCCCATCTTCGCTCGCGACATCCTGAGGGTGGGAGCCGAAGGACAAGGGCTGATGCTGGCCGCCGTGGGTATCGGGGCTCTACTCGGTGCCCTGACCATCGCCTCATTGGGCAATATGAGGCGCCAGGGACTCATGATGCTGGGTGGTGCAGGACTGTTTGGGCTCTGCCTGGTAGCTTTCGCCCGTTCCCCCGTTATGCCCCTGGCGATGTTCTTCTTATTCTTGGGCGGACTGTTCAACACCAGCTACACCTCGCAGAACCAGACGGTGCTCCAGATGCTCGCTCCTCAGCAGATGCGAGGGCGGGTGCTGAGCATCCGCCTGTTGAGTCGGGGCCTGAACCCTTTGGGATCCCTGCTGGCGGGCGCGCTCGCCACCTGGTTCGGTGCCCCCTGGGCAGTGGCGATTATGGGCGGGTCCTGCGCCATCCTGGCGCTGTGGATTGCCGTGCAGGCCCCCGCCCTCCGCAATCTGGACATTTGAGGCTGCCAGGCTCAGGAGGGGATGAGAACATGAGAAATAGATTGGGAACTTCGACCTATTCTTTCTGGCACTTCTCCGGGGAGAAGGTGCCAATTGAGTACGTGATGGAGCAGGCCCATCGGATGGGGCTGGACGGCGTGGAAATCCTCCACGTGCAGATGGAGTCGGAGGAGAATGATTACCTGCAGCGCCTGAAGCGTCGGGCCTTCGAGCTGGGGCTGGATATCTACTGTCTGTCCATCCACCAGGGCTTTGTCTCGCCCGATCCAAAGGTGCGCCGGGAGAACGTTGACCACACGCTCCGCTGCATCGAGGTGGCCTATCGGCTGGGCGCACCTGCTATTCGCCTCAACTCGGGGCGGTGGGGAACAGTGGAAAGCTTCGATGAGCTCATGGCCTGTGGCGGGGTGGAACCGCCGCTTCCCGGCTATGACGAGGATGACGCCTTCGAATGGGTGATCGAGTCCATCGAGCGATGCCTACCACGAGCGGAGGAGCAGGGTGTGATGCTGGCCCTGGAGAATCACTGGGGCTTGACCGCTACACCGAAGGGGGTGAATCGCATCGTCGAGGCCATTGGGTCCGAGTGGTTGGGGGTGACCATGGACTGCGGCAACTTCCCGGAGGACCCTTACCCTAAACTGGCCCAAATTGCCCCCCATACGGTGCTGGTCCACGCCAAGACCTATTTCGGGGGTGGCGAATGGTACTCCCTGGATCTGGACTATGCCCGCATCGCCGAGATACTGCATCAGGTCGGCTTCACGGGATACGTCTCCCTGGAGTATGAGGGACGTGAGGATCCGCTGACCGCAGTTCCCAAGAGTGTTGAACTTCTCTGTAGGCATTTTGGTGGGTAGTGGACACCGCAGCACTCCCTAGCTGGGCCGCTCAGGGGGCGGATTGGCCGGGGAAACTCCAAAATTCGCCCCGATTTTTCGCAAATTGGA
>CAYRNM010000111.1:0-9182 GCA_964425465.1 uncultured Anaerolineae bacterium | reverse complement strand
CCGGCCAGAGCCAGTCCCCACAACGCCCGATCGCGCCACAGGGGCCAGGTCAGGAAAGGCGCGTGGCGCGCCTCCTGCGCCAGGGACTCCAACGGCCCCAACTGACGACGGACTTCCAGGGCGGCGAGGAACCCATCCCGGTCAAGGGGGGAGATGGCGTAGCTCAGCGAGGGGGTGATCAGCAGGAGTTGGCGGCTCAGGGGCTCGGTGGCAAAAGAAAGAAAGGGACCCCACCCCTCCGCCTCCCCGCGGCCGATGGCGTATCCCGGCCACTTCACCCCGCCCCAGCGCACCGGATCAGGTAATTGACTTCCTTCCACGATTCGGGTAATTCGCTCCAGGGGGATGACCTGTTCTGAAGCTGCCCAGCGGATGAGCACGCGATTGCGGTTCACATCATAGGTGAGATTGAGGAGGCCGTATAGCCCATAACCGATAGCCGTCAGCAGTGGTAGGGTGAACAGGCCTATCAGCCCTAGCAGGAAAGAACCCAGGTCCGGTGTCCGCTGGGCAATGCACAGGGCCAGCCATATATCCCCAGCCAGGAGGAATAAGAGAAACCCGGCGCCCGTCAGGGCGCCGGGCCAACGTTTAGGGCGAAAGCACATCTCCGAAAGGTCCAGTTACTTCTCGTAGACCGGTGTGAGCCAGGAGCGATATGGAGGCAGTTCCCCCCGCACGGCGGCGAAATACACCTCGCGCAACTGGCGCACCACCGGCCCCAGCTTGCCCGTGCCCACCGGCCGGCGGTCCACGGAAGCGATGGCGGCGACCTGGACCCCCGTTCCACAGAAGAAGGCTTCGTCGGCCACATACAGCTCCGTGCGGTCAATGGGCCGCTCGATGGCCTCCAACCCCAGCTCATCCCGGGCCAACTGGATCACCGCCTCTCGGGTGATTCCCTCCAAGATGTTGTCCGAGAGGGGCGGGGTGATCAGCACCCCGTCCCGCACGATGAACAGGTTTTCCGCGCTCCCCTCAGAGATGTGGCCATTCTCGTTGAGGACGATGGCCTCGTCGAAGCCGTTGAGGATGGCCTCCGTCTTGGCGAAGGCGGAGTTAATGTAGGCCCCGGTGATCTTGCCCCGAGCAGGTATGGCGGTGTCGCTGATGCGACGCCAAGAGGAGACGCAGACGCTGGCCCCCTCCTCTTTCTCAATGTATTTACCGAAGGGCTCAGCAAAGATGGCCAGGTCATCCTTCAGATCGTGGAGGCGGACGCCGATGACCAGGCTGCTCTTGTAGGCCAGGGGCCGGATGTAGGCATCCTGCTGGTATCCCTCCCGGCGTAGCAGTTCCACGGTCCAGCTCTCCAGATCCTCGAGGCTGTAGTCCAGGTCCATGCACAGCAGATGCCAGTTGCACATGAAGCGCTGGTAGTGCTCCTGCATCTTGAGGATGTAGAGCTGCTCCTCATCGGCGTTCCAGTAGGCACGGATGCCCTCGAAGCAGGCGGTGCCGTAGTTGAAGGCATGGGTCATGATGCTGACCTTGGCCTGTTCAAAGGGCACGATCTGTCCCTGGAAGAAGGCGAATTTGGGCACGATGTGTTCTCCTCTCTGGTGAAATAGTCCGTTACCCCGCATACAATGGGCTCATGGCCCGCAGCTTCTCCACAATGGGAGGCAGAATCTCCAGCACGTACTCCACATCCTCCGCCGTGTTCTCCCGACCCAAGGTCAGGCGCAGGCTGCCGTGGGCCACTTCAACCGGGATGCCCATGGCCAGCAGGACGTGGGAGGGCTCCAGGGAGGCAGAGGTACAGGCCGATCCGCTGGAGGCAGCCACCCCTTTGAGGTCCAGATTGAGCAGGATGGACTCCCCCTCGATGAATTGGAACACGAAGCTGGCGCTGTTGGGCAGCCTCTGGATGGGGTGGCCGGTGAGCTGGGCGTGGGGGATACGATCCAGGATGGACTCGATGAGGCGATCGCGGAGCGCAGCAATTCTTTCATTCTCCTGGGGCTGCATCTCGTAAGCCAGCCTCAGTGCTGTGGCCAGCCCTACGATGTAGGGGATGTTCTCCGTGCCCGCCCTGTGTTTCCCCTCGTGCGCTCCCCCGGTCTGCATGGGCAGGAAGGGGACGCCCCGCCGCGCATAGAGGACCCCTATCCCTTTTGGGCCATAGAACTTGTGCGCCGAGAGGGAGAGAAAATCCACCTTCAGTTCCTCGACGTCGAGGGAGAGGCTGCCCCCCGCCTGCACCGCGTCGGTGTGGAAGGGCACACCGTGCTCGCAGGCGATGGCTCCGATCTCGGCCACGGGCTCGATGGTGCCCACCTCGTTGTTGGCGTACATGATGGAGATGAGCGCCGTCCGATCCGTGATGGCCGCCTCCACATCCGCCGGGTCCACCATCCCATGGCCATCCACGGGCACGGTGACCATCTCGAAGCCAAACTCCTGAGCCAATTGCTCTGCCGTGTGGCTCACGGCGTGATGCTCGATGGGCGAGGTGATCATCTGATCCCGTCCCCGCTTGCGCCGGGCGAAGGCCACGCCTCGGAGGGCCAGGTTGTCGCTCTCGGTGCCGCAACTGGTGAAAATCACCTCCCGCGGCTCGCAGTTCAGGATGGTGGCCACGGTCCGGCGCGCCTCATCCAGAGCACTAGCTGCTTCTCGTCCCAATCTGTAGATACTGGAGGCATTGCCGTACTTTTCAGTGAAATAGAGCCACATCGCATCCACCACCTGGGGATCCACCGCAGTGGTGGCCGCATGGTCCAGATAGACCGTCCGCCTCGGTCTCTCCATATCTCTTCCGTCCGTTTCTTCTTCTCACTCCTGGCCCCGGCCTAGGCCAGGACCTTCGTGTGCTCGATCAGGTCAGCCAGGGTGATGTTATCCAGCGTCTCCACCAGACTATGGTGCACCCGTTCCCACACCCATCGGGTGGCGCAGTCTGCCGCACGAGCACAGGACCCTTCCTCGGATACACAGGGCACGGGGACGATAGCCCCCTCCAGCACACGCAGGACATCGCCCACGGTGATCTGGGCTGGCCCCTGGGCCAAGCTGTAACCGCCGGAGACCCCCCGTTTGCTCTCCAAGAGCCCTGCCTCTCGCAGCGAGGCCGCGATCTGCTCCAGGTAAGCCAGGGGGATATCCTGTACTGCGGCTACCTGGCTGAGAGGGATAGGCCCTTGGCCGTGATAGCGGGCCAGTTCCACCAAAGCCCGTAATGCATACTGCTCCTTGGCTGAGAAATGCATGAATGGCTCCCTAATTCCGAGTAATTTCTCGGAATTAGTATACCACTATAGGGAGGATTTGTCAAAAGCTGGTCTAGTGGGGCTTGCGCAGCGGTTGTGAGGAGCTAAGGGGCAGGGGTAGGAGTGCGGATAGGGCCAAGCTCCAGGAGTGGGGGCGAGGAGGAGAAGGGGTAGCGCTTCTTCCAACTCGGAGAGCTGTAGGCCACTTCCCGTGCCAGCCGCACCGAGCCATCGGGCAAGGTGCGGCTGACGTTGACGACCTGTCCATGCTTGTGCTCTGGAGTCAGATAGGGGCAGTCCGGGGCTGGACGCTGCTGGTCCTTCAGGCAACCCTTCTCACAGCACCACTTGGTACGCCGGCGGTCGTAGTCGTGGCCATTGGGAGACATCTCGTAGCCGTGGATACAGAGGGGATGGCCCTTCCCGTTGTATCCCCGCCGCAGTTGAATTTGAGGGTCGTCATCCCCTTCGGCGGCACGGAGGTCGACCATACGCAAGGCACCGGCTTCCCAGATGGGGTCCAGGCAGCACCTCGCCGATCTCCAGGTAAGGGAAACGGACCTGGAGGGAGGCGAAGCTGTTGGGGAAGGGATTCCGCTCATCGGCGTTGGCCGATTGAAGGCCGGTGCGGAGAGTCCAGCCACAGGCGAAGCGGTCGTCTATGAGCCGGTCCGGGTTGGAGGCGTAGCCGTAGACATCGCGTCCCTGGGAGTTGTCCTCGGTGGGGAGGTCGGCCTCCTTGTTGCGGCCCGCATAGTGAATGTAGCGGGCTTCCTTGTCCAAGGGAGTGGCTCGTCGGCAGGCCTGGGCGCAGGCTTCCTCGGTGCAGTCACACCCCTCCTGGCCCGCTTCTTGGGCCGGGCAGGGGCGAGGAGCAGGGTCGTAGCAGGTATCGGTGACCTGAGGGCAGCTCATGTTGGAGCGGGCTTCATGGAGCATGAGGTCGTGGCTGATCGCCACGCCCCGCTCAGGCGGGTCACCGGGGAAGGTGGAGTGGTCGGGTAGCAAGGTGGCCTGATGCAAGAGGTCGGTGAAGAGGGGGCAGAGTTCCTCGAACTGCTCTTCGCCGACGGTGTTGAAGAAGTAGCGCATCCCTGAAGGGGAGGGGGTGACCTCATCCTAGAAGCCGAAGAGACGCCGCCAGCCGGCCCCATGCTCGCTGGCCAGGAGTTTGGCCAGGGCCCGCCAGCTCACGTTCAGTTCCCGCCGCAGGCAAATGCAGAGGAAGAGGGAGACGGGGTCGAAGGGAATCTGACCCCTGGCACTCTGGAGGTAGTAGCACAGGGTCAGGTAGTCCCGCAGAGGGGAGAAGTCGATGAGGCGCAGAGCGATCTGGAAGAGAGTCATAGTCGCCAGGATGGTTAGGTCGGCCAGGTCGTCTGGGCCCAGGTAGCGATACTGGGAACGGTAACGCTGTTTGGGAGAAGGGGGCACGTCTTCAGGCACAGGGAAGCGGAAGGGCAAACGGTCCCGCAGCGCCTCCAGGGAGAAGGTCTTGACGAAGTCGCCCTCGGTGGCCCTCTTCTGGCTGGCGGTGAGTTGGGTGTCCTGCTTACTCATCGCTGACCCCTCCTGGCCCGCAGCCAGCGGCGGAGGCGGGCGAGATAGGCCTGGTAGTCGGCAAAGGTGTTTTTGTCCAGGAGCTTGCGCAGGCTGAGGGAGTGGGGGGGTGAGCCAGCCACAGGAGGGCTTCGGTGTGGAGTTGATGGGCTCGCTGGCGGGTCACTCCGAAAGCCCAGCCGATGGCGGCGAAGGTCTGGGGTGGAGGGCCCTCCAGGCCGTAGCGAGCGACGATGAGGTAGTCCAGGGGCTGAGGCAGGCGGGCCATCAGACGGTGCAGGGCCTCGTGGAGGAAGCCCTTTTCCACTTGTTCCTCCAGGTCGGGAGCCTCTTGAGGTGGGTAGGGAGTGAGGAGTTCCTGGAGGTGAGGTTGGGCCTGGGCCACGGCCCGCCAGACAGCCCTGGCGATGGCGGGCACGGCGTAGGTGCTGAAGGCGGTGGTGCGTGTGGGGTCATAGCGCCGCAGAGCCCGCCACAGGGCGATGCGGCCCACGTGCAGGGCCTCGGCGTAGGGAAGAGCACCCAGCCACTGTCGGCGCACCACCCAGTGCACTAGCCCTTCGTGCTCAGCCAGGCCCTGGACGAGGTCTGGCCCATGCCGGATGGACGGGAATGTGGTATACTGTTGCATGGCGATTCCTCCTTGCTATGGACGCCGGGTTGGCGTTGGCGCCCGGCAGAGTTACTCAGGAGGAATCGCCCAAAATGGCAAAAAAGTCAAGGGCGTACCTTCCAGAAGGCACACCCTTGGATGAACTGGTGGGGTTGGCAACCCCCAGACAATGGGGTTGCTCTTACCTTAATTTTATCGCTGCGCAAGCCCGAAGGGAATCGGAGCAGTCATCTGGGAGTGAATTGGACATCGAACGCAAATGGGCTACAATAAGGGCTGTCATCTATCCTCAATGAATTTGACATAAGGGAGGAAAGGCACCATGGTGGATGAAGTGTGGCCTGTAAGAGAAGGTACCAAAGAGGATCTGGAGCATCTGCGCGATGACTCGCTGGTCATCCTGCTGGTGTTCGCAGGATGTATCCTGTACCTATGGTGGTTTGGGCTGACATCGCCTTTGTCTGGAGATCAACCTGCCGTAGCCTGGTACGGGGCTGTGGCGTTGACCTCAGGCATGGCCTTGAGCTGGATGATGAAAAAGCACAGCGTGACCCTAGCTTCCATGGCCATTATCCTGACCATGATGATGGCCAATGCCTGCGCTTTGCTGACCTTTGGACTGAGCACGGTGTCCTACTTGTTCATTCCCATCATTATATTCGCCGGGTTGCTGTTCGACCAGATGCCGGTGTTTGGTGTAGCTTTCGTCGCCGGCGGGATCGTGATGGGCATCGGCTCAGTCAAATATGGACAGTCTCTACTCTCCCCCCATCTGGTGGGTCCCGTACTGGTGATCTGGCTGACCGCCCTGGCTTCCTGGCTTTCCAACCGCAACCTGTACACCGCCCTTCAGTGGGCCTGGGATGGCTATTGTCAGGCCCGACACAACGAGGAGCAGATCCGCGAGAGGCAGGTTGAACTGAAGCGCACTCTCAAGGCACTGGACGAGGCCAACTATCGCATACGGCGCATGAATTATCAGTTGGCTTTAGCCAGGGAACGGGCGGAGGAGGCACGTCGCTTGAAACAGCAGTTCGCGGCCAATATCAGCCACGAGCTGCGCACTCCCCTCAACCTTATCGTCGGCTTCAGCGAAATGATGTTTCTTTCCCCTGAGAGCTATGGTGGGGCGCAATTGCCCCCACCCTATCGAGGCAATGTGGACGCCATCTACCGCAGTGGTCAGCACCTCCTGAGTCTGATTGATGACGTTCTGGACCTGTCGCAGATCGAAGCGGGGCGCATGGCGCTAACCAAAGAGAGGATCAACCTGGGAGAGGTGATCGAGGAAGCAGTGGACATCGTGGATAGCTTCATGGAGGCCAAAGGGCTGAGCCTACAGGTGGAGGTGCCAGAGGATGTGCCCCTGGTCTACGCTGACCGCACTCGGCTGCGCCAGGTGCTTTTGAACCTGCTGAACAACAGTTGTCGTTTCACTGAAAGGGGAAGTGTTACGGTACGGGTGGAAGTGGAGGAAGCCGAGGTGGTGGTGAGTGTGGCCGACACAGGCGTAGGCATTCCCCGGGATACCCTTCCGCACATCTTCGAGGAGTTCTACTTATTTCTCTCTGCCGCTGCCGGAGCTTCACCCCCAGGGCCTCTATGAGGGAATACTCCCCGCCGACCACATTTCTTCTTTCCCCACTCCTCCTGCGAAAAGTTTCTTGATCCTGAACAGCGATCCGGCCGTGACCCGGTTACTGCAGCGCCACATCGAAGGCTACCGGGCGGTTGAAGCCCATGACGAGGGAGAAGCCCTGCGGTTGATCGAGGAATACCGCCCGCGGGCTATCATCGCCGGCGCGTGCCCGGATCGGAAAGGGGATGGTTGGTCCCTTCTGGGGGACGCACCCCACGACCTTCCCCTGATCATCTGCCCCCTGCTCGACAGGCCCTGGGCTCGGCTGGCGCTGAGCGCCGATGATTACCTGATCAAGCCCGTCACGCGGGAGAAGCTCTTCGGTGCGCTGGATCGGGTGGATGGGGAGGTGAGGAGTGTGCTGGTGGTAGATGACACTCCTCAAATGGTGCGCCTGCTGGACCGGATGTTGAAGTCGAGGGGACGACCATATCGGGTGCAGAAAGCCTACGGCGGGGAGCAGGCTCTGGCGCTGATGGAGCAGGAGCGGCCCGATGTAGTGCTATTGAATCTGATGATGCCTGGGGTGGATGGCTCTGAGGTGCTCCGCAGGATGCGAGAGAACCCGGAGCTGGCCGATGTCCCGGTGATCGTGATCACCGTGCGGGAGTATCTGCAGGAACTCCTTTCCTCAGAAGACACGATTCAAGTGAAGAGAAAGCAAGGATTCTCGACCAGTGAGTTGGTGAACTGTTTGAAGGCTATCCTGGACTCCCTTCCGCCTCAGCCGACTGTCCCCGCCAGCGCTCCAGCGCAGCCAGCAACCTCTCCTGGCTGATGGGTTTGGTGAGGTGCTCCTCAGCCCCCAGGGAGAGGGTCAGTTCCGGCTCATCCAGGACAGAACAGACCAGGATCGGGATATGGCGGGTGGCAGGGTGAGTCTTGAGGGCTTGCAGTGCTTCCCAGCCATCTCGATCGGGCATCATCACATCCAGGGTGATGATCTGCGGCTGGAGATCGCAGGCCAGGTGAAGGGCCTCCTCGCAGCTTCGAGCGCCTATGACCTGGTAGCCGCTGTGGCCGTTGAGGTAGCGTTGGAAGAGACGGATGGCATCCTCGTTATCGTCAACCACCAGCACCGTCGTCCTGCTGGCGGTGGGTAGGAGGATGGTGATGGTCCCTTTCTTCCGCCCGACCTCCACTCGGCCGCCCTGGCTTTCTGCCAGCCACCGGGCCACAGCTAGGCCGCTCGTCTCTTCTTTCTTCTGCCCTTGTTCTGCACCCAGCCTCCCCGTGAGAACTTCTAGAGCCACTTGGTTTCCGCACTCGGCGGCCGACATCGTGACCCTCCCACCCTGGGCCCATTCCAGGGCCTGGCACAGCGCGTTCAGCAGGATCTGACGCAGCACCGCGTGGCCCATGTAGACCGGGGGCAGGGCCTCAGGCGATTCCAGGCGAAGCTCGATTTGCTTCCTGGCGGCCAACCTCTGGACAAGGGACAGCACTTTCTGGATCACCTCGCCAAGGGCCAGTCGCTCTTTGGTAGAGCGGGCAGCCATTCGTTCCGCCTCGGCCTGGAGCATATCTGAACCCATTTCAGGCTCCTCTTGGCCTCGTGCTTTCCCTTCTACTTCAGATTTCCTACCCCACAGCAGGCTGGCCACGGCCTCCAGCGCTTTCTGCTGTTCCCGGTAAAAGTGGCTTGAGCTGAGGGCCAGTTCCTCCATCACCTCTTCTGGACCCATCCCCTCTATGTAGCGTTGATAGAGGATGCGATAGCCGCGCCACTCCTTGGAATCGAAGGGAATGGAGGGTTCAGGTTTCAGTTCCTCGATCACTTCGACGATGGCCTGCCGCAGTTGTTTGGCCCTGGTCGTGGCGTCAGGGGTGCCCTCGATGGCCAGGTACTCGGCCAGGGGGTGATTCTGCAGATGCACGTAGTCGTACAGGTGAGCTAAGGTGTCTCTTACCTGGATTGTGAATTCTTCTCTCGTGACCATGATGCTCTCTCGCGAATCTAAGCCCATCCTGGGAGTTCTTGGGGATTTTTAGGGGAGTGAAACCATTGACGTAGTTAGGTAATTGATGGTATAATATAATTGTCGTAGAAGAGTAGAGACACAACTTCTGTGAGGTAGGTTTTAGCATCTTCAAGGGGCCACTCGGTAGCACCACAAAATAGCGTGGAGTTGGTCAAACTTGCCTCCAGGGTAGAACT
>CAYRNM010000110.1:0-9267 GCA_964425465.1 uncultured Anaerolineae bacterium | reverse complement strand
GGACACCCCCCACGCCCCCCGGCAGGGGGCTGATTGCCCCCTGCATCCCTGTTGGGGGTCTCAAAAGTTAAAGGAACTTTTGGCGACCTACTTAGATAGCTGTTGATCTCTTCCACCTGAAAAAGATCCACGCTCAGGACATGTTCGATGAAGGTGAATATCTTCTTTCGCACTTCCGGGGCTAGGTGTGGATACCACAGGGGGCTGGCGATCACTAATCCCCGCCAGGCGAAGAAGGGCTGGACAATGGAAAGGACCTCCTCATCGCCTGTAAGCTCCAGATACCGCTCCCAGAAGAGCTGAAAGAGGTTTTGAAAGGGACCTGTCAGGAAACCATACCTTTGCAAGGAGAAGAAGATGTAATTGATGGCCATGCAGCTCAAGTCATCCGCTGGCTCCCCCCACTCGCCCCGGCTGCGGTCCAAGAGGGTAAAATCCGTTCCCCGCCGAAAGAGCACATTGAAGGGATGGAAATCGCCATGCACCTGGCTGAGGCGATGGACTTTGTCCTTAATCCGCCAGCGCCAGGACACGCACTGCTTCTCCACCCCCTCCAGGAAATCGGGGCCGGCCAGCTCGAAATCGGGGGAGTAGCTGTCCGTCAGCCCCATGATCCCCTCGCCGTGGCCCACCAGGTCGCGCAACCGGCGCCGATAAAGCTCCGGAGCATCCCTCTTGCAGGCATGGATCTGAGCCAGGTATTCGGCCAGGGCCAGGGCCCGTGCCTCATCCTCCTCAGCCAGTTCCTCTGTGGCCATGATGCGCTGTAGATCGCGAACATAGAGGCTGCCAGGGGCATATTGGGCTAGGAGGAAGAACTCCTCCGTTTCCCTCAGAGACATGAGCGCCCCATCCTGGGTGAAGGCTCCCACATCCAGGGAGCGGACGTGGTGGGGCAGCCTGTTGAAGGTGGCGTGGTCGAGGAGCAGGGAGCAGGCCCTGTCGGAGGCCTGCTCGTGGCCGAAGATGTTAGGGCTCATAGTATGCAGTACCATCCTCTCCCTCTCCCCTTCACGCTCAAACTCAATGAGGACGGGGCGGCCATAGCCGAATCCCTTGAGCTCCTCCCCTGACTCGTCCCCCTTGAACTCTCGCAGGGAGATCACCTTCACCTGGGCTTTGAACAGGGAGCCCAGATATGCTTCCAAAGCATCTCCCCTTAAAGTCGGCATCTTCCGCTCCTTTCAGCTTGAGCAGGGGCGTCATTTAATGACGCTCCTACGATGACTCCAGGTACCGGGCCCGCATCGCCTTTGACAACTCGGCGGTGAGGTACATGGCCCGTACCGCGCTGGCGATATCGAGCCCACCCAGACCGCAAGCGGGCGCTACAAAGGAGGCGCGAAGCAGTTCGTGGAAAGGGGTATCCACTTCACGGGCCAAGGCCTGGACCAGCTCAACCAGGCGGGGCAGCAAGGTATCCACTGAGTGTCGTCGCACCTCTGTACTGGCCGGCACGATGCCCCAGGCGATCCATCCTCCCCGCTTCAAGAAGGCGCGGACCGGCTCTACATACTTCAACAGGCTGTTGCCGAAATCATAAGCGTCCAAGCTGAGGACATCAATGGATGCCTCCAGGGGCAGCGACCAATCGATGTCCCCACAGCAATGCATCCCTTTGAAACCCTCGATGCCTGCCAGCACCTCCTCTAGCAGGGCCAGGGCTCGCTCACGGTTGAGGGGCGCAAAGTCGGGGCCAAAGGACCGGAGATGGGGCACATCCACCAAGATGATCGTCCTTGGAGCCAGCTTCCTCAGCTCTCGCTCCTGCCAGGCTGCCTTGAGGTGCAGGTGCTTGGCCACTGCATCGGCCAACATCTCGTCGTGCAGGATGGGGCGGCCTTCCTGATCGGGGATCATCAATCCCCAACTGAGGGGCCCGATGACCTGACCCTTTACCAGTTGGGGCCTGTGGCCCTGCCCCTGAAGCGCCTGAGCCAGGGCCTTCAGCCCTGCAGCGTCTTGAGGAGCCACAGCAGCCCAATCCAGATCGTGGGTTAGGTAAGCTACGTAGAGTTGCTCCAGAGCCGGCCCCAGTTCCTGGCGGGTATCCACATAGATGCGCTGCTCTTCCCGCACCAGTCCCGGAAAGCCACCACTGAACTGGACATAAACATCCTCTCCGAAAGCTCGCTTGGGAAGCTGGGGCCAGGCCGGTGTTTCAGGGCAGTACTCCAGCATCAGGCGGCAGGCCTGGCCGGGATCGGTATAGGGCAGGCTGCCTATGGAGAGAGGAGCTAGGTTGGGACAGAATTCGGACATCGCTTGTTTTGTCTACGACAACTCTCGCGTCACAAACTCGGCCGGCGGCAGGAGTATCAGCAACCACACGCAGCACGGCAGGCCGCACGGACCTCTCGAATGGCTTGCTCGACATCGGCAGCGACTTCCTCTTCGGTAAACGGCTCGTTTAAAAGTTGACCCAGGGTAAGTTGTATCGTCACTGCCATCTCCTGTTACTCCTTTCCAACTACCACTTCCCGTAAATTCCGCTCCAAGGGCGGGTAAAGGACACCCTTTTCGGTGATGATCCCCGTCACGTACCGGTGGGGCGTTACGTCAAAGGCCGGGTTATAGACCTCCACCCCCTGTGGAGCAATGCGCACTCCGCCTATGTGGGTCACTTCCCGAGCGTCTCGTTCCTCGATGGGGATGTCATCGCCGGTGGGCACAGAGAGATCAATGGTCGAGGTGGGTGCGGCCACGTAGAAGGGGATGCCATTTTCCCGCGCCACGACGGCCAGTTTGTAGGTGCCGATCTTGTTGGCTACATCTCCATTGGCCGCTATCCGATCAGCGCCCACCAAGACCAGGTCAATCCGGCCGGTGCGCATCAGGTGGCCGGCAGCGTTATCGGCGATGAGGGTCATGGGAATACCCTCCCGCACCAGTTCCCAGGCGGTGAGACGCGCTCCCTGCAGCCGGGGGCGGGTCTCATCTACGAACACGTGGATTCCCCTGCCCTGCCCATGAGCCGTGCGCACGACACCCAGCGCGGTGCCATAGTCCACAGTGGCCAGCGCACCCGCATTGCAGTGGGTGAGGATCCGTGCTCCCTGGGACACCACCCTTGCGCCGTGAGCTCCAATCCGCCGATTGATGTCCACGTCCTCATCGGCTAGGGCCTGTGCCTCGGCCAGCAGGGCTTTAGCCATGGAGCCCACATCTGCGCCAGCGGTCATCTGTGCTTGGGCGCATCGCAGCATGTGCTCGATGGCCCAGGAGAGGTTCACCGCCGTGGGACGCGCGGCCCGCAGGATCTGCGCTGCCTGCTTTAGATCGGCCAGCAGTCCAGCAGGGGTGGAGGCCGGGCTATTCCGGGCCGCCAAAGCCATGCCAAAGGCTGCGGCGACACCAATGGCCGGTGCTCCGCGAATGGCCATCTCCCGGATGGCGCGGGCCACATCGTGATAGCCATTGAAGGTCAAAATGGTGCACTCCTGCGGCAAGCGGCGTTGATCAATCAGCCTGACCTGTTTCCCATCCCATTCAATGGTGCGCATGGACACTCCTCGCCTTTCTCGCTCAGCCAATGTGCACTGGCTATCGTAGCACGGTCGAGGGGTTTTGTCAAACTGAAAGCCTTGCGATCAGCTCCCTTTTGTGCTAATATTGACAGGCCTGGAGGTCTGAACCTCCCGCAGGTTTTTAACCTGCGGGAGGTTTCCGCATTGCTTTTGAAGGGAGGGATGGGCATCCAATGCGTGCGGTCCTGCAACGAGTTCAGCGTGGTGATGTCTCCGTAGGTGAGCAGATAGTGGGGGAGATTGATGGTGGCCTGGTCGTCTTGGTCGGTGCCACTCATGAGGATGGGGCAGTTCAGGCCGAGCAACTGGCCCATAAGATCGCTAACCTGCGCATTTTCGAGGATGAGGAGGGGAAGATGAACCTCTCCGCCCTGGACATCAGAGCGAGCATTCTCGTCATCCCGCAGTTCACCCTGTACGCCGATTGTCGGCGTGGGCGGCGGCCCAGCTTCACTCAGGCGGCCCCACCGGATGTGGCGGAGCCGTTGATTGCGCACTTTGTGGCGACGCTTCGCGAGACGGGCGTTGTCCGGGTAGAGACGGGGGCTTTCGGGATGCACATGTTGGTCCGAATTCACAACGATGGCCCGGTCACCATCATCTTGGATACAGATGAGCTGTGAAAAGCCAGTCAGCCGGGCCCATAACGGAGGCCTGAGACAGAGAAGCGGCCCAGGGTCAAACCCTTGGGCCGCTTCTTTCACTTTTGAGGGGTAGACGGCTACAACTCACCCAGATAGTCGCGCAGCAGGCGTGCCCGTCGAGGGTGGCGCAGCCGCCGTAGAGCCTCATTCTGGATCTGACGGATACGTTCGCGGGTGAGGCCGAACTTCTCCCCCACCTCTTTCAGGGTGTAGCTGTGGCCATCCTGCAGGCCAAAGCGAAGGCGCAGGATCCGGGCCTCGCGAGGGGTCAGTGTGTCCAGTACCTGCTCCAGCCGTTCTGCCAGCAGCCCTTGGCCTACAGTCTCTGTGGGGGAATCAATGAGTTCATCCTCAATGAAATCGCCCAGCTCGCTGTCTTCCTCCTCGCCCACTGGCTTCTCCAGAGAGAGGGGTTGATAAGAGGCCTGAAGCATAAGCCGCACCTTGCGGGGTTCCAGTTCCATCTCCTCCGCGATCTCCTCAGGTGTGGGCCGCCGCCCCAGCCCCTGCTCCATGAGCTGCGAGGTCTTATACAGGCCGCGGATGCGCGCGCTCATCTGGATGGGGATGCGGATGGTGCGCCCCTGGGCAGGCAATGATCGGGTGATGGACTGCCGGATCCACCAGGTGGCATAGGTGCTGAAACGATTGCCACGACGATAGTCGAACTTCTCCACCGCCTTCATGAGTCCCAGATTCCCCTCTTGGATGAGGTCCAGGAAGGAGACCCCGTGTCCTCGGTACCTCTTGGCAATGCTGACCACCAGGCGGGTATTCGCTCTGGTGAGCTGCCGGCGAGCAGCCTCGCCGCTCTCCACCTCTCGCAGTAGTCGGTTGTGCTCACCAGGCCGATGTTCATTCCTGGCCAGCTCTCGCTCCGCTTTGCGTCCCTGCTCCAGTGCCTTGGCCAGTTGTACCTCTTCCTCATAGGTCAGCAGGGGCTCATGAGCCATCTCCTTGAAGTAGAGGCTAATGGTGTCATCCGCCTCGATACCGCCGAGATCCACTGCGTCCGTGACCATTTTCTTGACCATGGCCTCTTTAGCCGATGATGAGGCCCTGCGCTGTCCATCTATCTGCTCAGCCGGCTCATTGTCTCCATAGAGGGCCAAGACTTCTACGCCGCGTTCCTGCAGGATATCAATCACATCCTCGATCACATCCAGATCCTCCTCGGCTTCTAGGATGGCTTCCCATATCTCATCCAGACTGATAGAGCCCTGCTCCTCTGCCTCTTCCAAAATTTGCTTAATGACATCTCCTTTCACTGCCAACATCGCGTCCACCATCTATTCCGACCTCCATACGGCCCAGAAACTGCTCACAACCAGTGGAGGGTATGACTAGCCAGAAAAAATCCGCCGATGGCTAAACTATCGGCGGAGTGCCCCTCTTGGTTTTGCTTTTTTTGGGCTTGTGCGGCAGGAAAAAGGGGACATATTCCTTTACCCACCCCTCTTTTCTGCCCTTTTCAGCTTTCGTCGCCAGCCCCCGCCTCTTGCAAGCGCTTATATTATACCACAAAATCGAAGTTATGTCAAATCTTTTTTCCGAATTGTCCCAAAGGCTGTCATCCCTCACGGAACCCTTGTCCTACCACGTAGATCTCCGAGCTCTCCTTTCGGCTGGCCCGGGGGACATGAGGCTTGCAGAAGCGGAACACAGACCGCACCCTGCGCAGGAACTCGGACAGGGACTCTCCTTCGAACACCTTGAGGACCATATTCCCACCAGGGCACAGGTGTTGGCAAGCGAAGTCGAAAGCCGCCTCGGCCAGGGCGATGGATTGAAGATGGTCGCGCAGGTGGCTGCCGCTGAGGTGAGGGGACATATCGGAAAGAATGACGTTGGGCTGTCGTCCGCTCAACGCCCCTTCCAGTGCGGCGACGGCCTCTGGCTCCAACATATCGCCTTGCAGGATCGTCACCCCGGGGATAGGATCCACGGGCTGCAGGTCCATGCCGATCACCCTGCCCTCAGGGCTCACCAGTTCAGCAGCCACCTGTGACCAACTGCCAGGGGCACATCCCAAGTCCACTACCGCATCTCCCCGATGGATAAGATGGTAGCGGTTGTTGATCTGTTTGAGTTTATAGGCTGCCCGCGACCGGTAGCCCTCCTGTTTGGCCTTTCGAAAGTAATGGTCGCGCTGCCGTTCCTGCATCCATTTGGACATGGGACCTCATTCGCCCCGAGGCCATTTCAGATGAACTGCTGATAATTCTCTCGCCTGGCGTTGCACACAGGGCAGCGGTCGGGGGCCTCGCCCTCCACAGTGTGGCCGCAGACGGAGCAGATGTAGACTGGTCCGATGTCGTAGTCCTTGCCCGCCTCCACTGCCGCTTGGGCCTCTTTGTACATAGCGGCGTGAATTTGCTCCGCCCGCCAGGCCCAGTCAAAGCTGCGCACTGCGCCCTTCTCCTCCTGGAGCTCGGCTGCCGCTTTGTAGACCGGGTACATCTCGGCGACCTCGAACTCCTCACCCTCAATGGCCACCTCCAGGTTCTCCGCCGTGGGGCCCAGGCCGAAGCCGGCGCCAGCGACCGTCAGTGCCGCGCCCCAGGCGTCCTGCAACTGCTGGAAGTGGTTGGCAGCGTGGACCTGCTCGGCGTAGGCGATGGCCCGGAATAGACGGGCCACGTTGGGGAATCCATCCCTCTCCGCCTTATCGCCGTAGATCAAATAGCGCATGTGTGCCTGGCTCTCGCCAGCAAAAGCGCTCCTCAGATGGCTCGCTGTCATGTCGTGCATAGTTTCTATCCCCCCAGTGAGTATATTGGGGCGCAGGCCCTGGAGATCCCCCCGCTGACCTCCAGGGTCTGCCCCAGCCGCTTCAGCTCACGCCGATCTCTTTGCTGCTCTCCCACAGCCCGTGGATGTTGCACAGGGCCAGGGCGTGCAGTGTGCCAGGCTTGCTGATCTTCAGCGAGGTGCTCACCTCGTGGTGGGTGTAGACGGGGCCTTGATTCGGGCCGGCGACGGACTCACCGTGGGCGGAGAACTCAAAGTGGCCCACCTGGTAGGTGAACTTCTCCCCCTCCGGGTGGAAGTAGAGGGAGATCCAACGGATGTGGTGTTCGGTGGTGTTGGGGTGGGCGATCTCTTTCCCCAGGCTGACTTTCACCTCGAAGAGTTCACCCGCCTTCGCCTGGTCTGGAGCCTCAATGGCCGGCACGTGCTTTTCTTTCTTCCAGTCTGCCCTCTGAATGCATGCTCCCAATTCTGTCACTTGATGTGCCTCCTTTCTCAGTCTATCAGTTCATCTGGGCCTGGGTATAAGACAGAGCCTTGAATCAAGCCGTCTTGTAGTGTTCCAGATGGCCGTCACCGGCCCATGGGGCGATCCGTTCCAGCAGACGGTTTCGTTCCTCGTCCGTGAGCGGTGCCCAGGCCCGGACAATCTCCAGGTTCTGGGCGAGGACGTCAAGCGAATCTATCCCGCTCACCAAGGTACTGATGGGCAGGGACAGGGCGTAAGAGATCGCCTCGCTAGGGGTGATCCCAGTCTGGACTATCTGTCCCCTACCCCCTAGACTCTTCATGCCGATAATCCCGATGCCGCGCTCAACCAGTATGGGCAGTATCTCCTGGATGAAGCTCCGGTAGTGATAGTCCAGGAGATTGGTCGGCATCTGAACGGTGTCCCATTCGAAATTCTTCCCCAGCATCTCTTTGAACAGATGCGGCCAGCGGTGTCCGGTGAAACCTATGAATCGGATCTTCCCCTTCTCCCGATCCTTGATCGCCTCTTCGATCGCGCCTTCGGAGAAGATCCGGTCTGGTTCCCCCTCGTGGATGATCTCGTGGAACTGGAGCAAATCTATGTGGTCGGTCTGAAGCCGCCTTAAGCTCTCATCCAATTGACGTCGGAACGTAGCCGCGTCACGACCGTGGTTCTTGGTCATAAGGAACACCTTATCCCGATAGCCCTCTTTCAAGGCGAGCCCCATGATCCTCTCGCTCTCACCGTCGTTGTAACATCAGGCATTGTCCAGGAAATTGATCCCCTCATCTCGGTGTCCGTTCCCTCGACGCTCAGCAGCTTTAACCCCAACGCCTCGACCGCCATGGGGATCTCTTGCTTCGACGCCGGATGCGTGCCGATCACCTCGATGATGTCACCCGGCGATGCCTTCCGCAACGCCTTGCGGGTCTCCACCAGCGGCACGGGACACGTTTCCCCCCGGCAATCCACTGTGATGTTGGCCTCAGCCACCGGGCATGTCGCTTCGCGGGTGTCTACTTTGATCTCCTCCATCGCTTCACCTCACTCCGTGAACTCCACCACCACCCTGTCCACGTCCCACCGGTGCTCCAGTTTCTCCAAGATTTCCTCGCGGATGTTAGCGGCGAACTGGTGGCCAGCGGGCAAGTCCAGCACCACCCGCACTGTCCCATCAGCGACTGCGATGCCTTTGACCAGTTTGGTGCGCACCAGGTCCAGCCCGGTCAACGGATTCATCATGTGTCTCAGGCGTTTGCGCACCACCTCGACCGTCGTTGGCACACGTTCCTTGACCAGGCTGTGACGCTCCTCGTAGGTCTGGATAGCTGCTCACAGCCCGTCCACGGCCAGGACGGAACAATAGCCGCTCGATCAGCCGGTCGCGCATCTCTCGCAACCGGGCGGTCTCCTCCGGCGTCACCAGCTCCACTGCCTTGGCGAACCCCACCGCGCCCGGGATGTTCTCCTCCCCGGCCCGCAGGTTGAACTCCTGAAAACCACCATCCATCCACTTCGCCAAAGGAGTGCCCTTCCGCACGTACAGCCCGCCTATGCCCTTCGGCCCGTGGATCAGGTGGGCCGTCACGGTGACCAGATCCACTGACACCTCGCGCACATCCAGCTCCACGCGGGGGAAACTGTGGGTGGCGTCGGTGTGAAAGAGGGTGCCTCCCTCGCGGCAGATCTGGCCGATGGCCTCAACATCCTGTAGCGTGCCGATCTCCTGATTGGCCGCCTGAACCGAGACCAGGATCGTCTCTGGCGTGATCGCCTCGCGCAGTTGGTCCAGGTCCACCCGCCCATACCCATCCACGTTGAGGTAGGTCACCCGAAAGCCCTGCTTCTCCAGGGCTCTGGCACTGTGGAGGAC
>CAYRNM010000109.1:0-9315 GCA_964425465.1 uncultured Anaerolineae bacterium | reverse complement strand
CCCCTCCACTGCCCGCATCCGCCAGAACTTGGGGATCCTCCGGAAAGGAGAAGAGATGGAGCAGGGCCAGCAGGGCCACGAAGGCCACCTCCCAGCCGATCACGACCGGCCAATGGACCTCCGGCTGTCGGCGTAGGCTCTTGAGGAACAGTGTCCCTCCGGCTAGTCCAAAGCCCAAGGCCGCAGGATAGGCTCCCCAGCCAAACAGGAGCCGCAGCACCCGCACCCAGAGGTCAATCGCTACTCCTCGGCTGACGGAGAAGAGCCCCAGCAGCGTGATCAGCGCCACCGCAATGAGCAGCAGCCCTGTGATCTCCCGCTGCAGGGGGGTCAGTTTCCAATTGAAGCCCTGAAAGGGCCACCCGTGCGATGTTCGTCGGGCCATAAACTACACCTGACGGAGGCTCAGCCCTAGCCGGTGGTTGTGGCTATCTATATTGATGATGCGAATGGTGACCTTTTCCCCCTCCTGTACCACATTTCGGGGATGCAGGAAGTCCCCTTCCGCTAGCTCGGAAACGTGGATCAGCCCTTCCAACCCCTCCTCAATCCGCACGAAGGCCCCAAAATCCACCACGTTGGTCACCCTTCCCTCCACCAACTGTCCCACTTGGTAGCTCTCTTCCACCGAGCTCCAGGGATTGGGGCGCAGCCGCTTGAGGCTCAGGCCTACCCGATGTCTCTCGCGGTCTACATTGAGCACGTAGACCCGCACTCTGTCCCCTGGGGAGAGCACCTCGTGGGGGCTATCTACCCGTCCCCAGGAGAGTTCGGAGATATGGATGAGCCCTTCGATTCCCCCCAGGTCTACGAAGGCTCCAAAGGGACGGAGGTTGGTCACCCATCCTTCACACACATCGCCGGGGCGTAGCCGGGCCAGGATCACCTCCGGGCTGCCAGGCCCCGATTCCGCTGCCCGCTGGGAGAGGATGAGTCGGTTCCGATCGGCATCCAGTTCAATGATCTTGAGCTGTAGCCTTTGCCCCACCAACTCTTTCAGTTGGTTGCCTCGATCTTCCTGTGATGAAGTATGCCCGAATCCCACCAGTTGAGAAGCGGGCACGAAGCCCTGAAGACCTTTGCAATCCACGAGCACACCACCCCGGTTGTGGCCCACGACCCCTAACTCCAGAACCTCGCCGGTATCGAAACAATGCCTCATCTCTGCCCAACACATTTGCTGGCTGTCCTGACCGGGCCAAGACTGGTCTCCCCAATCTCCTTCCGGTCCTGTCTCGGCGTGAGGAATTGCTGTTCTATAGAGTTCCTCCTGAGGTAGCAGATCGAATCCCTCCCGTGTCTCCTCATCAGGCTCTGCCCATCCTGGCGGATAGTTTGGGGGAAGGGCAAGGTGAGGCTCCTCCTCAAGAAGTGCCTGCCAGTAACTGTCATCTAACGGTTCTTCCCACGGCTGCATCCTTTGGTTCATCGGTTCCCTCTTATTCTCATCCAGCAGTCTTTATACACACCGATGCTCTTTCCCAATCCATCCGCTAAGCGATAATCCCTCACCTCCCTTCTCCTTACGATGAGTAGCGAGGCTTGCCCCGCATCAGCGTGCAGCAAACTGCGCTATTCCTGAACAGTCCCTCGGGCCTGCTGATCTTCCTCCATGCGGGCGATGATCTGAGCCAGGACAGCCATAGCCACCCGCTGCTTGCGGTAGAGGTCCGACTCGCTCATGGCTAGGCGGGCGGCCACATCCCGCGCCCGCCGGCCTTGTACGAACTTCAGGTCTACGATGTTGTACAGCAGCCACTCGCTGGTGGTCATGCTGCGCTGTCCATCGGGCCGCAGCATTTCCAGGGCCTGCTGAAGCACCACTCGCAGCGCTTTGGCTGGGTTGTAATCATACTCCGCCAGCAGGTTCTGTACAATGCGCAGGTGCTGCAGCGGATTCTCCGTCAGCTTGGGCCCACCCCAATAGTGGCTGAAGGCATCCTTCACCAGATCGGGGTACTCCTCGGCAGCGGGTGGCAAGGTGACGGTAGCTAGCAGGGGGGAATCCGCATAGCGAGGCTGGCTCCGCCGCTGCTGGATCTGTTCAATCTCCGGGATGATCAGCTCCAAGGCGGAGAAGAGCCCCTGTTGCAAATGCCAGTCCTCCAACCCAGCCCGTGCCTGCTCCACCAGCAGTGCCAAGGCCTCCCTCTCATCTAAGGCCAGATCGCGGAGCAGCGCTTGGGCTTCAATGCCCAGCAAGCCCAGAGGGGGCAAGTGGGAGTTGGCCAGCAGAGGAAGGAGCCAGTAATCTCCCTGGAGATGGAAATGGAGGGAAAACATGGTCTCCGTCGCACCATCCAGTACTTTGTCCCCATCATGGCTCAACACCTGGCTCGGATCCACCTGGGCCAGAAAGGCATCTACCAGCCGCCGTGGACCTGAGTGGGCCTCCAGCCGCAGTTCTCCTCCCACGGCCACGGCCGCAAAGGCACTCTGCACCCGCAGCAGATCGCAGAGTGCGGTGAGCAGATTCTCCAGAAACTGCTGCAGATCTGTGGAGGTCAGCAACCGCTCGTCCAGTTCTTGTAGCCAGGTGATCTCCGCCACATCGCGCCAGTAAATGACGCGGTCCAGGAGGGGATTGAGGCGATTGATGAGGAGTTGCAGCAGGACGATGGCCCCTACGATGGTGAGGGTCAGAGAGAGCTCGATGGGCAGGTGCAATAGTCGGGCCATCTGGGGCACCACCTGGAGCAGCATTACCACACAGGTGGCTACAAAGGGCCCTCTCAGCAAGTAGTGGATCAGGCGATGCTTGACTACCCGGTCGGGGGTGAGGATGCCAAAATAGGCCACGCTGTAGGCCATGACGATCATCATCAGCGCCATGCCCAAGTTGCCCAGGAAGACGATGGATAGAAAGAGCGAGATAGGTAGCGCCGTGGGCAGGCCGGTGATCAGGAGATAGGGGAACACCCCCAGCGCCGTGGCGATGAAAGCCACAGCCAGATAGGTCATGCGCCGGCGAGAGGTGGAGGTCAGGCAACGATGACGGGCGATCTGGATGTTGCGCGCGCCGATGAACAGGGCGGCGAAGAAATAGAGAGCGAAGGCCCAGAAGAGAGGCCCGACGCGAAACTGAGTGGCAATGCGGGAGTAGACGCCATCCCGCACCAGCAAATCGGTGAAGAAGGAGAGGAGCAGGAAGATCAAGCTGAGCACATAACTTCCCCAGACAGCCATTCGTCGCAGGCGGGAGGAGAGATTCGTGGTGCGTAGCAGGGCGGTCGAGAAATGGAGATAGGCCGCTGGGACAAAGGCGATGCCCACCCACTGCACCCGTAGCCAAGAGAGGGCCCCTTCCAGCGAATTCACCTGAAGGAGCACCACGTCGCCCAGGTAGATGATCATCACGAAGCCAATGAGGGCACAGAAGGAGCGGGCTACACTGCTGCGCAGGTTGTGGCTCAGGAGATACACCAGCAGCGAGAAGGAGGTGATGACCACCGCTGAGGCGATGACCAGGTTGACGCGGATGAGCGCCGCCGTTAAGATGGCGGTGAGATCCATCTATCGCTCCCTCCATGGGGCGCTCTCTATCGGCCTGATCCAGCGATCAGGATAGGTCTTTGCTGAAGAACAAAGCGATATCTCGGTTAGCATAATATCGGTCATGGAAGCCGCAGAAGACGAAATGGTGTGCTTGAAGAAAGCAGATGGCGGCATGATTGTTAGCGGGAACATCGGCCATCAACTGATGGAGGTGATAGGCCACCGCCCACTGCGCGGCTCGTGTCAGGAGCGCGGACCCGATCCCCTGCTGACGCCGCTGAGGGGCTACCACCAGATGCTCAATCCAACCCGCCTGCTGCCATCCCTGGGGCCGCAGGTCAATGTACCCCCAGATCACTCCCTCTTCACGGGCCACCAGGAAACAGGGACTCGTCTTCCAGTCGGCCATCAAATGGTCCAGGGGCTTGGGGTAGGCGATGTGGGCCGTGCGGGGCAGGCGGACGGAACGCAGGGCGAAGGAGAGCGTGTCCCCCTCCTCCCGCTCCCCAAACTGCCAGGCATGGGTGGTGGTATAAGAGTGGTCGAGGGCCATACAGCTTTTGATATCGGCCTGAGCAGCGCGGAGGATGTGCACAGCGGGTAATCCCTTCATGTGTGGAAAAGCAGCACCCATGATTGTATCATTTTCCTCCCGAATGGGCAAGGCAGTGGAAGGGTAACGAGTTAACGAGGCACCGAGTCAACAGGGACTCAGCCTCCTCGTTGTCTCATCCACTCGTTACTCATCGCCTCGTCAGCCCCACGTTTCCCCCCTGGTAGAAGGCATGGTATAATATCAAACCCAAGGAGCATCATGGACTTCCGATTCGACCTCATGGCCACCGATCCCCACAGCCGGGCACGGGCAGGGCTCATCCATACGCCCCATGGTGTCGTACCCACACCAGCCTTCCTCCCCGTGGGCACTCAGGCCACGGTCAAGGCCCTAACCCCTCGTGACCTGCGCGAGGTGGGCGCTTCCATCCTACTGTCCAACACCTACCACCTCTACCTCCGCCCCGGCCCGGAGGTCATCGCCCGGCTAGGCGGCCTGCACCACTTCATGGGCTGGGATGGGCCACTGCTCACCGACAGCGGCGGCTTTCAGGTGTTCAGCCTCGCGGGGCTGCGGGAGGTAGATGCCAATGGCGTCACCTTTCGCTCCCACCTCGACGGCTCCCTCCATCGCCTCACTCCAGAGAAGGCCATCGCCATCCAGGAGCAACTGGGGGCGGACATCATCCTGTGCCTGGATGAGTGCCCCGAACCGACGGACCGGGCCTATAACGAAGAGGCCCTGGCCCGCACCCACGCCTGGGCGGCCCGCTGCCGCCAGGCACAAAGGCGCAATGACCAGGCCCTCTTCGGCATTGTGCAGGGGGGAATCTTCCCCGACCTGCGGCGGGCCAGCGCGGAATACATCGTGGGGCTCGATTTCCCCGGCTACGCTGTCGGCGGACTATCGGTGGGTGAGTCCAAAGAGGAAATGCATCATATGCTGGAGGTGACGGTGGACTGCCTGCCGGAGGAGAGGCCCCGCCACCTGCTAGGGGTGGGATCACCGGAGGACCTCTTTGAATGTGTGGCTCGGGGTATGGACATGTTTGACTGCGCCCTGCCCACCCGGATGGCCCGCAACGGGGCGGTGCTCATTCCCACCGGGCGGCTCAACCTGCGCAACGCCTGCTACGCTGATGATCCGGCTCCCATCGTCGAGGGCTGCGCCTGTTACACCTGCCGCCATTTCTCCCGAGCCTACCTGCGCCACCTGATCAAGGCCCGGGAGATCCTAGGATTGCACCTGACCACCCTCCACAACCTGCACTTCACCCTGGATCTGATGCGCCAGATGCGAGAGGCGATACTGGCCGGGACATTCTCCGAACTGCGGAAGGAGTTCCTAGCCAGCTACGAGCGTGTAGGGGCGCAGCGCGCTACGCCCCTACTGGCTCCATCCCAGGTCAGCGGCGTGCAGATGGTGGGCCGCCCGCACGACGTAGACCGCTCCGGTCACCGTAGCGTGTAAAGCCATAGCCACTAGAGCGTAGAAGGGTCGGTCCAGAAAGATAGCCAGCAGTATGTAGTAGGTGTAGATATTGCGCCGGCCATCGAAGCGCCGGAAGAGCCGGTCAAAGGGGGCATAATCGGCCAGCGAAACCCCCATCACCTGCCGGAACTGCATGGAAACGTGGCGGGCGAAGGAGTCAAAAAGGAGGGCCCAGAAACCCAACGCCAAAGGCCATAGGCCCCCCCGACGAAGGAAGACCGCCCAGGTGAAGGCTATGTACCAGGACTGCTCGTAGAGCTGGTCGAAGGAGTGCTCCAGGTAGCCCAGTTTGGTGGTCAACCCCTTCACTCGGGCCAGTTTGCCATCTACCCCGTCGAGCACATTCACCACCAGAGTGAGCAGCGAGGCGGGCAGCAGCCAGCCGGCCAGGAAGAGGGCTGTGGCAGTGAAGGCGATGAGGCTGACGAACCCGCTCATCTGATTGGGGGTGATGGGCCAATCGGCCATCCAGTGAGTGATGCGGTTTTCCAGGGGCCGATTGATGTGCCAGGCCACCACATCCAGCGTGCGCTTCTGTGCCTCTCCCAGGAGGGCGTCCCGGCACCGCTCCGCTTCTTCCTGGCTAGCCACCCGACACCAGAAGGGTCGTGCCTGCCGCCGCACCTCAGCCACATAGGGGTCAAGCTGATCCACATCCAGCGCAGCCAGCTCCAGCTCAGCCGTCAGCCACCGCAGCCGAGGCATCTCGGCCAGGGGGAGGCGTTCTCTGGTCAGACGGATCAGAGCCTCACGGGGCAGGAACAGAGCACCGGCGTAGAGCCCATCCCCTGCCCCCACGGCCGCCACCTGTCCCTGGCGAAGCGTGAGGAAGAGCCCCTCTGACCAGGGCGGTGAGCTGTCGCAGGCCAGGGCCGGGCCCCCTCGCTCCGCCAGGGCCGAGAGGATCCGTTCCTCCACCAGGTAGTGGGCCTCTATCAGCAGGAGGTCCTCCTCCAGTGCGGCCAGCTCGGACAGGGGCACTCCCTCCCGGCTGTCCACCTCCAGGTAGGAGACATGTGCCCCTAGCTTTCGAGGATCGTCCACTGCCGCTTCGAGCTGTACGCGCTGACCGGGATCGGTCAGGATGAGGGCCTGACGCCACCCCAGGTTGCGCAGTACATAAAGGTGTCGTCGCACCAGCGGGATGCCGCACAGGGGTCGCAGCGCCAGCAGCCCTTCATCGTCCTTTGCCCAGGCCAGGATGATGGCCTGCATCCTTCTCCCTCTCACCCGGCAATCCGGTCCAGCTCTGAGATCGCCTCCGCCATCCGGCGTCTCAGGGCCTGCTGGGCATAGGCCAGATCAGCAGGGGTGTCCACATCCAGCCAGAAGCAGCCCGAGATGTCGCAGGCCCTGAGTCCCTCCCTGCTGGCAATGAGCCGACGCACGGCACGGGTCACCGTGCAGGGTCGGGTCTCATCCTTCATCAGCCTGGCCAGAATAGGAAAGATGGTGGGCTGGAAGAGGAAGACGCCGGCATCCACCCCATTCCAGCGCTGCAGAGCTTTGCCGATCCGCAAGATGAACCCCTTTTCATCCACCCAGACCCGGGTGGCATCGTCAAGCTGAGGGGGAGCGTGCGCCTGATGGTCCACGCACAGCGTTGCACCCCCCATCGGGGTAGAGAGAAGCTTTTCCAGGATATCGGCTGAGATCAAGTGGTCAGCCATGGCCACGACGAAGGGTTCGCTTCCCACGAACTCGCGGGCCGCGTGGATGGAGCTGCCATTGCCCCGCTGGTAGTCGGGGTTGGGCAGGCACTGGACCCGCATCCCATAGCGGTGGCTGTGTAGGTGTTCGGCCAGCATCCCTCCTCGGTAGCCCACCACCAGCCCGATCTCCTTAATCCCTGCCTGGGCAAAGGCCTCCAGGGTGTAATCCAACAGAGGACACCCCAGGACGGGGATCAGAGGCTTGGGGCAGTCCGCTGTCAGGGGTGCCAGCCTCGTGCCATCGCCGGCGGCTAGAATCACGCCACGCATCACCTCACCTCCTTTGAGCCCGAGGCCTCGCTCCCCTGTGCGGGAAGGGGGATCCCCTCGGCGGGGGGTAAGGGCCATTCCTGGCCATGGATGAAGGCCTCCAGCAAGCGCTCTGCCTCGTCATCGTTGTGCTGCACGGGAGGCGACTTCATGAAGTAGGCGGAAGGCGCTTCGATGGCTCCACTCAGACCTCGATCCAGGGCCAATTTGCAGCAGCGAAGGGCGTCAATGACCACCCCTGCCGAGTTGGGGCTATCCCACACCTCCAGTTTCAGCTCCAGATTGAGGGGCAGGTGGCCGAAGGTCGTGCCCTCCATTCGAATGTAGCACCACTTGCGGTCAGTCAGCCAGGGGACGTAGTCGCTGGGGCCGATGTGGATGTTGCCATCATCCAGGGGGTAATCCAACTGACTGGTCACGGCGCCCGTCTTGGAGATCTTCTTCGACTCCAACCGCTCCCGCTCCAGCATGTTGTAGAAGTCCATGTTGCCCCCGAAGTTGAGCTGATAGGTACGATCCAGCCGCACTCCTCGTTGGCGGAACAGGTGGGTCAACACCCGATGAACGATGGTCGCCCCCACTTGGGATTTGATGTCATCGCCGATGACGGGCAGCCCCCGCTCCTGGAAGCGCCCTTGCCAATAGGCTTCGCGGGCGATAAAGACGGGCATGCAGTTCACAAACCCGCAGCCGGCGTCCAGCACCTGCTCGACGTACCACTTGGTAGCCATCTCACTGCCCACCGGCAGGAAGTTCACCACCACATCCGTCCCTGTCTCACACAATATGCGCACGATGTTCGAGGTGGGACCATCGGCCTTGCTGATCCGCTGTTTGAGATAATAGCCCAGGCCGTCGTGGGTCATACCCCGGGAGACGGGCACCTCCAGGTGGGGGACCTCGCAGAACTTGCAGGTGTTGTTGGGCTCGACGAAAATCGCCTCCGACAGGTCCTTTCCCACCTTGTTGCGGTCCACGTCGAAGGCTGCGCTGAACTCGATGTCAGCGACGTGATACTCCCCCAGGTCCACATGCATCAGGCCAGGGACGACATCATCATCCGCTGCCTCCTGGTAGAAGTGGACCCCCTGTACCAGGGCGGAGGCGCAGTTGCCCACGCCGATGATAGCGACTCGGATTTTTCCCGCGCTCATTATTGACCTCCTTCACAGACTATTGTGGACGAATGAAACGAAAAAAGCCAGGGCAGCAGCAAAAGATACCACCCTGGCTCTCCAGGCTGACTCTTCCTTGCTGCCTACGAGGTTAGCTGACGGGTTCGGGTCGGAAGATGTCCCCTACTCGCACTGGCGAGATTCACCCCACCAACTGGGCGCCCCCCGTTCCCCATAAGGGATTCGGCGTATTCGGTTAGGTTCAATGGCCCGACGAGTTTCTGAATCCAATTATAGCGAGACAAGCCATGATTGTCAAGCTGAGATTGAGAAGCCGCTTGACGCCTGAGGGGGAATAGTGTATGATTGACCGCCAATGAGTCGAGCCCTTGAAGCACTGACTCACCCCCATCAACCCACAGATCATTCACCTTCGAGGAGCATATATGAAGCCCCAAGGCATCGGCCTCAATGTGGATGCCGGTTGGCTCGAAGGCGATCTCACCCGCCTGGAAGCCAGTCTGTCCCATCTCGCCGAACTCGATTACGATGCGGCCGAGGTCCCACCCCATGGCGTGGATGTCATTCATTTCGGTCAACTGGACCGAGCTCAAGTAGCTCGTGTTAAGGCCATCACCCACCGATTTCCCCTACACTATATCGTTCACGGCCCCGA
>CAYRNM010000108.1:0-9352 GCA_964425465.1 uncultured Anaerolineae bacterium | reverse complement strand
CACGTGGATGGCGTCCTGCTGGTGGTCAGTGTGGGGCGGACGAAACGAGAGCATCTGCGCCGAGCACAACAGCGGCTGGCCCGGGTGCAGGCCCATCTGGTGGGTGCTATCATGAACAACGTGCCCCTGGACGCCCGCCTGCGGCGCTACTATGGCTGACCCCTGGTGAGTCCGTTGTTGCGGTGGCAGCGGTGATAGACCTGCATACCCACATCTTGCCTGCGCTGGACGATGGCGCTCGGACATTGGATGAGTCTCTGGCCATGGCCCGCATCGCTCTGGCCGATGGGATCACCTGCTTAGCGGCGACGCCACATGACATGGGGACGGCGCCCGATTACCCGAACCAGGTGAAGGAACGGATGGCAGAGGTGCAGACGGCGTTTGGAGAGGAGGGGATCGAACTGCACCCGGTAATGGGAAGCGAACTCTACGCCGTGCCGGACCTGGCGGCTCGGCTGTGCGCAGGAGGAGCGCTGAGCTTGAATGGCAGTCGGTACTTCCTCCTCGAATTCCCCCTGATAGACCTCCCCATTTACGCCACTCAACTCATCTTCGAAGTGCAGGCCGCCGGCTTCACTCCCATCGTAGCCCATCCGGCCCGCAACGCGACCATTCAGCGTGATCCCAATCAACTGTACGAGTTGGTGGAGCGGGGAGCGCTGGCGCAGATCACCTCAGGGAGCTTGACCGGCATTTTCGGGCCGCAGGTGCAGGCCACGGCTCGGATATTGGGAGAGCTCATATCGTGAAAGCATTAATTGTCAGTGGGGGCAAGGGCACCCGCCTGCGCCCCATCACCTACACGAGCGCCAAACAGTTGGTGCCGGTGGCCAACCGTCCTGTGCTCTTCCGGGCCGTTGACCAAGTGGTGGACGCAGGGATCACCGACCTGGGCATCGTGGTGGGCGACACCGCACCGGATATCCAGGCCGCGGTGGGCGATGGCTCTCGCTGGGGTGTGCAGGTGACCTACATCCATCAGGAGGCACCTCTGGGCCTGGCCCACGCGGTCAAAATATCCGAGGATTTCCTGAGCGATGATCGCTTTGTGATGTTCCTAGGCGACAATGTCATCGAGGGGGGTATCGTATCGCTGGTGGAGCAGTTCTCCGCCAGCGATTGGAACGCTCAGATCGTCCTCAAGCGGGTGGGGGACCCTCGCCAGTTCGGCGTGGCCGAGTTAAGGGATGGACGGGTGGTGAGACTGGTAGAGAAGCCTAAGGAGCCTCCCAGCGATCTGGCTCTGGTAGGCATTTACATGTTCGACCCCCACGTTTTTGAGGCCGTCAAGGCCATCACTCCCTCCTGGCGGGGGGAGTTGGAGATCACTGATGCCATCCAGTACCTGCTCGACCGGGGCTACGCGGTGCACCCCTACATCCACACCGGCTGGTGGATTGATACGGGGAAGATGGAAGATATGCTGGATGCCAATCGGCTGGTGCTGGATGAGTTGGAGCCGCGGGTGGAGGGGTATGTGGATCGCAATTCCACGCTCACCGGCAAGGTGACGGTGGAGAAAGGGGCGGAGATCATCAATTCCGTGATCCGAGGTCCAGCCATCATCGGTGAGGAGACGCGGATTGTGGATTCCTACATCGGCCCCTTCACCTCGATCTACCACCATGTGGAGATCGAGTCCAGCGAGATTGAGCATTCCATTGTGATGGAGCACTCGCGCATCATTGCCATTGACCAGCGCATTGAGGACTCCCTCATCGGCCGCAATGTGGAGATCACCCGTTCGCCCCTCAAGCCCCGGGCCTACAAGTTGACCCTGGGGGATTACAGCAAGGTGGGGATTATTGGGAATGGTTGAAAGGGGACATTTATGGGTTCTGTAAAGAAGTGGCGGAAGAAGAAGCAGGCCAAGCATAAGCACAGGAAGATGCTCAAGCGTACCCGCTGGCAAAGAAAGCACAAGTAGCCGGTCCTGGGTGCTCAAGAGGATAGCGATGAAGACGACTTTGATCTACCCCGGCATCGCCGGATACAGTTTCAACAGCCTGGGCCAGGGGATGGAAGCCGGCTGGATCAACCATGGCCTGGCTCAGCTCTCCGCCTGCGCCAAGGCGGAAGGGTTCGACGTGGACCTCATTGACCTGCGGGCGCTGAGCGGCTGGGATCACTTCCGCACGGAATTGGCTCAGCGAGCCCCCGACGTGGTGGGGCTGACCATGATGAGCGTGGACTACAATCCGGCCACCCAGGCGGTGAAGATCGTCAAGGAGGTGGATCCGGAAATCATCACCGTGGTCGGGGGACCACACCCTACCTTGGTGCTAGAGGAGGTGGCCGCCAATCCCCACTTTGACTACATTGTCACTCATGAGGGGGAGATTACATTCCCCCGACTGCTGCGAGCTATCGCCGAGGGCCACCCGCCGCAGGAGCAGGTGCTGCAGGGTGAGCGACCCGATTTGGACGACATTCCCTTCGTGGATCGCGACCTCTTTCTGGAGGAATGGCACCGCTTGGGCTACGACGTTCCCTCACCTGAAGTGCCCTTCGTGGAGGAGTTGCCCCCGCCCTTTCTAACCCTCATCGCCGGGCGGGGATGCGTCTACAACTGCAACTTCTGCCAGCCGGCCGAGCGAAAGATCTTCGGTCCCTTCCGTCAGCGGAGCACTGCCAGCGTCCTAGCCGAGCTGAAGGAGCTACGGGATCGGTTCCACTTCGCCTCCTTCATGTTCCACGACGACTGTCTGACCAATAACCGGAAGTGGATTGAGGAGTTCTGCCAGGCGTACAAGGGCGAAGGATTTACCCAGCCCTTCTTCTGCCAGTCGCGGGCAGACATCATTGTCCGCCACGAGGGGATGGTGGAGCAGATGGCCGATGCTGGGCTGCGCGGCTACTTTATCGGCTTTGAATCGGGCTCCGACCGGGTGCTGCGCTTCCTGCGCAAGGGCACCACGCGGGAGATCAACCTCCAGGCGGCCAAGGTGTGCAAGAAGTATGGGATCAAGATCTGGGCCAACTACATGCTGGGATTGCCCACTGAGACCAGGGAGGAGGTGCTGGAGACCCTCTCCATGCTCCAGGAGATGGATCCTGACTACTACAGCCCGGCCTTCTACACCCCTCATCCGGGGAGCGACCTGTATGACTACTGCATGGAGCATGGCCTCTCGCTCATCACCTCCCATGACCAGTATCGGCGCAACCCTACTGAGGCCAAGATCAAGGGCCAGGACTACGAGTTTCTCCAGTGGGCCTTAGAAGAATCCCAGCATCGTAAACCCCTCCATGAGCTCAAGCGTCAGATGAGCTACTACTGGCGTCGCTACGCCCGGCCACGGAAGGTGTGGCGGAAGCTGCGTGAGAGGGTGGCAATCCTGTAGAGCTAGCCGAAATGCAGCATGGAACGACCAAGACTTTGCGCCGAATGCGGAACGAGGACTGAGTTCAAAAAGATAACGGTTGAGTATGAACGGAATGGTATTACGCTCCAGGTCTCGGACATGCCAGCCATGGTCTGTCCCAATTGTGGGGCCAAGTCTTTCCCCCCCGGCGTGGCTGATGAGGTGATTATGACCATCAATGAAATGCTGGCTGCGGCCGAGAAGGCACGTCAGTGGGCCCCGGATTTCCGCTGGTATTCCCTGTCCATAGGCGCACCCACCAGCCAGTTAGCTGAGGAGCCGGTAGCCTATAAAGCTGACAACAACGACTGAGAGACTCAACTTGAAGGGAGACGTCAGATGTTCAATGAAGAAAATCTGCGTGAACTGGTGGAATTCCAGGGGGAAGGTTCCCTGGTGGTGAGCCTTTACCTGGATACTGACCTCACCCATCAGACCAAGGAGAAATGCAAACTCACCCTGTGGGAGCTCTTCCGAAGACTGGAAGAGAAGGTCCCACGGGAAGACCAGAAACGGGTCGAGCGCTTTCTGGATTTCGAGCATGACTGGCAAGCCAAAGGGATCGCGGCCTTCTCCTGCCAGGCAAAGGGTTTTTGGCAGGTGTATTCCGTAGCTGTGCCTCTGGCTAACACAGCCTTTATCGGTGAGCAGCCTAACATCAAGCCCCTGGCCACTCTGCTGGATGAGTACAAACCCTGCGCTGTGGCGCTGGTGGGGCGCGATAGAGCCCGCTTCTTCGTCATCCAGTTGGGAGAGATCATCGAGTACGAGGTGATGGCCGATGAGGAGCTCCCCAGCCGCCACAAACAGGGAGGCTGGGCCGCACAACGCTATCAGCGGCACGTGGATGACCACGCCCTGCACAACCTTCGAGAGGCAGCGGACATCATAGCCCGCTTCTGTCAGGCCAACGAGTGCCAACGGCTCATCCTGGGTGGCACGGAGCAGAACACGGCTCTATTTCGCGAGATGTTGCCCAAGTCGGTTCAAAAGCTGGTGGTGGGAGAGCTCCCGCTGGACATTGAGGCTTCGGCCAGCGAGGTGCTGCTCCGCTCGAAGGACCTCTTTCTGGCTGTGGAAAGGGAACAGGAGGCGGAGCTCATCGAGGCCATGATGAGCGCTTCCGCGGCAGGAGGCCGAGGGACGACGGGTCTGGCCGACACCCTGGCCGCCGCGCAGGAGGGGAGGGTCCAGACGCTGCTGATATCAGCCGGCTACGCCGCTCCTGCCTACCGCTGCTCCGGGTGCGGGTATCTGACCGTACAACCACTGGAAGGATGCCCCTTCTGCGGGGGCGAGTTTGAGGAAATTGCCGACGCGGTGAACCTCGTCGTGCATAGAGTGGTAGAGGATGGCGGCCAGGTGGAGGTGGTGCCGGACAGCGAGGCGCTGAAGCAGGCTGGAGGGATAGGTGGCCTGCTCCGATACTGAGGCTGGGACGCAGGGGATGGTGCAAAACCACCCCCTGTGCTTTCCATAGCCTTCCATAGCCTGATCAACTGTGAACTCCCCGGATTCCTCTAATGTCATTCTAACATGATGATGCTACACTATGGAGGAGTAATGAGGCCATAAGTTAACAGGGCAACGAGGCCATAGGCAAACAAAGTTGACTTGTTGACTGTGACGTGAAGCAGTTTGACGGGACTGTGAGGTGTAAAACACATGATGCGCTTTGACCGATTCACAGAGCGTGCGCAGGACGCGGCCATGCGGGCCTACGAAGTCCTGCAACGCTATAACCATAGTCAGATAGATACTGAACATCTCCTGTTGGCCCTGCTGGAGCAACCGGAGGGGCTCATCTCTCAGGTACTGGCCGAGATGGAGGTGGATGCCAATGTGGTGCGGGGCCGGGTGGAGGATGTGCTTAGAGCCCTCACCCAGCCGGCCGTCTACGGCGGCGGGACAGGCCAGGTCTTCATCACCCCCCGCGTGAAGCGGCTGATAGACCTCTCTAGCGAGGAGGCCAAGCCACTGGACGATGAGTACATCTCCACCGAGCACCTCTTCCTGGCCATGACCCGGGAGCGAAACACCCCTACGGCGCACATCCTGGCCGATGCAGGAATCAACCACGACCAGGCACTGCAGGCTATCCAGAAGGTCCGTGGCGGACAGAAGGTCACCAGCCCCCAGGCAGAGACGCAGTATCGGGCCCTGGAGAAGTTCAGCCGGGACCTCACCCAGCAGGCACGAGAGGGGAAGCTGGACCCGGTTATCGGCCGCGACGCCGAGATCCTGCGGGTGATTCAAGTGCTCTCCCGGCGCGCCAAGAACAACCCGGTGCTCATCGGCGAGGCAGGTGTGGGCAAGACGGCCATCGTGGAAGGGCTGGCCCAGAAGATCGTTGCCGACGATGTGCCGGAGACCCTGATGGGCAAGCGGATCGTGCAGCTCGACCTGGGGGCCATGATCGCCGGAACGCGCTTCCGGGGCGAGTTCGAGGAGCGGCTGAAGGCAACGCTGGAGGAGATCCAGCATGCGCAGGGGAAGATCATCCTCTTCATTGACGAGGTGCACACCGTCGTGGGCGCTGGCGCGGCCCAGGGGGCCATTGACGCCTCCAACATGATGAAGCCCGCCCTGGCCCGTGGGGAACTGCAGTGTATTGGCGCCACGACCACCGACGAGTACCGCCGCTACATCGAGAAGGACGCCGCGCTAGAGCGCCGCTTCGCCCCCATCTATGTCGAGGAGCCCAGCGTCGAGGAGACCATCGAGATGCTGCGGGGGCTGCGACCCCGCTACCAAGAGCACCACCACGTCACCTACACCGACCAGGCGCTGGAGGCGGCGGCGCGCCTGTCCCACCGCTACGTCAGTGACCGGCATCTCCCTGACAAGGCCATTGACCTCATTGACGAAGCGGCAGCCAAGCTGCGGGTGGACATCTACTCCATGCCCCCGGAGCTGAAGGAGATGAAGCGGCGGCTGTGGGAGCTGACCAATGAGGAGGAAAGGGCCTGGACCGCCCGCGACTACGCGCATGCCGCTCAGTACAAGAGCGAAAGGTTAAAGCTAGAGGCGGAGTTCACCGCTCGGCGGGACGGCTGGCGGGAGGAGCAGCAACTGGATGAGGTGGTGGAGGAATCGGATATCGCCCAGGTGGTGGCCTCCTGGACCGGTATCCCAGTCAGCGACTTAATGCAGACCGAAGCAGAGAAGTTGCTCCACATGGAGGAGCAACTGCACGAGCGTATCGTAGGCCAGGAGGAGGCCGTCGCCGCTGTGTCCGATGCCATCCGACGGGCCCGGTCGGGTCTGAAGGATCCTAAGCGGCCCATCGGGAGCTTCATCTTCCTGGGCTCCTCCGGGGTGGGCAAGACCGAACTGGCCAAGGCACTGGCCTGGTTCCTCTTCGACGACGAGGATGCTCTGCTGGCCATTGATATGAGCGAGTACCGCGAGCGGCATACCGTGAGCCGGCTCTACGGCGCTCCGCCGGGCTATGTGGGCTACGAGGAGGGCGGTCAGCTCACCGAGGCCGTCCGCCGTCGGCCCTATCAAGTGATCCTCTTTGACGAGATCGAGAAGGCGCACCCCGATGTATGGAACGCGCTCTTGCAGATCCTGGAGGATGGACGGCTGACCGACGGCCAGGGCCATGCAGTGGACTTCCGCAACACGGTGGTGATCATGACCTCCAACATTGGCACCCAATACGCCAAGAAGGGGGGCACCTTGGGCTTCCGCAAGGAGGACACCACACCAGAGGAGATACAGTTTGGGAAGGAGGTGCGCGAGGGGCTGAAGAGGACCTTCCGCCCCGAGTTCCTGAACCGTATTGACGAGATCATCATCTTCCACAACCTGACCAAGGATCACGTGAAGCAGATTGTAGACCTGCAGATGGTGGAGATTGGGGAGCGGTTGGGGGAGCGGGGGTTGGGCGTGGAGCTGACCGAGGCGGCCCGCGAGTGGCTGGCCGAGGAAGGATACGACCCCCAGTTTGGCGCGCGTCCCCTGCGGCGCACCTTACAGAAGCACGTGGAGAGCCCGTTGTCCAAGCGGCTTTTGGAGGGCCAGTTCCAGCCCGGCGACGTGGTCATCGTAGATGTGGCCGATGGCCAGCTCACCTTCACTCGCAAGGGGGGCTACCCGGTGGACGAGGAGCTCTTCGCCCGCAAAGAGGCGGCCGTGGCCGAATAAGCAGCCAGAATCGCTACATATCCAGGGGCTCGTCAGTGGACGGGCCCCTGGCATTTGTGCACCCAGCATGGGTGTTGGAGGTACGAGTTCCTGTTCCCTGGACTGACCTGGCGGTCAGCCAGGACAGGCTGCCTGCGCCTGTGGCTACCCTGTCCAGCCCGTCCTGGCCAGGGGACGGGCGGCACAGGTGGCCAGGGGACAGGCTGAGGTAAGCCGTCCCTTTGACAGGATAGGTGATTAGTGTATAATATAACCAAGGAGGTGCAACCAATGGCCGTTATCGAGAAAGAGATCAAGCTTGTGGGCTCCAAAGGGGAGTGCGAACGGGTCGGCCTGTTCGACAGTGGGGCCACCTACTCCTGCATTGATCGGGACCTAGCTGAGAAGTTGGAGACATTCATCCCCCTTCCCAGCCCCCTCCCTTTGGAGACAGCGGAGGCGGGGAGAACGGTAGAGGTGAAGGAAAGGGTGACTCTGGATTTTCACCTGGAGGGCTACCGCTTCTCGGACGAGTTCATGGTCATCCCTGATCTCTCAAGCCAGGTCATCATTGGGGCCAAGACGATGCAGGCCTGGCGCTTCAAGCTTGACTTCGAGGCGGATGAGGTGATCATTGATCCCCGGGTGACCAGGCTGCGGCTGCTGTGATGGAGAACGGGGAATGGACAGATAGCTGTTGCTGAGCAGGACTTTTGCCTACAGGCCCTTGCTGGCATTGGCCGACTGCCTTCGAGGATTCCAGGCGCAGCGGTTTGACAGGATCTGTAAGAAGTGCCATAATTCCCCCCTAGATAAGTAATACAACATCCCAGCCGCCATCGCATTAGCCCAAGGGAAGCTTCGGTGGGCAGGAAAGATTGGATAGAGAATCTCACACACCAAGACCGGCTTAGGGTGGAGTTCACTGCCAGAAAAGGTGGTGTCATAGAGATCGGTCTGATTCAGTACGAGGCTGAGATTGAGGGCCAATGGAAGCCCTTGGTCAGATATGACATGGCGCATGGCTTCTTCCACCGCGACATATTGAAGCCAGATGGTACTCAGGAGAAGCTAGAGATACCCTACACTGACCTGGCAGAAGCTCTTACCACAGCTTTGGAGGAGATACATTGTCAATGGGAATTCTATCGGCAGGCCTATGAGGAGAGGAGAAGGAAATGACTCTGACACGTGAAGAAATGTTCCAGCGGAATCTGGCTCTGACTAAAAAACGACTGCTGCATGTGTTGAGAAACCCCAGCGCACTGCAGCCGATATTTCCAGGTGCGCATGTGATCAACCTCCCTCAAGACGATCCGGAGTTGCTTGGGGCCAACCTGGCCCTGGCCATGGAACTGGCCAGGAGAGGAGATGGGCGTCCCATCGTGATGATCCCAGAGGTGACCGAGGGGGAGCGCTGGCGAGAGTTCCGCGAGTTTATAGTTGGCAAACGGATCGTAGATGTTATTCCCGATGAGGATGGCACTTACCTTGACCTGATCTTTGAAGATGAGACCCAGGTTAAACTCCGCGCCCTCGCTTGGACCAATGAGGAAGGGGAGGAACAGCCCTTCATTGATTGGATTTTGACTTGAGCTGCTTACCGGCCCTTGCTGGCCTGCCACAACACAACCGCCGACATCGAGAAATGCGCCAGCCAAGAGCACAGGCATGTGTGTGCTGAGGCTGGCCTCTAGGTTGCAGAATGTGTTACACATCTTGACTGAATTTAAGCCGTTTTAAGAACTCACCGTCAGGGGGGCCTCGGAGGCAAGCTGAGGCACTTTGAGTTGACATGTGGGGCAATTGGGCCGTCATCTCCAGGATGAACCCCACTGCCTTCTCCAGGAGCA
>CAYRNM010000107.1:4585-9355 GCA_964425465.1 uncultured Anaerolineae bacterium | reverse complement strand
GATTCCCCCCTCTCCACCTAAGGAGCCCCTCGCAGTTGAGGAATAGCAGGCTTCAGCAGCGATCCCTGGCCAGGGCAGCCCCTTAAAGGACAGACCCTGGTCAGTATGGACAACAACACCCCGGACATCCGCCGGGGTGTTGCCATTCTAGACAAAGGAATAGCGAAGCTTGCTTCGCGCCTCCACTGATAGCCAGGCTGCTATCGGAATAGCGAGGCTTGCCTCGCGCTTTGCTGCAACGCACAGCAAGCACCCTACGGGTACAAGCTGTGCTACTCCAACCGATCTGCGGATGCGACGTGGCATCCGTGCTGTTTCCTTCTGCAACCCCTCTCGCCTTGTCTGTGGCGGAGGGGTTTTGCAGGTTTGAGCCCCCACAGGCTGTGCAGAGGAGCGGGGACCACAGTGGACAGCAACCTGGATTTGGGTTATAATGTAGAGAGCACGCCTGAACAAGGATGGCAGGCCGTCAAAATGTGCACACATAGCTGGCATACACACAAGAGATAGATACGCGCGAAAAGGAGACAACATGCAAAGAACGGATGGGATGACCTATGCGCCCAAAGGGACGGTTGAGCCGGTCATCAAACCTGGCGAATTCGTTATCGGCGCGATCGGGCTGGATCACGGGCATATCTACGGGATGTGCAATGGCCTTGTTGAAGCAGGTGCGGAGATCAAATGGGTGTACGATCCGGACCCAGCAAAGGTGGAGGCCTTCCGCAGCCGATTCCCACAGGCCCAGGCCGCCCGTAGCGAGGCAGAAGTGCTCAATGATCAGGAGGTACAGCTCGTTGCCGGTGCCGCCGTTCCGGCTGATCGGTGTGGACTCGGGCTGCGGGTGATGGATCATGGAAAGGACTACTTCACCGACAAGGCACCCATGACCACGCTCGACCAACTGGCCCAGGCACGCGCCAAGGTGTCGGAGACGGGCCTCAAGTACATGGTCTACTACAGTGAACGCCTGCACGTGGAGGCTGCGGTGTATGCTGGAGAACTGATCCATCAAGGGGCCATCGGGCGCGTCGTCCAGGTTATCGGCCTGGGGCCGCATCGTATCAGGGCGGAGACACGCCCCGACTGGTTCTTCCAGAAGGAGCGCTACGGCGGCATTTTGATTGACATCGGCAGCCATCAGATTGAACAATTCCTCTTCTTTGCCGGAGCCAAAGACGCCAAAGTGTTGCACAGTAAAGTGGCAAACTACAAGTTCAAACAGTATCCGGAGCTTGAGGATTATGGCGATGCAACGCTGGTGGCCGACAACGGCGCGACGAACACCTTCCGTGTGGACTGGCTCACGCCCGATGGGCTGCGTACCTGGGGCGATGGCCGAACCTTCATCCTCGGTACAGAGGGGTATATGGAGCTCCGCAAGTATACTGACGTCGGACGTGATCCTACTGGCGACCAGGTGTACCTCGTGAATCACGAGAAAGAGCAGCACCTTTCTGTGCAGGGCAAGGTCGGGTTTCCCTTCTTTGGACAGCTCATTCTTGACTGCCTGAACCGCACCGAAAACGCCATGACGCAGGAACATGCGTTCAAGGCAGCGGAGCTGTGTCTCAAGGCGCAGGCACAGGCTATCCGTGTCGAATAGGTGCCCTTTGGGTAAATGGAGAGACTACACGGTTTGGAAGGAGAGGGAGATGGACTCATTCACAGTCTACGTCGAGACACACAAGGATCAATTCCTGGGTGAGTTGATGGCCTTCTGCGCCCAGCCCAGTATCGCCGCCCAGGGGGTGGGCATGGAGGAGATGGCTACCCTGGTCCGGGAGCAGCTGGAAAGGCTGGGGGCTGAGGTGCAGCTTCTGCCCGTTAATGACGGGCCACCGGTCGTCTACGGGGAGATCGGGGAGGGGGAGCGGACGCTGCTGATCTATAACCATTACGACGTGCAGCCTCCCGATCCGCTGGAGGAGTGGGAGTCGCCCCCCTTTGAGCCGACAGTGCGAGAGGGCAAACTCTTCGCCCGAGGGGTCTCCGACAACAAGGGGGACCTCATGGCCCGCGTCCAGGCCATCGAAGCCTATCAAGCGGTCTTTAGGAAACTGCCCCTGAAGATCAAATTCGTCGTAGAGGGGGAGGAGGAGGTGGGCAGCCCCCATCTGGCCGACTTCGCCGCCGCCCATGCGGATGTGCTCCAGGCCGATGGCTGCCTGTGGGAGGGCGGCGGCCGGGATGAGGCGGACCGGCCCGTGCTCACCCTGGGGCTCAAGGGCATTCAATACGTGGAACTGCGAGCCAGAGGGGCCAAGAATGACCTGCACTCCTCAATGGCGACCCTGGTGCCCAACCCCGCCTGGGGGCTGGTGTGGGCCCTGTCCACGCTTAAAGATGCGGAGGATCACATCACCATTGACGGCTACATGGACTACGTGGCCGAACCCACCGAGGCGGAGTGGGCCATGCTGCGGGCTATCCCCTTCGAGGAGGAGGAGATGCGGGAGCGGTTCGGCATCCCGGAGTTCATCCGGGGATTGAGGGGGGTGGAGGCGCTGAAGAAGCACCTGTACGAGCCTACCTGCACCATCTGCGGCTTTCGGGCGGGCTACATTGGGGAGAGCACCAAGACCGTGCTGCCCAGCCAGGCCATAGTCAAACTGGACCTGCGGCTGGTGCCCCATTTGACCCCCGACTTGGCGCTCCAGCTCTTACGAGAGCACCTGGATCGGCGGGGGTTCACCGACATCGAGATCGTGCCCTATGCGGGGGAGCACCCGGCCAAATCCCCTGCGGATGCACCCATCGTCCAGGCGGCGAGGGCCGCGGTGGAGTCAGCCTACGGCCAGCCGCCGGTGATCTATCCCCTGATGGCCGGCAGCGGGCCCATGTACCCCCTGTCGCAGGCGTTGGGTATCCCAGCCGTGACCATGGGCGTGGGCTATCCCGGTTCTAATGGCCACGCCCCTAACGAGAACATCCGTCTGGAGGACTACTGGGCGGGGATCAGGTTCATTGGAGAGCTGATTCGGCGTTTTGGCCGGTGAGCGTTCAGCAATCAGCCCTGTCTGTCCAAAGAGAAAAGCTCTCCTCGCTCTGGGTGAGGAGAGCTTTGCATTAGCTGCACTGGGGAGCATTCCTGACCCTTTATCTTCTGCCTTGTTGTTCCTTCTCCTTCTTCTCCGCCTCCTGCCTTTCCCAATCTTTTTCCCACTTATCTTTTTTGTCGGTACGCACCAGGGCGTCGGTGGTGAGAACCATCATGGCTACTGAGGCCGCGTTCTCTAGGGCGGTGCGCATCGTTTTGGTGGTGTCAATGATCCCCATCTCCATCATATCGCCGTAGCGCTGCCGGATGATGTCGTACCCAATATTGGGATTGGACTCTGCCCTCTGGCGGTATCGGACCTCGCCCAAAACGGCGGCCGGATCCCCACCCGCGTTCCACACCAACCGTCTGAGCAGTTCTTCCAGCGCCCGTCGGACAATGTCCACCCCTATCTGCTCCTCCGGCCACTTCACCTCCACCCTATCCAGCGCGGGGATGGCGTTGATCAATGCCACGCCACCGCCGGGCACAATCCCCTCTTCCACCGCGCCTCGGGTGGCCTCGGTCGCATCCCGCAGGCGAGCCTTCATCTCCTTGAGCTGCACCTCAGTGGGCATGCCCACCCGGATAGTGGCCAGCGTAGCGGTGAGGCGCGATAGCCGCTGATCCAGCTTCTCCCACTCGTAGGCGTTGGGGGCCTGGGCCATGGCCCGCTTGATGAGATTGGCCTGCTCTCTGATCTCCCATTCGGCTCCCGTGCCGCCGAAGATCACCGTATCCTCCTTGGTGGTCACCACTCGTTTGGCCCGCCCCAGGTCACCGATGGTCACCGCGTCCATGCGGCGTCCCAGATCGCCCAGGAGGGCATAGCCACCAGTGTAGGCCGCCACATCCTGCAAGGCGCCCTTCTGCCACTGCCCAAACATGGGGGCCTTCACTGCCAGAACGTTGAAGGTGCCACGCTGTTTGTTGGTGACCAGGATGGCCAACGCCTCACCCTTGACAATCACCGCTATGATGACCAGGTTCTTGGCCCCTATCTGCCTCAGCCGTGCCAAGAGAGGGATCACGTCCTGGGCGGTGGTCAGGTGATGATCGGTGATGAGGATATAGGGATTCTCCACCACCGCCTCTCGGGTGTCCCTGTTCGTGATGAAGATGGGCGAGAAGTACCCTCGCTCGAAGGACATGCCATTCACATAGTGCAGTTCTAACCCGATGCGGGGGGAATCTTCGATCACGATCTTGCCCTGGGGCCCGATGTGATCGAAGGCCTCCCCGATGAGCTCTCCTACCTGGCGATCGTGAGACGAGATGGCCGCCACGTGAGCGATCTGCTCCCTGGTCTCCAGCTCGATGCTCATCTCCTTGAGCGCTTCGCGCACCGCTCGGGTGGCCCTCTCGATGCCCTTGCGGATGAGCATGGGATTGCTGCCGGCGGCCACATTCTTCAGCCCCTCATGGACCATGCTCTGGGCCAGGACCACAGAAGTGGTCGTGCCATCGCCAGCCGCGTCATTGGTTTTGGCCGCAGCAGCTTTGGCCAACTGCGCTCCCATATCCTCAAAGGGATCCGGCAGTTCGATCTGGTCGGCCACCTTGGCCCCATCGTGGGTGACGTCGGGTGGCATAGTGGTCGAATAGCTCCTGTCCATGCTCACGTTGCGCCCCATGGGCCCCAGCGTGGTCCCCACCGTCCGAGCCACCGCCTCCACGCCTCGCAGCAGAGAATCACGTGCTTCCTCACCGAAGATCACTTTTCTGGCCAT
>CAYRNM010000107.1:0-4485 GCA_964425465.1 uncultured Anaerolineae bacterium | reverse complement strand
AGCCAGGGGCGGGCCTGATCGCATTGATCGAGATAGGCGTAGGAGAGCCCCAGGGCATAGTAATATTCCACCCTGTCACCGCCTAACTCAATCGCTCGCTTGAAGTTTACGATGGCCTCTTCGTAATTGCGCCGCACGTAGTAGACCACGCCCAGATGGCCGTAGGCCGATACGTAGGTGGGGTCAACCTCCAGGGCTTTCTCCAGTTCGCTGATGGCCCGCTCATATTCCCCCAGCTCATAGTAAGTCCACCCCAACTCGTCCCGCGCTTCCGCATCGCCGGGGTCCACTGTGGCCGCCTGCTCAAACTGCGCGATGGCCTCCTCGTAGTTCCCCAGCACCCGGCAGTTTCGCCCCACGCTGGTGTACAGGAAGGCCAGCCGGGGATGGAGAGCGATGGCTTTCTGATAGGCCGCAATGGCCTCCTCGTAGCAGCCTTGCACCTCCAGGACATACCCCAGGTTGCGGAACACATCCACACTGGAGCCATCTAGTTCCACGGCCTGCTGTGCCATCTCCAGCGCGCGTTCCCATCGGCCTTGGTCTGCATAGGCCTCGGCCAGATAGGCGTGCCCTTCAGCATAGGAGAGATCGAGCTCGACGGCCCGCAGGCAGGCCGCGATGGCTTCGTCGAACTGGCCATCCCAATCGAGGGCCCGTCCCAACACTGCATGAGCCGCCGCACTATCGGGGGCCAACTCCACCGCCCTGCGGGCCTGCCGTATGGCCTCGGCAGTGTGGTGGCGCAGGGTGAGAAGGCGCGCCCAGGCGATGAACACCTCTGGATCGGTCGGCTCCAGACGAGCGGTCTGCTCGTAGGCGGTGATGGCCTCATCCAGCCGGCCCTCCTCGTAGGCAACCTCCGCCTCGGCCAGGAAAGAGGCCCCGCTTCGGGTGGGGGCTGGCGTGGGCTCAAAGGGGCGAGCCCATTCGGGGCGGTGGGTGATGACGTACAGACCGGCGAGGATCAGGACCACTTCCACGGCGATGCGCAACGAGGATAGGCGGCGTTTAGGGCGCTGGTCCAGGTACATGGCTCATTCCAGGACCCGCACCGCCGTGAACAGATGCTGGAGAATATCATCCAGCCCCAGTTCTTCAGGCGGGTGCGGTTAAAAGCAAAGGAGCAAGGAACTTCCGATGAGTGACTTTGGGCGGGGTCAATGATACCACCAGCCCAAGGGCAAGTCAAGCTTATTGGACAGAATGCTCCAAATCCAGTATAATTAAGGGCCGAGGAGAAAGCCCAGTGAGCCGCCCGTCACCTTCGGCCATCGTGCCTGGGCGATAGCCCTTCTTCCATTAGGGAGAACATATGCCGTGAGTTATAACCATACAGAAGATCCCTCATCGGTCTGGGCCTGGGCGCGGGGCCTGGGGACGGTCATGCTCCTTCTTTTCCTCGCTTTTATTTCAGTCGGCGGAGTGGGAGTCTATCAGGGGCTGCAGAAACGGGCCGCCCTTCGTCGGGAGGCCGCAGCGGAGCACTACGCCCGCGGCCTGGCACATATGCAGGCCGATCGGTATGAGCTGGCCATGGCTGAATTCGAGATGGCTCTGCAGCTCGATCCCTCGGTGGAGGGGGCACGGGCCCGGCTGGTCGAGGCTCAGTGGAGATCGCAGCCCATCCCCACCCCTACCTCTATTCCTACTCCCCAACCCGAGGAGCCTATAACCGATCAGTTATACGAACAGGCGCTATCCTGTTACGAAAAGGGGGATTGGGAAGGGGTGCTGGCCGCTCTGGAAGAGCTGCGGTCCATCGAGCCAGAGTACGAGGCCGAAAAGGTAGGGGCGCTGCTCTACGATGTCCTCTATCGGCGGGGGCAGGCTCTGGCGGCTGAGGGCCGGCTGGAGGAGGCGCTGCGCAGCTTCGATCAGGCCCTGACTTGGCATCCGGAGAGCGAGGAGGCTTTAGAGCAGCGGGAGCGGCTGTCGCTCTACCTGGCTGGCCTGGGATTCTGGGGGGCCGATTGGGCCCAGGCGGCGGAGGCATTCGCCCAGCTCTACGCCTTGGATGCCAGCTACAGGGATGTGGCCGAGCGGCTGTATCAGGCCCATCTGGCCTACGGGGATTACGCTGCCGAAGAGGGCGATTGGTGTCTGGCGGAGGCCCAATATGCCAAAACGCTTGAGCTCCGGGCCGACCCGACGGTTCAGGAGAGGCGGGTTGAGGCCAGTGAGCGATGCGCTATGGCCTCCGCACCCTCGCCCATCCATCCCACAATGCCCATGACCCTCACAGAAGGGGGACAGCCGGCATCAGAGCAGGGCACCCTGGCCTTGACCCTCTATGATCCCCAGTTGGAGGGGCCAGCCCTGTACCTGATCCGTTTCGATCCCACGGGCGGCCCCCGCTGGGTGCGGCTGAGGGAGGGGCTCTGCCAACCGGCCTTCAGCCCCGATGGTCAGCTTTTAGCAGTGCGATCCTCGGTGGCAGGCCAGGAGGGGCTGTACATCATCGACCGGACGGGGCAAGTTGTCACCTCGCTGCCCGGAACGGCTCAGGGGATGAAGCCCACCTGGTCGCTCGATGGGCAAAGAATAGCCTTTGTTGTGCCAGGGGATGATCCCCACAGCGGTCGCATTTACGCCCTCCCCATCAACGGGCAGGGGGATCCAGAGGAGTTGGCCTCCGGCTGGGCACCGGCCTGGGGACCTCAGGGGTGGTTCGCCTATACGGGATGTGAGGGTGAGGCATGTGGCATCCACGTGCGCCCGCCCGGTGTGGAGGAGGCCATGCGCATCACCGTCAGCCCTCAGGACATTGGCCTGATCTGGTCGCCCGACGGTCAGTGGTTGGCCTACATGTCTGATCACGATGGCGATTGGGAGGTGCACGTCATCACGCGGGAGGGGTGGGTGCGGCAGATCACGGTCAACGAAGCGCGGGATGGCCTGCCCGTGTGGTCGCCCGATGGGAGTGAACTGGCCTTTGTCTCCGATCGAGATGGGGATTGGGGGTTGTATCTCATGCGTCCTGATGGCAGCGAGGTGCGTAAGCTTTTCACCCTCTCCACGGACTACGATAGCCGCTGGGAGCGGGATCAGATCGCCTGGGGGCCATAGCCACTTGACTCTGCGACTCAATTGTCATATACTATAGCAGTAAGCGGGGCGTAGCTCAGGCCGGTTGGAGCGCGCGGTTTGGGACCGTGAGGTCGGCGGTTCGAGTCCGCCCGCCCCGACTTGGGTTGGCCAAGATTTACCCTGTGGTCTCCGATGGGTCAATTCGCAACTATGCAGGACCAAGAGGAGACCATGATGTTTTTGAGTCGTGCTACTCACCTACCCTCCCACAGGCTAGCGAACACCTCCCCGTATGGATTTAGAGCGTGTCTGAAAAGCGGGTGTATTTTACCATAACGCCGGGAGAAGGAGTGATGTGCGAGTGACTACGCTGCTGTTGTCTGATTTCCAGACACCTCGACAAACGATTTCTGTGCATTTGAAAAGAGTGTCAGCCAGGTGAACCATCGCGGCGTAGATCATGGCTTCGCTCGTTTCAGGCAACCCTTCGTAGTCCTTGCTCAGCCGCTGGTGCCGACCCAGCCAACCGAAGGTCCGCTCGACCACCCAGCACCGGGGCAACACCTGGAACCCTTTCACCCCCTCAGGGCGCCGGACAATCTCCAGTACCCAGTGGCAGATGGTCTTCACCCAGTCAACAAGCTTGCCGGCATAACTGCCATCAGCCCAGATCAACTGCCGCCGCGGGAAGCGCCCCCTGACCTTGTTCAAGACCAACTTCGCGCCCTCTCGGTCTTGGATGTTGGCGGCGTGAACCATGACCATCAACACCAGGCCCATGACGTCCACCAAGAGGTGACGCTTCCGACCGTTGACCTTCTTCCCGGCGTCGTACCCCCGAACCCCTGAGACTTCGGTCGTATTGACCGACTGAGTGTCCAGAATCGCCGCACTTGGTTCTGGCTCCCGACCCGCCGCCACACGGACCTCCTCTCGCAAGGCAGCGTTGATCTGCTCCCACGTCCCATCTTTGCGCCAGAGCCGAAAGTAGGGGTAGACCATCTGCCAAGACGGGAAGTCATGCGGCAACATCCGCCAGGCGCAACCCGCCCGCAGGAGGTAGAAGATAGCGTTCAGAATCTCGCGAATCGGATGCCGTCGGGGTCTCCCCCCTGGTTTGGGTGCCGGAACGTGTGGTTCGATTCTCTCCCATTCGGCGTTGGTCAGATCGGTCGGGTATGGCTTCCTCTGGGGTTGCTCAGCCATCGGTGCCCTCCTCCTGGTTTCTTCAACTCCGATGGGAGTGTACTCCAATGACTGACGCTTGGCAACTTTTCAGTTAGATCATTAGTCACAAATTAAGGGCTAGCCGAATTTGTCAAGGGGGGCAGTTCCAGCTTGGGGCTCTTGCGCTTGCGTTTCAGGATGCCCAGCCACTTGGCATTGGCAGCTAAGGAGACTTAAGCCGTTTTAAGAACTCACCGTCAGGGGGGCCTCGGAGGCAAGCTGAGGCAC
>CAYRNM010000106.1:5692-9366 GCA_964425465.1 uncultured Anaerolineae bacterium | reverse complement strand
TGGTGCGTGATCAGGCACTGGGGACCACCTTTTGCCGCCTCTCCTCGGCCAAGGCCTGGGCATAGGCGGCCTCCAGTTGCCCTTGCACCACCTCCCAGGAATAAAGTTGGAGCACCCGTTCGCGCAGTTGCAGGCCACGCGCCCGCGCCTCCTCTTCATTGGCCAACAGCGCCTCTATCTGTTCAGCCAGAGCCTGGACATCCCCTGGTGGGGCATAACACCCCGCTGGACCCAGGTACTCCCGGCTAACAGGGGTGTCAAAGGCCACCGTGGGAAGGGCCATGGCCATGTAGTTGGGGAGTTTCCCACTTCCCTCCGTGGCCGATAGCTTGGGTGCCACCGCCACCTCTCCTAGCGCCAGGTAGCGAGGCGCCTGGTCGTAGGGGATCCGGCCGGGGAGGGTTACCGCATCCGCTATCCCTAACCGATGGGTTAACCGCCGGTACTCATCCACCCGAGGAAAGCCCATAATGAGGAAGTGGACATCTGGTTGCTGGGTGCGCAGGCGGGCTGCTGCCTCCAGCAGGGGAGAGATACCTTGGTATTCGGCCAGCAAACCCAGATAGACTACCATGCGCCTGTCACAGGGAATCCCCAGTCCCTCCAGCAGGGCCTTCCGCTCGCCAGAGGAGAGAAGACCGGGGCAAAATCTTGTGCCATCCACCCCATCGTACACCACGTCGATGGAGGATGGTGTAATCCTGGAATCACTTTGCAGAAAGCCAGCTGCGTGATGGGAACTGACCGTGATCACCGTTGGCCAGCGATTGATGACTCTTTCCAACCAGCGCAGGGAGCAGTGAGCCCAGCTCCCGGGCTTTAGAAAGTAATGATCAACCATTTCGCTGGTGAGGCTGCCCTGGAAATCGAAGAGTATGGGGATCCCCAGCAGTCGGCTCGTTGGAAGGGCCAGGAGTGCCCCCTCGTAGAGGTAGGCATGGATCAGGTGAGGGCGTAGGTGCAGTGCTTGGCGCAAAGCCAAAGGGCCTAGCAGCAGATCATAGGGGATCCTATGCAGTGAGGAGCCGATCTCCAGCCCCCGCCGCCAGAGAAGGGGCCAGGTGCGTCGGATGGTCAGGCCGGGGACGTCCCCCCCAGAGCGATAGGTGCACAGATGAACCTGGTGGCCACACCGCTGTAGAAGGCGGATTTGCTCCAAAATGCGCACATGACAGCCATAGTCAGCGAAGAAAGAGGTAGGGGCAATGGCCAGAATCCGCAACCCATGTTCTACTCGCCGTTGAGCTGGCCTCGATGGGCCGACCATATGCTTCCCTTCTCTCACTCCATCTCCAACTCCACCTGATCGATCCTCAGCCGCAGACTATCCGCCCGTGGACTGGAGGCCTTTCCATCGTTGCCAGATCGTATAACCCCACCCGCTAGCGGAGCTTCTCGGCTTCGGCTCGAAAGTGGATGCAATGTGGATCAACCACCCGTTCGCCAGAAGCCCAGACCCCCGTCGGGTAGTCGCCATGCAGCGGCGGGCCATCCCCCTGGGCGGCGATGGTCCTCCTCCCTATCCACCAAGTGGATGAAGACGGTAGTCCCGGCTTGGATGCCCCTGAGCCCGCCAATACAGAGTGAGGCCCAATTCCTCAGGCTCTACCCCCGCCCCAGCTCCCACCGATAGCGGATGAGGTCTCGAAAGGCCCGCAGGACCACCCGTGGATCCGCACCCGTCTGATGGCCAACCTGGCGGGGGAAGTGGCTCACCGCAACCTCTCGAATGCGAAACCCCCTCCGCTTGGCCCCGGCCAGAAGCTCAGTATCAACCATTGCTCCCGATGAAGTGAGGACCATCTCCTCCAGGATGTTTCGCCGGAAGAGTTTGAAGGCACAATCAATGTCCCGGCTCAGGTAGCCAAAGAGCAGGTTGACCAGCCCATTCCAGGCCCAGGCGTAGAGGCGGCGCAAGAAGGGATCCTGCCGGTGGGCCCGAAAGCCGGTCACAATGTCAGCCTCGTCCATAAGCAGGAGCAGCCTGCCAATTTCTGAGGGATCGTATTGGTTGTCGGAGGCGGTGAAGAAGATCCACTCTTTGGTCGTGGCCTCGAAGCCAGAGCGCAGTGCCGCGCCGTATCCCCGATTGGCATCGTGGCGCACTAGCCGCACCTGGGGATGTTCCCCCATGATGGCCTGTACCGCCGCTGAGGTGCGGTCCTGGCTGCCGTCATCCACGACGATGACCTCATAGTCCGAGGTGTGAGCGGCCACGGCCTCCATTGCCCTGCGGACCGCCTGGCCCACGTTGGCTTCTTCATTGTAGGCCGGAAACACCACCGAGATGCTCGGCATCTATCCCTCTCCCTGGGCTTCGATCAGGGCCAGCTTCTTTCGCCGCGAGAGACACCTGAGAGCCCATTCCCGCCGTTGAGCCTCTGCCGATGTAGGGTGCTCTTCCCAGTACACCAAACGCACCGGCTGTCGGCCTCGGGTGTAGCGCCCTCCACGGCCGGCATTATGATCCGCGCCCCGGCGCTCCAGGTCCGTAGTCCAGCCGGTATAGAGTGTACCATCCCTGCATTGGAGGATGTAGGTGAAAGGCACTCCCCTCTCCTTCAGCGGCCTATTCCCAACCACTGGCGCCAAAGGCTGGGGTTCGGCAACTCGGTTATGGGCTCTGCACCCTCGACTCTCAACGCCTCCTCAAACAGTGCCGTCAGCCTCTCTTCGTCACGGGCCTCTATAAGCTCCTCCAACTTCCTGAGCCCACGCCGCATGGCTCGCGACCAATGGCTGATGGCGGAGGAGTTGGCCAGGCAAAGAGTGCGGTAGGTAATGGCCTCTCCGCTCATCAGCGCGCTGGCTTGGATCAGCAATTGACCCCTCAGACGTTTCATCTCCCGTGGAGCGGGGGAGCGGGCCACTTCTCGCAGGAGCAGGACGGTGAGCAGGGCAGGGAGGTGTTCCACCGCAGCCCGTAACCCATCGTGTTCCTCGGCGTCGAGGAAGTAGGGCTCCGCTCCCAGCAGCCGCACCAGTTCCGCTGCCTGTTGCACCGCAGCGGGAGGCACGTTGACGCCGGGGGTCAAACAGTATAACTGGCCCTGGAAAAGGTCAGCACGGGCGCCATCCAGCCCCTGTCCCGGCGACTGAATAACAGGATCTCCGCCCACAAAAGCGACTTGCGGAGGCAACAATTCCTCCGCCCAACGCAGAACTGTCCCCTTGACCGTCACTGTGTCGGTGACCAGGCAGCCGGGTTTCAGGTCCGCGGCCACGGCCTCCAGGGTGTCACGCAGGCCATCGGCTGGCAGGGCCAGTACCACTACATCAGCCTCCTCACAGGCGCGGATGAGGTTCCACTCCGCGCGGTCAATGGCCCCCAGCCGACGGGCCTGTCGGGCCTGCAAGGGCTCGCGATCATGCCCTACGACCTGTATTCCTCCGCCCGTCCCTCGAAGGGCCAGGCCCATGGAGCCGCCGATGAGCCCCAGGCCCACGATGGTGATCTGAACTCTCTCCTCCTGACCTCGTCTCAGCACCCTGATACCTCTCTACACCTGCCCATCAGCGGCCTGTAAAGCAGCCAACAGCCGATCCGCCTCTGACTCACCGGCCGACGACAGGGGCTCGTGATGGAGCTGGATGAGCTCCACCGTCAGCCCATCACAACCCGCCTCCCTGGCTCTCTCAGCCCCCAACTGAGAGTGGTTCAGGTGGGCGAAGAA
>CAYRNM010000106.1:0-5592 GCA_964425465.1 uncultured Anaerolineae bacterium | reverse complement strand
GTTCACGGCCGCCACAGATCAATGGGCTTGGTCACTCCCTCCGGCGGAGTGAAGGGCAGTTCTACCGCCGCGCCCCGGCGGGCCGACTCATAGGCGGTGTAGATCACCTCCAACACCTTCTTGCCGTCCTCACCTGTTTCGAGGGGCTCCAGATCCTCGGCCACGCAGCGCGCGAAATGGGCCATCTCCTGGGGGAAGCCGTAGTTCCATGCCTCCTCGAACATGGTAAAGGTCCAGCCCTTGGTGGTGGCCGCTTTCTCCACTGCGTAGCCGTAGCCGGCCTCGGAGTAAGTGACCAGGGAGCTGCCGCGCAGCAGGTCGGCCCGGGTGATGCCCAGCGAGCCGTTGATCTCGGCCACGTCATCCACGCCGCCGTGCTTGGCCCAGGAGTTCTCGCAGATGCCGATGCCGCCGTCGGCGAACTTGAGGATGATAACCGAGTGGTCCTCCCCTCGGGTCTTGTCGCTGTGGACATGGGTATCCAGCTCGGCGTAGACACTCCTGATGGGCTGTTTGTCGTAGATCCAGCGGCAGAACTCGATGGAGTGGCAGCCCATGTCCATCAGCACCCCCCCTCCAGAGCAGTTCACATCCCAGAACCAGCCCATGTGGGGGCCGAAGTGTTCCTCGCTCTGCTTGACCCGGTACACCTGGCCCAGCGCACCCTCCTCCACCAGCGTCTTGGCCCGCACGTACTTGGGGGCGAAGCACAGCTCCTCAGCGTACATGAGCTTCACCCCTGCCTCACGGCAGGCCTCGACCATCCGATCCGCATCCTCCAGGGTGAGGCACATGGGCTTTTCGCACACCACGTGCTTGCCTGCCTGGGCGGCGTCAATGCAGGCCTGGGCGTGGAGGTAGTTGGGCAGGGCCAGGGTCACCATGTCAATCTCTTCCAGGGCCAGGAGATCGTGATAGTCGGTGAACCACTTGGGCACGCCATGCTTCTCTGCCGCAGCCCGCACATGCTCCTCCGTGGGCGAGGCAATGGCTACCACCTCAGCATGGGGCACCATTTTGAAGGACTCCAGGTGGATATTCGCTACGAATCCTGAGCCGATGATGCCGACTTTCACAACGTCCATTCTGCACCTCCTCGATTGTTTCACAGTTAGGTGAGTCGCTCACTCCATTATACCATTGACCCCGTCCTCCGCAACTTGACACTTGGCGGGATTTGTGGTATTATTATCTTCGGTTTCAGGATGTCCATCTTTGCAGGTTGCAATAGTTCGTTGTGAGGACCGCCAGGAAGAGGGACATGCCCTGGCGGTTTTCGCGTAAGAGAGGTCGTTCGTCCCCGGCGATTCGGCCGGTGGACTTCGACATAGAATATCCGTCCAGAAAGAACAAGGAGGGGATTTCAAAGCATGGAAGAGAAGACTGGCACCGTCAAGTGGTTCAGCCGGCAGAAGGGCTACGGCTTCATTCAGCCGGATGGGGCTGAGGAGGACGTGTTCGTACACTACTCCGCCATCATGGGTGAAGGGTTTCGTAACCTCCGCGAAGGCGAGCGCGTGCGCTTCTCGGTGGAGGATACTCCCAAGGGCCCACAGGCAGTGAATGTCGTCCCACTAGGCCCGGAGACAACTGGCCCAGAGACAACTATCTGAGGGGCCTGAGCGGAAGGAGACGGAAAGAGACCCCGACGGGAGAAGGATGCTCGTCGGGGTCCTTTTTTGGATGGGATGAGAAGGAATTATGACCAACCAGACATTACGCATTATCCCCCTTGGCGGATTGGGGGAGATTGGCAAGAACATGATGGTCGTGGAGTGGCAAGATCACATCGTGGTCATTGACGCCGGGGTGATGTTCCCCCAAAATGATATGTGGGGCATAGACCTGGTGATCCCCGACTTCGGATACCTCCTGGATAAGCGGGATCGGGTAGAGGGCATCATCATCACCCATGGCCACGAGGACCACACGGGGGGGTTGCCCTACCTGCTGCGGGAGATACGAGCCCCTGTCTTCGCCACCCGACTGACCCTAGGCCTCATCGAGGTCAAACTGCGGGAGTACGGGATGCTGGGCCGGGCTCAACTGCATCGCATTGACGCTGGCGAGGCGCTATCCCTGGGGCCCTTCACCTTGGAGTTCTTCGCCACCAATCACAGCATCCCCGACGGGGTAGGGCTGGCCATGGATACCCCTCAGGGGCTGGTGGTCCATTCCGGCGACTTCAAGATTGACTACACCCCCGTGGAGGGGCGGCCGGCGGACCTGGGCAAGCTCGCCGAGCTGGGGAACCGAGGCGTGCTCGTGTTGCTGGCCGACAGCACCAACTCTGAATCGCCGGGCTTCACGCCCTCGGAGCGAGTCATTGATCAGGCCTTCGATCAAGTATTTGAAGAAGCGCCGGGACGCATTATCGTCACTACCTTCGCCTCTCTTATCTCCCGCATCCAGCAGGTGATGAATGCCGCTCAGCATCACAACCGCAAGGTGGCCGTCACCGGACGGAGCATGGAGGAAAATATCCGCATTGCCCAGGAGCTGGGGTATCTCACCATCCCCAGGGGCCTCCTTGTGCACCTCTCGGAGATCGAGCGACTCCATCCCCGCCAGGTGGTGATTATCGCTACGGGGAGTCAAGGGGAGCCCTCGGCCGCGTTGGCCCGTATGGCTCGGGGGCAGCACTACCAGATCGAGATTGTGCCGGGCGACACAGTGATCATATCCGCCCACGCTGTGCCTGGCAACGAGGAATTTGTCCACGACACTATTAACCGCCTCTTCCAGCGCGGCGCCGATGTGATGTATGACAAGATAGCCCCCGTGCATGTATCGGGCCACGCCAGTCAGGAGGAGCAGAAACTGCTCATCCATCTGGTCCGCCCCTGCTACTTCGTGCCCATCCACGGCGAGCTGCGCCACCTGAAGCTCCATGCCCGGCTGGCTCAGCAGATAGGCATCCCGCCGGAGCGCACCTTGGTGGTGGAGAACGGCTATGTCCTGGAGTTTGACGAACGGGGTGGGCGCATTGGAGAGCGGATTCCAGGCGGATACGTGTTCGTGGATGGGGCAGGAGTGGGGGATGTGGGGCCGGCGGTGATGCGCGATCGGGAGGTGCTGGGCCAGGATGGAGTGGTGATCGCCGTGGCGAAGGTGGACACCTGGAGTCATAAGCTGCGCGAGCGGCCGGAAATCCATTCTCGGGGTTTCGTATACGTCCGTGAGGCCGAGGATCTTTTGGAAGGGGCTCGGGAGGAGATTGAGCGAACCTTGCAGAGAAGCGAGCCCGCGGAGACACGCAAGGCCACCGAGTCGCGAGTTCGGGAGGCTTTACAACAGTATTTCTACCGGGAGATCCAGCGCCGCCCCATGATCTTTCCCATCATCGTCGAGATATGAGCGCTATTTGCAGCCTGAGGGCAGCGTACGCCGGCAGAAGTTCTCATTGAAGAGGCTTTGGCGCAGCAGCCTTTCGATCTGAGGGTCGGCCACATTCAGCCTCTGACGGTCCTGGATGTACCAGGCCAGAGACTGGGCGAAATAGTGTCGAGAGTTGGTTGCAGCTGTTTCGTCAATGGTGTAGCCCAGTTCGAACAGGACAGGGATCTGTTGGCCAATCTCCACCCAGGGAGGGCTCAGGCCCTGGCCATCGGAGAGCCATCCGCCCTGGGGAACACCCTGGCAGCCTAGCAGGTGGTCCAAGAGGTGGCCTACCACATGGAGGGCCTGCAGAGGCTCCTCGACTAGCTCGGTCAGCGAGATAAAGGCCACAGCTTCCAGCTCTCGCCCACGGAGGGACTGGGGGCCGACCTCATAGTTTGAAACTTCAGGGGTCAGGACGATGTGCCCTCGGGGAGTATAGGCCAGGAATTGGACCAGCCCAGTTGGCAAAGAGTGCAAACGCTGTGCCAACTCCTCCACGGGAGCCCATAGGCTGTCGAACTGCTGGGCAATGCGTCGGGGGCAGCGCTCCAAAAGCCGAGGAGTGATGTGGATTTTGGAGAGTTTCAGCCGCTGAAAAGCCTCCGCGCGGTGGTGATCAGCCATTTCCCTGAACCAGTGAGCTGATCGCCTCCGCCATCTCCTGCGTGCCCACGGCCGTGGGGTCATCGCGATCCGGCTTCAGGTCATAGGTCACGTACTTCCCCTCAGCGATCATCTCTGCCACAGCCCGCTCCACCCGCTCGGCCGCTTCCTCCTCACCTAGGTAACGGAGCATGAGTGCCCCGCTGAGGATGGCCGCTGTGGGATTCACTCTATTCTGCCCCGCGTATTTGGGCGCTGAGCCGTGCACTGGCTCGAATACTGCCAGCCCATCGCCGATGTTGGCCCCCGGCGCAACCCCCAGCCCCCCCACCAACCCCGCCGTCAGGTCGCTCACGATGTCGCCGTACAGGTTGGGGCACACCAGCACATCGTAAGCTTGTGGCTTCTGCACCAGTTGCATGCACATGTTGTCCACGATGCGATCCTCAAACTCGATGTTCGGGTACTCCTGAGCCACCTCACGCGCCACCTGGAGGAAGAGCCCGTCGCTGAATTTGAGGACATTGGCCTTGTGCACTGCCGTGACCTTGCGCCGGCCGTGGCCTCGCGCGTAGTCGAAGGCGAAGCGCACGATGCGCTCGCTCGCCCGGCGGGTGATGAGCTTCACCGACTCCGCTGCCTCCCCAGGGATGACATAGTGCTCGATGCCGGCGTACAGATCTTCAGTGTTCTCCCGGACCACGATGAGGTCCACGTTTTTATAGCGGGAGCGGACGCCGGGGATGGTTTTGGCTGGGCGGAGGTTGGCGTAGAGGTCCAACTGCTGGCGGATGGCCACATTCACACTGCGGAAGCCGCTGCCCAGGGCGGTGGTGATAGGCCCTTTCAGGCCTACCCCGTTGGTGCGGATGGAGTCCAGCACCTCTTCTGGCAGGGGCGTGCCCCGTTCCTCCATCACCTCTGCCCCTGCCCGCTGCACATCCCACTCGAACTCAATGCCCGTCGCTTCCAGCACTCGGCGTGCGGCTCGAATTACCTCCGGCCCGGTGCCATCGCCGGGGATGAGGGTCACCCTGTATGTCATGAACTGCTCCCCTTTTGTCGTGCTATGAACCCACTTTCAAAGACAACGGCTCCTATTGTAGCCGGTTTTGCCCTCGGCGTCCAGTGAGCGAAGGTTCATGCTTATGGATAACCCCCGCCGGTTGCTCGCTGATTGCTTTTGACTGTGAGCCAGAAGAGTGATACAATGGACCTGTCGAAAGGGTGTTGTATTTGTTTTACCACCGAGAACGCGGAGAGCGCTGAGATGAGTGTAAAAAGTGCAAAACCACCGGGTTGTATGGAATTTGAAACAAATGTATAATCGTGGATAGAAGCTGTCTGTTCACGACAAGGGGTGTTGAAGGGTTATGGAGGTGAGAGATGACAATGAGGGCGGCCGTAAGGAGTGTCCCTCCACAGGTAGCCGAAGTATTCGATGGCGCCAGGCGGCTGACGACTGTGGAACGGCTGGCATTAGCCAAACTGTTGTTAGAAAGTATTCTGGCGAGCGAACCAGATGATGAGACCAACTGGTCAGCTATGAGCTTGGACACATTCCAGAAGGATTGGGACAACGCCGAGGATGCCATCTATGACAATTGG
>CAYRNM010000105.1:5900-9541 GCA_964425465.1 uncultured Anaerolineae bacterium | reverse complement strand
GGTAACTCCCCTATTGAGGAACACACACTACTATTGAGGGAGAACCAAGAACCGCTCCAGCAACCATTCGGATATAAAGCCACAACGATACAGGGGGGACAAGGGGTTGGTCGGGGTGGGCAGGGATTGCCACGGATGCATAATATCCCAGTGATAGTAATAGGTGTTGCTGTCGGCGGTGCGGGAGTGGGTGTGAGAGTAGGCGGCAGAGGGCTTGGAGTGGAGGTGGGCGGCACCGGTGTGGCGGTTGGCAGGGGCGTGCTCGTAGGGACGAGGGTCGGACTTGGGGTGGGCGGCATCGGTGTGACAGTTGGCAGGGGCGTGCTTGTAGGAACGGGAGTCGGACTTGGAGTGGGCGTGGGCATCGGCGTTGCTGTGGGGAGAGGGGTAGCGGTGGGCGGCACTGGGGTAGGTGTATCCGTGGGGATTGCCATTGGTGCCGCTGCCGGGCGACAAGCAGTTGTGAGGGCCACCAACGCCAGGCAAATAACCAGCGATAAGGTTGACTTGTTCATCGTTCCATCTCCTTTGGTGAGCAGGCACGGCTTTCTCATCGTGCTTTACTCGTAATCTTCCTCCACCCTCTTTTGAGCTTTGATGGCCGCTCGGGGATCCTTGATCAACTGGGTGTAGACCTCCGGGTTGGCTATCCGAAAAGTCGGTTCATAATCCCAGCTTCTTCACCAATTCCTTCACATCCTCAATATTACCAGCCACCATCTCTTTCGGCAGCCAGTTTTCATAGAAGTTCTGGTGCAACATTCCTGCAGACTGCCACAGTCTTCTGAGCTCTTTATCCCCGGTATCCGTGGCTAATTCGACAACGAACCTATGCAACTCTCCGTGGCTGTGTAACTCAAGGCCCTTTTTTGATGCCACCGCTTTGATCGCTTGAGCCGCGGCTCCCCATGCCTTCTCCGACGCCTGAACGTGATCACCTTCGGCGAGAAGTTCATTGGCCTCCCTCAGATATTTCCTGGAGAGCTTAAGGTGTACCTCCGCTTTGATCTCGGCATCATTTAAGCCCAGGTATACCACGATGGCATCGGCGGCAATGCATTCCGTATCCGCACCCTCCCTCTCAGCCCTCTTCTTGAGCTCTCTTAGCACCTTCTCTGGCAATTCCAGCGTTAAACTCATGGGGATACTCCTCCCAATCTATCCATAAAGGTTCCAGCGTACGACGAGCTGATCGGTCAACTATCGCCCCGCAGCCGATTATACCCACCTTTATGGGCTTGTCAAACATCCAACACACTCGGACTTGGCAGCAGGGAGCAATGGTGTTATAATAGCTTTCCCGGCAAATGACAGGGACGATAGGCGATCGGCTGTAAGCGATATGCGAATTCTACTGTTCACCGGCAAGGGCGGCGTGGGCAAGACCAGCGTCGCCGCCGCGACAGCACTCCGCTGTGCACATCTGGGCTATAGGACAGTCGTCCTCTCCACCGACGTGGCCCACAGCCTGGCCGACTCCTTCGACCGACCCCTGGGGCCCGAACCCACAGAGGTGGTGCCCAACCTCTGGGGCCAGGAGCTGGATGTGCTCTATCAGATGGAAAAGCAGTGGGGCAACGTCCAGCGCTACATGGCCGCAGTGCTCTCCTGGCGGGGGCTGGATGAACTCATCGCCGAGGAGTTGACCGTGCTGCCGGGCATGGAGGAGCTGGCCAGCCTGATGCAGATCGTCCACCTGCACGACAGCGGCGACTACGAGGCCATCATCATTGACTGTGCCCCCACGGGGGCTACCCTTCAGCTCCTTACTCTTCCAGAGATGGCACGCTGGTACCTGCGCCGCATCTTCCCTCTGGAGCGCAGGGCTGCTCAGATCAGCCGCCCGATCCTGCGGGCCATCACTGATATCCCCCTCCCCGACGATGAGCTGTTCGACACGGTGGAGGATCTGATTGGCCAGCTCAACCGCATGAAGGAGCTGCTGAGCGATCCGGCCACCTCTTCGGTGCGGCTGGTGCTGAACCCGGAGAAGATGGTCATCAAGGAGGCCCAGCGCACCTTCACCTATCTCCAACTCTATGGCTACGCCACCGACCTGATCATCTCCAACCGGGTGATGTCCCAGGGGATAGAGGGGGATTACCTGGCCTCCTGGCGGGATATCCACCAACACTACGGCCAGATGATCGAGGAGGCCTTCGCCCCCCTGCCTATCCGACAGGTGCCCTTCTTCGAGCAAGAGGTGGTGGGGCTGGGGATGCTGCACCGTGTGGCGGATGCTATCTACGGCTCAGAGGACCCCACGCAGGTGTACTATGTGGGTCGAACGCACGAGACAGTGAGGCGGGATGAGTACTACGAACTGCGATTCGCATTGCCCTTCGTCTCCAAGGAGCAGATCATCCTCACCCGATCGGGGGATGAGCTGATCATCCACATCGGAAACTGGAAGCGAAATCTGATCCTCCCCCGAGCGCTGGTGGGGCTAGAGGTGGAAGGCGCCACCTATGAAGGCGATGTACTGGTGGTGCGTTTTGAAGGAGGCCAAAGCGAATGAAGGTCCTGATAACCGGCGGTGCGGGGTTTATTGGCAGCCACACCACGGCGGCCCTGCTGGAGCGGGGCGATGAGGTGGTGTGCATGGACAACTTCCACGACTTATACTATGACCCCGCCCTGAAGTGGCGGCGCATCGGCCCCTTTCGAGAGGATCCGGCCTGGACGCTGTACCAGGGGGATATCCGCGACGCCGAGCTTGTGGAACAGATTCTCAGCAGGGAAAAGCTCGATAAAGTCATCCACATCGCGGCCCTAGCCGGGGTGCGCAACTCGCTGAAGTATCCCCAGCTCTATGAAGAGGTCAACGTCAAAGGGACGCTGAACCTGCTGGAGGCGGCCCGCAGGTACGGGGTGGAGAATTTCGTGTTCGCCTCCTCCTCCTCGGTGTACGGTAATCGAAGCCACGCGCCCTTCCGCGAGGACGAACCCGCCGACTGGCCCATCTCCCCCTACGCGGCCACCAAACGGGCCGGAGAGCTGTTGTGCTACACCTATCATCATCTCTACGGCATTCCTATAACCTGCCTGCGCTTCTTTACCGTCTACGGCCCCTGGGGCCGCCCCGACATGGCGCTGTACCTTTTCACCTCGGCCATCTTCGAGGGGCGCGAGGTGCGGATGTTCGGCGATGGCACCTCCCAGCGGGACTACACCTTCATTGACGATGTCGTGTCCGGCGTGCTGGCCGCCCTCGACACGGACCTGGGTTACGAGATCATCAACCTGGGCGACTGCCGGACGGTAATGCTGCGGGACTTCATCGCCCTCATCGAGAGGGCCTGTGGCCACACAGCGCGCATCCACCGGCTCCCCATGCAGCCCGGCGATGTGGGGCTCACCTGTGCCGACATCACCAAAGCCCAACACCTGCTGGGATACAACCCTCAAACCCCCATTGAGGAGGGGGTGCGCCTCTTTGTGGATTGGTATCGGCGGGAGATGGTGGGGTGAGGCAACGAGTAACGAGTGGATAAGGCAACGAGGAGGATGGATCCTCGGTGTCTCAGTGCCTCGTCTAAACAGAGGCTATTGAATCCGCTTGAAGTAGCGGGATGGCTGCCCAACCCCTCGTTGCATCTGACGCGCTTCGCGCGCGGCACACGCGGGCTACTTCGCCAGTG
>CAYRNM010000105.1:0-5800 GCA_964425465.1 uncultured Anaerolineae bacterium | reverse complement strand
ATGCGCCGTTGCCGGTTGAACCATCAAGACGAGAAAGGGGGAGCGAGTATGATGATTTGAAGTCAGTGCGGTCGAGAGCTAGCGTCCAGTAAGTGCAAGTCTCATAGCCCTGAAAGGAGTAAGGAAAATGGCTATACCTAGCTCCTCAATGCCACGGACATCACAGTTGTTGGCCCAACAGCGGTTGGAAGAAATCGATAGCCTTGTAGAAGCTGGAGAGAAGACAATAGAGGAGGTTGCAGAAGAAAGGAAAGAGTTGGAGAAGAGAGCGGGGAGAAAATGGCGGCTAAACTTGTGGCTTCTTCTTAGCATACTACTGGCGGCTGCCTTAGTTACCGCGATCTTGAGAGCTCTGCCAGAGGAACATGGCTTGCTTTGGTTGTTCACCATTCCGCCGCTACCCACGGAGGTTGGTGAAATTGCTTCCATTCTGGCTCCCTTACTTGCCGTAGCGGTAGCCATCGAGCGCCTGCTGGAGACTGTCTTCGATTGGTATGAGCAGTCGATACAAGCAGTGTCCGATGTCGTGGCAGCAGCTCGGAAGCCGATAAACTGGGTAGAGAAGGAGCTTAAGGAAGCCTACAAAGCAGCTGAAGAGGCTGCCAAAAGCACCGGTGTCGCGGCGGATGAAGCATCTCTGAAAGCACTCGACTTGGCTGAACAGAGACTGGCCAAGGCCGAGAAACGGCTGCTGAGCTGGGTGAAAGCTCCCGAGTATGTGGCATGGAAGCGCGCCCTATCCATTTGGGTAGGACTCTTCGTGGGCCTGGAGTTTGCTGTCTTAGGAGACCTTGGTATGCTCCACACCATCGGTGTCCCGGCGCCGCGTCTCCTTGATATGCTTGCCACTGGCTTGGTGATTGGTGCCGGTCCCGGCCCAATGCACTCCATCATTGGCATGTTGCAGGGCGGCAAAGACGCGCTGGAGAAGTTGGCTGACCTGGCAGAAGGTAGAGCAGTGCGGGAAGCCATGTCAGCGCTCAAATCAGAAACTGGAGAGTAGAACGCTCGTTACTTACACCTGCTGCATTGCTTGCAACTCGCAGACAGTGTGACAGGCGTGAGAAACACCAACGGCGACCAAGAGGATCCGATCAAGCTGGCAACGGCGTATAACATCTCGCTAGAGGCGACCGCGCTCATCGCGCGTCAAAATTGTGGCTCGTTTTGGTTTTGTGGGGCATCTTATAGCAGAAGGCATACTGCAAACCCGCGCGGCGTCTCAGCTCGCAGCCGCTAGGCGGCTCCAAAGCGATAGATGGGAGGTGCAGTCCTCAAGCTCAGGGTGACGAAATTGGGAGCTCATACACGGACTGCGTGAAGGACCGCCAGAGGTATCGCCTTTCTGACCTCTGTTCGAAACGTGAGCGGGTAGAATGAACCGACAGCGCAAGAGGAGCAGGTCCATGGATACAACAATGCTGATTCTGGCTGCAGTGGCGGCGATATTGCTAGCGATTGCCTTCTGGCGAGGGCATGACCTGCCGCTGGCTGGGCTATTGGCCGCTGGACGCACGCTGTGGCGTAATCTGCTGATACTGCTACTGGGCTTTGTAATAGCAGGGCTGGTCCAGGTGCTGATTCCGAAGGAACTGATTTCCTGCTGGTTGGGAGCCCAAGCTGGTGTCAAAGGGGTGCTTATCGGTTGTGTGGTCGGTGGGCTGGTGCCCGGTGCACCGTACGCTGTCTTCCCCCTCGTGGCTGCACTCTATCAGGCTGGGGCAGGTCTGGGTACCGTGGTGGGCTTTATCTCTGCGTGGTCGTTATGGTCCGTGTCGCGTCTGCCTTTGGAAATGGCGCTCATCGATCCAAAGGCAGCCCTTGTTCGCTACGGCATCACCTTCGTTGTGCCGCCGATCGCCGGGCTGATGGCAAATGCCGCCACGCGGTTGTTGTGAGATGCGTGTCCAGCAGGCAAGATGAGGCTGGCCGAGAGGGGTTCTGGCTGCATCGCTATCTCGTGGCCAGTGGGGTCGAGAACTTGGTGGTGGACTCAGCAAGCATATTGAGGTGAACCGTCGGGCGAAGTGGGCTAAGACAGGTCGGCTGGACGTGGGGAAGCTGCTCTCAATGGTGATCCGCTACGACAATGGCGAGACGAGGGGGTGGAGGGTAGTGCACGTGCCGAAGGTCGAAGCAGAGGACAACCGGCATCACTGGGGCCCGACTGAAGGTCTAGCGTCGTTCGGCATCGAGACCTCCCCTGCGTCTTGGAGTTGATCGCCCCGTGTCTGGTGTGAGCGAGCCGTTGAGCCGTCGGGTTTCCGAGAGGGACCGTCCGTTAGGTGGAGCCGCTATAGAAGGTGTGCACTGTCGGCATCAGGGCCGACCGGGCGGGGAGAGGAAGCGGTGATCTACGTCCCCCAAGACATATTGTGCACGATTTTGAACTTGATGGTATACTATAACCAGGAAGAAATCATACGGGAATGATAGGAGGAATTCATGGCCTTGAGCTTGACAGGCCGAGTGGCCCTTATCACCGGCAGCTCACGGGGGATCGGGCGAGCCATCGCGTTGAAACTGGCTCAGTGGGGTGCGAAAGTGGTGGTCAACTATCGGACCAGCGCCCAGGCTGCTGAAGAGGTGGTGGAGCGGATCAAGTCCGATGGCGGGGAGGCCATTGCTGTGCAGGCCGATGTGGGCCAATACGACCAGGCCCAGGCCCTTGTCAAAGCCGCAGGGGAAGCGTACGGTGGTCTGCATATCCTGGTGAACAATGCCGGCATCACCCGCGATACGCTCCTCGCGCGCATGTCAGAAGAGGATTGGGACGTGGTACTGGACACTAACCTGAAGAGTGTGTTCAACTGCTCCAAAGCCGCTCTGCGCCCTATGATGCGCCAGCACTACGGCCGCATGGTCAACATCACCTCCGTGTCGGGGCTGATCGGCCAGGCGGGACAGGCCAACTACTCCTCCTCCAAAGCGGGCGTCATCGGCTTCACCAAGGCCCTGGCCCGCGAGGTGGGTTCGCGGAACATCACCGTCAACGCCGTGGCCCCCGGCTTTATCCAGACCGACCTCACCGTAGACCTTCCAGAGGAACTGCTTGCCGAGGCCATCGCCCGTACCCCTCTGGGCCGGGCCGGTACCCCCGAGGAGGTCGCTAATGCTGTGGCCTTTCTCGTCTCCGACGAAGCCAGCTTCATCACCGGCCATGTCTTATCGGTGGACGGAGGGCTGGCCATGGCATAGCCGGCCTTCAGCATAATGGGGACTGAGGACTGAAACATGGATGAGAAACAACTGGGCAGAATCATCGTTGCCCCTGAGGTGTTAGTCACCATCGCCCGTTTGACCGCGCTGGCCACGCCGGGGGTAACATGCATGGGTGGAAACTGGGTGGGAGGGGTGAGTCGCCTGCTGAAGCACAAGGTCGGCGATGGCGGTGTGGAGATCGCCGTTGAGGATCAGGCGGTGACCGTTGATCTGTACATCGTGGCCCAGTACGACGTCAATTTGCTGGAGATGGGCCGCCAGCTTCAGGCCAATGTGACGCGGGCCATCGAGGAGATTGTGGGCCTGAAGGTCTGGGCGGTCAACGTGCACATTCAAGATGTGGAAATCTCAGCGAAGAGAGAATAGGGACGCAAGAGCGCTCTGGTGTTTTGCTTGAATGCAAGGAGCTGTATCGGTGAAGGTCCGTCGGCAGGCACGCATCGTCGCCCTACAGACTCTTTTCGAGGTGGATAGCGCCCATCATCCACCGGAACGGGTGTTGCGCCAGCGGCTGGAGGAGGCTGCACTGCCTCGGCCCGGCGAGGAATTCGCTCAGTTCCTCGTCTCGGGGGTTATAGCTCATCAGGAACGGTTGGATCCCCTGATCCAGGAATATGCTCCCGAATGGCCCCTGGAGCAGATGGCCTTCATTGACCGCAACATCCTGCGCCTCGCCATCTTCGAGCTGCTGGTGGCCCGAAGTGCCCCGGTCAAGGTCATCATCAACGAGGCAGTGGAACTGGCCAAGCTGTTCGGCAGCGATAGCTCCCATCGCTTCATCAATGGGGTATTGGGAGCGCTGTTAGATCGCGAGGCACAACTGCCCGACGTCCCTTCGCGCACAAAGGATAGGGATAGCGAAAGGAAGTGAGATGAACTTTTTCGGCATCGGCATCCCCGAACTGCTGTTGATCCTGGTCATCGCCCTGATTGTCTTTGGTCCCGAACGCCTGCCGGAGATTGGCCGCTCCATCGGCAAGGCGGTCCGGGATTTCCGCCAGATGTCGGCTGGCTTCACCTCGGAGTGGCAGGATCTGAGCAAGGAACTGGAGGAGGCGGCCTCGGAGGTTCAGCAAGGAGTGAGGGAGGTGGAGTCTGAGATCGGAGAGCTCGAAGGCGACATCGAAAAGGCAGCCAAGATAGAATAGTATCCTGGTCAGGACAAGCCCTGGCCAGGGCAGGCAGCGACAAGAGGGAGAAGCTGAGAAATGGCTCAACAGAAGGAGATGACGCTCCTTGAACATTTGGTGGAGCTTCGGGATCGCTTAGTGAAGGCGGCTATAGCGCTGGGAGTGACCACGCTGTTCAGCCTCATCTTTGCCCGGCGGGTGCTACAACTGCTCATCGCACCCATGGGTGAGAACCAGCCCGTGGCCCTTCATCCCACGGAGAGTATCATCATCTACTTCAAAGTGGCCCTCATTCTAGGAGTGGTGCTGGCCATGCCCATCATCGTCTACCAGTTCATTCGCTTCGCTGTGCCTGGCCTCACTCCTCAGGAGAAGCGCTACCTGTACGTCATCATCCCGGGGGCCAGTGTCTCCTTCGCCCTGGGCGTGGCCTTCGCCGGGCTGGTGATGCTCCCCTTCTCCATTAAGTACCTGCAGGGCTTCATGAGCGATCTCATCAAGCCCACCTATTCCATTGACCGCTACATTTCCTTCGTGACCGCCGTGCTCTTTTGGGTGGGGCTGAGCTTCGAGACGCCGCTCATTATCTTCTTCCTGGCCAAGATGGGGGTGGTCAACGTGCAATTCCTGACTCGCGGCCGTAAGTACGCCATTGTGATCATAGCGGTTCTGGCGGCCATCATCACCCCCACCCCTGACCCCTTCAACATGCTCATCGTCATGGCCCCTCTCCTTCTGCTCTACGAACTGGGGGTGCTGCTAGCGCGGCTGGCATAGTGAGGATCATGGAGATGGGGAAGAGCCTATGTCGGAAGAGCCCGCCATCCTCCCGCGAGGGCTCTGGCAGGCCCGGCCCCTCGGGCTGGGAAGTGTGGCTCATTACCCTGGGCATGGGGGCACTGGCCATGCTCCTGATACTGTGGGGACGTCCCCTATGCCACTTCTTAGACGATGTCCAACGGGTGCGGCGCTTCGTGGCCTCTTTCGGCATCTGGGCTCCTCTGGCTCTCATCAGCCTGGAGGTCACCCAGGTGGTGCTGGCCCCTGTACCGGGTGGAATGATAGAGCTGGCCAGCGGATACCTGTTCGGCCCAGGCTGGGGGACATTCTACAGCATGGCAGGATTGATGGGTGGTGTCGTCATCGCCCTGTTCCTGGCCCGTCGTTTTGGCCGACCTGCGGTGGAACGGCTTGTCCCCCCTCAGACGCTGGATCGCCTCGACCGCTACGCCCGCCATCGTGGGGCCCTCTTCTTCCTGCTGCTCTTCCTCATGCCTTTCATCCCCAAGGATGTGACCTGCTTTCTGGCGGGCCTGACCCCCCTCCCCCTGGCAGAACTGCTCTTGATTGCTGCCATTGGCCGGTTCCCCGGTGTCCTGATGGCTAACCTGATAGGGGCCAATGCGGCGGCGCTCACACCTCTGCAGTGGCTCCTCATCGGAGTGCCC
>CAYRNM010000104.1:4381-9550 GCA_964425465.1 uncultured Anaerolineae bacterium | reverse complement strand
CCTCGGCCCTGGCCTGCTCGATGATCTCCCGCCTGAGCCTCTCTATCTCCTCCCGCGCTCCTTCTCTGATGGCCTGGGCCTCCTGTCTAGCCTCCTCCACCTTCTGCTGATACTCATCCTTCATCTCCTCAGCCTCTCGCTCTCGCCTCTCCGCCTCGTCGAGGGCCTGGGTGACCCTTCCGGCGCGCTCGGCCAGAAGGCGCATCAAAGGCCGGAAGAGGAACTTGAACAGGAGGAAGGCCAGGATCAGGAAGTTGATGGTCTGGAAGATGAGGGTGCTCAGCTTGATGTTGAGCATGGGTTAGCCCCCCTATCCCCCCACTTTATACTTCAAGAGCGGGTTGGCAAAGAGCAGGATCAGCACCACCACCAGGACGTAGATGGCCAGCGATTCCAGCATGGCCAGGGAGATGAGGAGAGCGGTACTGATCGGGCCGGCGGCCTCTGGCTGACGAGCCATGGCCTCTAGCGCCTTCCTGGCTACGAGAAACTGGCCAATGGCAGGGACGACGATCCCGATGATGATCCCCCCTCCAGCCAGAACTGTGCTGAGGGTTACGAAATCCCACTCCATAGCGGTCGCTCCTTTCACACCGATCGACTAGCCTTCACTGCCCCGGCCAGGTAGGTGATGGTCAGGATGGTGAAAATGTAGGCCTGAATAAAGCCGGTGAAGATGCCGAAGATCATCATGGGCACGGGGACCAGGAGGGGCAGCACCAGAAAGAGTATGCTGACCACAACCTCCTCACCCATCATGTTGCCGAAGAGCCGAAAGGTGAGGGAGATAGTGCGGGCTACCTCACTGGCTATCTCGATGGGCAACATGAGAAATATGGGTTCCACGTAGCGCTTCAGGTGTCCCAGTAGCCCCCGATGCCGGATGCCGTAATAGTGGACCGAGACGAAGACGATGAGAGCCAGTGCCAGGGGGGTGTTGATATCAGTTGTGGGGGCCTTCAGGCCGGGGATCAGTCCCGTCAGGTTAGCAATGGCGATGAAGATGGCCAGCGCCCCCACGAAGGGCAAGAGAAAGCGCGAGCCCTCCCCGATCATGCTCTGGAGCAGGCCATCAATGCTCTCCACCACCCACTCCAGGATATTCTGAAAGACGCCAGGCCGCACTTTCAGGCTCCGGCCGATGAGATAGGAAGCCACACCCAGAAAGGCCACGATAAGCCAGGTGGTCACTACCGTGGAGGTGATCTCGATGGGCCCTATGGTGAAAACGACAAAGGGAACCAGCTCTTCCTCAATGCCCATAGCAATCCTCCGGTTTTGGAATGCCGAAGCAGAGCTTCGGCAGCGAAAGCGGAGCTTTCGCACTCCAGAGTCATTACCTCTCTTTGAAAAGCATCTGATAGAGATTGTAGAAGGCGATGAAGGTGCCTGCGAAGAGGAGAGTTATAGTCCACATGTACTCCTCCCCTACCCGGTCATCAATATAGCGTCCCAGCAGAGCCCCGCCGACGATGGGCACGACGACATTCCAGGCCAGCGAGGTGGCTACCGCCATGGTCTGCCAGAGGCTTCTCCCCTTTTTCTCATCCCTCTCTTCGCCTCGATGCTTCATCGCCTGGCGATCCCTTCTTCTGTGAGAGCTCGCAGCAACGCTGCCCGCGCCCGCTCGAACTCGATGTGGGCCTGAAAGACGGCCCTCTCCTCCTCCACCCTTCGCTCCTCCATCGCCTTTCTCAGAGCGATGAGCTCGTCAGCCCGCTCAGCCGCCGCCGTCAGGATAAGCACCTTCTCACGCTGAACCTCCACCGTCCCCCCGGCGAGGGCGATGACATGCCGCTCGCCATTCTCCCTGTAGGTCAAAAGTCCGACGGGCAACTTGGCGATGAAAGGAGCATGGTGGGGGAGGATCCCCCACCACCCATCGGCCAACTGGATCCTTATGGAAGAGACCTCCCCACTCAGGACCATCCTATCGGGAGTCATGATCTCCAGATGGGTCGTCCTCATGCCCGCTCCAGCACCTCATCTATGTCCCCAGCCATGTAGAAGGCCCTCTCTGGGACATCGTCGAGCTGGCCCTGCACAATCATCCTGAAGCCCCTCACTGTCTCCTCCAGGGGAACAAAGCGGCCGGCCATACCGGTGAACTCTTCAGCCACGAAGAAGGGCTGAGTCAGGAAACGCTGGATCTTCCTGGCCCGCTGCACCAGCAGCTTGTCCTCCTCTGCCAGCTCCTCTATTCCCAGGATGGCGATGACATCCTGCAGTTCCTTGTAACGGGTAAGCATCTCCTTCACCCTGACGGCCACCTCATGATGCTCCTCCCCCACGATGCGCGGGTCCAGGAGGCGCGAGCTGGACTCCAGGGGGTCCACGGCGGGGTAGAACCCCTGGCTGGCCAGTTGTCTGGAGAGGACAACCGTCGCATCCAGGTGGGAGAAGGTGGTTGCCGGAGCCGGGTCAGTGAAGTCGTCAGCGGGCACATAGATGGCCTGAACGGAGGTAATGGAACCCCCCACTGTGGAGGTAATGCGCTCCTCCAGCTCTCCCAATTCGGTGGCCAGAGTAGGCTGGTATCCCACCGCCGAGGGGAAGCGTCCCAGCAACGCCGAGACCTCCGATCCGGCCTGCACATAGCGGAAGACGTTGTCTATGAACAGCAGGACATCCCGACCCTCCTGGTCGCGAAAATACTCGGCCATGGTCAAGGCGGTCAGGGCTGCCCTGAAGCGCGCTCCAGGGGGCTCATTCATCTGACCGAAGACCAAGACGGCGTCCTTGAGGGTGTCGGTGCGCTTTATCTGGAGGTAGAGCTCGTTGCCCTCACGGATGCGCTCCCCCACCCCAGCGAAGACGGAGACCGCTTGGTGCTCTGCCGAGGTATGACGAATCAATTCCATAAGGAAAAGGGTCTTCCCCACACCTGCGCCACCCAAGAGCCCCACCTTGCCCCCCCGAGCGTAGGGTGCCAGGAGGTCAATCACCTTCAGCCCGGTGACGAAAACCTCTGTGGAGGGTTCCTGGCGAGTGAGGGCCGGGGCCGGCTTATGGATAGGCACTCTCCTCACGCCATTGAGGGAGTTGAGGCCGTCAGTGGGCTGCCCCAGCGTGTTGAACATCCTGCCCAGCGTCTTCGGCCCCACTGGCACAGCAATAGGCTCTCCCGTGTCAATGGCCTTCATGTCCCGCTTGAAGCCTGCCGTGGAACCCATAGCGATGGTGCGAACCGTCTCCCGATCCATGTGCTCCTGCACCTCCACAATGAGTCTTCTTGCACTAGCCTCTATCACCAGGGCATTGAGTATGGGCGGCAGGTCCCCATCGGGGAAATGGACATCTACCACCGGGCCGATGATACGCTCAACCCTTCCGGTTCTCATATCTCATAGCCATAGCCTCGATTAAGGGGCTCTCAAAATCAGTACTCTGCTGGCAATCCATCCAACTGCGCGTAGCTGAACACCGGGCCGTCCTTGCAGACGTAATAGGGGCCGATGTTACAGCGCCCGCACTTCCCAATCCCGCATTTCATCCGTCGCTCCAGGGAGGAGTAGATTCTCTCCTTAGGGAAGCCCAGGGCAATAAGCGGGGGCAGGGTAAAATGGATCATGACCGGCGGGCCGCAGATCACGGCGTAGGCGTCCTCCGAGCTGGGGGCTACCTCCTCAACCACCGTCGGCACGAACCCCACTTGTTTGGTCCATCCCGGCACGGCCCGGTCAATGGTCAGGTATACCTGCATATCGTCCCGCGCCTCCCAGGCCGCCAGTTCGTCCTTGTAGAGAAACAGGCCCGGCTGGCGGACGCCATAGATGATGCGGATCTCCCTAAACTGTGAGCGGTGGGCCTCATCCAGCATGTAGACTACCAGGCTGCGCAGAGTGGTGAAGGCGAAGCCCCCGCCGATGACAACCACGTTGTGGCCCTCGAAGCATTCCAAGGGGTAGCCATTGCCCAGCGGGCCCCGCAGGCCCACGATGTCCTCTTCCTGAAGGCGGTGCAGCGCCGTGGTGAGCACGCCGGCCTGATTCACGGTGAACTTCAGCGGCCCCTCCTCTGTGGGCGAGGAGACAATGCCAAAGGGGGCCTCGCCCTTGCCGAAGACGGAGAGCTCGCAGAACTGGCCAGGGGCGAAGCTGAACCCTGCTCCATCGGCCTCGTTGATGAAGGCCAGGTCGAAGGTCTTCAGCATCTCATCGTCGGTCTCGACGAAGGTGCGTTGAATGCACATGGGAATGGGCAGGTAGGGATTCTCCATAGAAGCCTCACAGTGTAAGATCAGGCTGCCTGGATTTCGATCAGGAGCTCGCGGATGTCCAGATTGACGGGGCAGAGGCGCACGCAGCGCCCGCAGCCCACGCAACCCAGCATCCCCTCGTTGACCAGATAGTAGTCGAACTTGTGCATCACTCGCTGGCGCATTCGCTCGCGGATGGAGGGGCGGGGATTGTGGCCCGAGGCCTCCAGGGTGTAGACACAGAACTGGCAGGTATCCCAATTGCGCACCCGCACCCCGCAGGACATCGTGCCCTCGTCCACGATGTCGAAGCAACTACACACCGGGCACAGCAGAGTGCACACCCCACAGCCCAGACAGGTGGCCTGCACCTCCTCCCAGAAGGGGGCATCAATCATCGCCTCCAGCCGCTGCTGGATGCCCTCGATCTCCACCACCGGGGCCAGTCGGGCCAGCGCCGCTTCCTCCATTTCGCGAGCAGCGGCTACGTCGCTCTCATCCACTTCGGCCAGGTCTGTGCCGGCCAGCAACCCCTCGCCTTTAGGGGTCAGGACTTCCACCAGGTAGGCCTCGCCGATGTCGGTGAGGAAGAGGTCGCTTCCCTCTTTGCGGAAAGGGCCGCCCCCCACTGAGGTACAGAAGCAGGTGCTCAGTGGCCGGTTGCAGCCCAGGCCGACGATGGTCGTCCTCTCCCGACGATGGAGGTAGTAGACGTCGGGGTGCTCAGGAGTATCGAACACCAGGTCCAGCACCCCGATGGCCTGCACGTCGCAGGGACGCACGGCAAAGAGTACCTGCTTTCCCTCCCCATTTTTTGATGGGCGCAGGACGATGCTATCCGCGCTTCTTTCGTACTCGAAGAGCACCTCCGTCTGAGGGAGAAGGGCGGCCTTGGGTGACTGACGCGTATCCAGCCGATCCCACACCACCTCGTCCGGTGTGGTGATTTGGCGAAAGGTGACGTATTCCGC
>CAYRNM010000104.1:0-4281 GCA_964425465.1 uncultured Anaerolineae bacterium | reverse complement strand
TCCTCAGGGCTCATCCCCGCCTCGAAGCCGTACAGCTCCTGCACGTCTTTGTTCAGCTTGCCCGTCAGGTAGACCAGGTCAATCTCCATAGGGCAGGCCCGTTGGCAGGCCCCGCAACTCACACAGCGCCCCGCCAGGTGATAGGCACGCCCGATGTGCCAGCCCTGCAATCCCCCCGGGGTGACCCCCGACTCGATCCAGCGCGGGGTGGTGTGGTCCACGAAGCACTCCTCGCAATAGCACAGCGGACAGGCCTCGCGGCAAGCGTAGCAGCGGATGCAGCGACTTGTCTCGGCCTCAAAGTACGCCCAGCGCTCGGCAGGTGATTTCTCCTCGAAGGCCGCAATCTGGGCATAGGCGTCATCCGACCACACGGCGACGGATTCGCCAACGAGAGCATCGTGGATCACCGGATTGGGATGGGTGCAGGCCGCACAGGAGGGATAAAGCACCTCCTGGCGACGCAGCCGCTTGGTGAAGCCCTCACCCTCAACGGTGATCGTCTCGTCTGTCCAGCGGGCGGCCAGCACTTCCCCCGGAGCCCGGCGGGCAACGACGCGCCAGTCCACCATCCCTCGGCAGGGCACGCCGATGATCACCACCTGTTCCCGCTCCACCTGGTGCTCGACCATCAGGGCCACAATGGCCCGTGTGTCGCAGCCTTTGGCCACGATGGCCGCCTTGCGTCCCTTCAGTCCCACCAGGTAGCGAGCCAGGCTGTTCTCACAGAAGGGCCCCCAGATGAGCCGCTCGACGTCAGCGACGTCGCGAATGAAGACCGGCGCAGCCCGTAAGGGCAATGTCCCTCGCTCGAAGCCGATAACCAACTCCACGTCTCCACTCTTCAAGAGCCACTGTGCCTCCTGGCGGATGCGCTCTTGAATGCGTTGCTCTGTGCTTTCCGCCATCGGAACTCCCTGACCCCTGTGCGTTAGTCCAGGAGTCTCTTTTCGCCCTCTATTCCCTGAATGTCGGTGATATCCTGAGTCACCTCGAGACAGCCAAGGTAGTTTCCCGAATGATCCCTTACGGGGAAGTATCGGATGTAGATCTTTCGCCCATCGAGGTTGATCCAGAACTCGGCGACATCTCTCCTGCCCGCTCGAAAATCATCCAGGATGTGATTCACCACATGGACGCTCTTCTGGGGATGGCAGGCCTGGACCTTTCGGCCGATGACGGCCGGGCTTCGTTTGAATATCCTGTCATCCCCCTTGCTGTAGTACACCACCGTGTCATCGCTGTCCACGAAGGACACCTCAACAGGTAGAGCGTCGAACATCGCCTCGATGGTCTCAATCGGGAGTTTCTCAAGCACGATACACCTCCTGTACGGAATCTCGTCTATTGTGGGCCCACACTCGAAAGAGGCCTGAGGCCACCAGCTTCCCGGCTGGTCCCAACGCTGACACGTCTGCTACCATTCCCTCCACCAGTTGTTGGAACTTTCCCCGCTCGGCGTCGCCGATCCAGGCAAACTGCACCCGCTGCTCCTCCAGGCCAATGTAGTCCAGAAAGCCCTTCAGCGTGGTGAGCTTGCGCCGCGCCAGGTAGTTGCCCTCTTTGTAGTGACAGTCCCCCGGTTCGCACCCCACCACCAGCACCCCGTCGGCCCCCTTCTGCAGGGCCGATAGAAGAAAGAAGGGGTTCAGCCGCCCCGAGCAGGGCACCTCCACCACCTGGATGTTGGCTGGAAACTGGGTTCGCGCCGTCCAGTCCGCCTCGGCCTGGAGGCACCAGCGGCAAAGAAAGACGAGCACTTTGGGTTGGTCTTCACTCATCACGCTGCCTCCATCATGAACTGCTCCCGCACGACCTCAAACACGGCCTCGTCGCTGAAGTCCACCAGGTCAATGGATCCCGAGCGGCAGGAGGCGGCGCATACCCCGCAGCTTATGCACTTCGCCGGATCCACTTGGGAGACGGTTTTCTCGCGGCCCAGTACCCGCTTCTGCACCAGTTCCACAGCGTCGTAGGGGCAGACCTCAACGCACAACCCGCAGCCCACACAGGTGCGCTCGTTCACCTGTGCCACTGGACCTGGCGGGGTGTACCCCTCGCGCAGGGCGATATTCCGGAAGGCGGCGAATATGTTCGAGATGTGGATGTCCTGAGGACACCGCTTGTAGCAGGCATCACAGGCCGAACACAGCCAAATGAGGGGGCTACTCAGCACCTCTTCCCGCAGGCCCATCGCCGCCCGGTGCAAGATGCGGCGGGGGTTGTACTCCGGCTCTACTCTACGGATGAGGCAGGCGGCCATGCAGGTGCCACAGGAGAGACATCGCAGCAGGTGTTCCCCGCCGGGCTCGGCCATGACCTCTTCTTTGAACTGGAGATCGAGCTTGGCACGTGGTACCATTCTCTGACTCCTTACTCCTCTTTCGCCTATTTCTTCTTCCCGCTTTCGAGGCCCAGCACCTCCGCCACACCGGGGATCTCGGACAGGCGGCGCAGACGCCGCTCAAGCTGGGGGCGGACCTCCTTGTTCTCCGCCTTTATCCTCTCCGCACCCAGCGAATGCAAGGTCTCATCCATCTCCCGGATCACGCGGGCATATTTGTCCCCCTCGGCGGCGGATATCCACTCGATGCGGAAGCGCTCCGGTGAGATGCCTATCCGCTCCAACATCCCGGCCAGCCGGTCAAAGCGTATGGCAGCATGGTGCTGCCCGGTGATGTAGTGGCAGTCCTGGGGGTGGCAGCCGGAGACCAGCACCATCCCTGCTCCCCGCCGGAAGGCCTCAAAGACGAAATCGCTATCCATTCGTGCCGAGCACATGACCCGGATGCCCCGCGAGGTAGCGGGATATTCAAAGTGGCTGGTGCCGGCATTGTCCGCCCCGCCGAAGCTGCACCAGTGGCACATGAAGGCCAGGATCTTCTCCTCCGGCTTTTCGGCCAGCAGGGCGTGGAGCTGGGCGATGATCTGGGCGTCGGTGAAGTGCATCTGGGTGATGGCGTTGTGGGGACACTCAGCCACGCAGGCCCCGCAGCCGTGGCAGAGGGCGGGGATGACCTGCGCCGCCCGATCGGGCTCGACGATGATGGCATTGTAGGGGCAATTGGTGGCGCAGATGCCGCACTTTCTTCCTGTGGCATTGATGCAGCGATCCTCCCACACGACGGCCACGATGGGCTCAATCTCCCACTTGTCAGCGGCCATGATGCGCCCCGCTCGGGCCGCGGCACCGCTGCCCTGGGCCACGCTGGCCGGAATATCCTTGGGTCCCTGAGCCGCCCCGGCCAGGAAGACCCCCTCAGTGGGGGTGTCAATAGGCCTCAGCTTGGGGTGGTACTCCATGTAGAAGCCGCTGGGGTCGTTGGGAATGGTCAGCGCCTGGCCCAGGATGCCGGCCCCCTGGCGGGGCACGGCCGCCGTGGACAGCACCACCATCTCCGCCTCCAGCTCGATCACCTCCCCCAGGTCCCGGTCCTCGGCCTCAATGAAGAGGTTCTTGGTGACCAGATCCTCGGTGATCTGAGCTGGGCGTCCTTGAATGAAGCGGATGCCCTCGTTACGGGCCCGCTGATAGAACTCCTCATAGCTCTTGGCCGGGGTGCGGATGTCAATGTAAAAGATGGAGATTTCCATGTCAGGGTACAGGCCCTTGAGGACCAGAGCATTCTTGATGGTGTACATGCAGCAGAAGCCGGAGCAGTACTCATGGTAGCGGCTGTCCCGCGAGCCCACGCACTGGACGAAGGCCACGCTTCGGGGGATCTGGCCATCGGAGGGACGGATGAGCTTTCCCACAGTGGGGCCAGCGGAGTTGTGCAGCCGCTCCAGTTCGACGGCGGTGAGCACATTGTCGTACTGGCCGTAGCCGTACTCCTCGATGGGGGTGGGGTCAAAAGTGTCGAAGCCAGTGGCCACGATGATGGTCCCCACATCCAGATCCAGCTCCTGGGGCTGCATGGCGAAGTCAATGGCCTCCAGCTTGCCACAGGCCTCCACGCACTTGTAGCATTTGATGCAGTTGTCCAGGTCAACAGTGTAGACCAGGGGCACCGACTGAGGCTGGGGGACGTAGATCGCCTTACGGGGGGCGATGCTCTCCTCGAACTCATTGGGCACCTCGATGGGGCACACGGGGGCGCAAAGGCCACAGCCATTGCACCGATCCTCCAGCACGTAGCGGGGCTTCTGGAGCACCTTGACCTTGAAGTTGCCGATATACCCTCCTACCCGCTCTACCTCGGCGTAGGAGAGGATGTTGATCCTGGGGTGACGCGCCGCGTCAACCATCTTGGGGGCCAGAATTCATATGGAGCAGTCCAT
>CAYRNM010000103.1:0-9570 GCA_964425465.1 uncultured Anaerolineae bacterium | reverse complement strand
CAGCGCCGCTCCGTAGGCCGCCCCCTCGGTGACGTTGATGGTCACCAGTTCGGTGGCGAAGATGTCAGCCAGGATCTGGCGCCACAGTCCACTCCGAGCGCCGCCCCCAGAAGCGCGCACCTGCTCTATCTCCAGCCCGAAGTCGCGCACCAGCTCCAGCAGGTCGCGCAAGCCATAGGCCACCCCCTCCAGCACAGCGCGCACTAGGTGGGACTTGTCATGCCGTACCGTCAGGCCAAAGAATGTACCCCTGGCATTGGGATCGGAGTAGGGCATCCGTTCGCCGGTGAGATAGGGCAGAAAGATGAGGCCCTCACTACCCACCGGCGCCCTGGCTGCCTCGGCGGTCAGGTATTCGTAGGGATCGCGGCCCGTGAGACCAGCTACCACTTTCTCCATCTGACCCAGCGTGTCGCGGAACCAGCGGAAGGACCCTCCGGCGGAGAGCATCACCCCCATCACGTGCCACTTCCCAGGGACCGCATGACAGTAGGACTGGAGTCGCCCCTGAGGGTCCACCTGTGGCTCATCAGTGTGGGCGAAGACCACACCGGAGGTCCCCAGCGTGGCCGAGACCAGACCCTGACGGACGATCCCCGTGCCCACGGCCTGGGCTTCTTGATCCCCACCGCCGGCAACCACCGGGAGCCCCTCTGGCAGCCCGGTCAACTCCGCGGCTTGGGAGGTGATGGTGCCCGTCACCTCCGGCCCCTCGAAGGAGGGCGCAAACCACTCGGCCGGGATATCCAGCGCCTCGATCATCGCCTGGGACCAGGTGCGCCCCACGACGTTGAAGAGGCTGGTCCCCGAGGCCCCCCCCTTGTCGGTGGCGAACTCGCCGGTCAATTGGTAGCGGATGAAGTCCTTGGGCAGGAGCACCCTGGCCGCACGAGCGTACACTTCCGGCTCATTCTCCCGCACCCACACGATCTTGGGGGCGGTGAAGCCCGGCAGCATCGGGTTGGCCGTCCATTCAATGATCTGGTCCAAGCCCAGCTTCTCGATGATGGCCGCGCACTGGGGGCCGGTGCGCTGGTCATTCCACATGATGCAGGGGCGCAGCACCTCCCCAGAGCTATCCAGCAGCACCAGCCCGTGCATCTGCCCTGTGAGCCCCAGCCCCTTGACCTCTGAGGCCTTGACGCCGTCCAGGACCCTGCGGATGCTCTCCACCGTGGCCTGCCACCAGTCGGCTGGGTCCTGCTCGGCCCACAGGGGGTGGGGAGTGTACATGGGGTATTCCACCGTCGCGCTGGCAACGACCTCCCCACCCTCATCAATGAGCAACGTTTTGCTGCCCGTCGTTCCCACGTCCATGCCCATCAGATAAGCCATTGTTGCCCCTCTCCTTGTTCTCCAGGCTATCTCGACAAACCGGATGAGTGCAGCTTACTGCGCCATGCGGGGCGCGAGGCAAGCTCACTATTCCCTTATCCCAGGTACTCAGCTCCGGGGTTGAGGACCGCCTCTCCCCTAGCGATGGCCCGCTGGAGGGTGCCCGCCTTGTCCTCACCTCTCATCCACTCCTCGAAAACCTGGCGAGTGCAGAAGAGGGCCGCGGCCGGGGGATCGAACTTGCGGGCCACCAGAGCGAGCACCTCGTCCATGTCCTCCAGGCGCGTGACCGGGCCCAGCCCCAGGGGAAGCAGGGCCTCGAAGGTGGTCACCCGCTTGATCTTGCGATCTCGGACTCCCAGGACGAGCCCGGCCCACAGGGTGCCATCCTCGATGACACCCAAGACGAGGGTGGAGGGGTCGGGGATCACCTCCTCGACGAAATGCTTCACCTCGCTGTAGCGCCAGCCATTCCAGTCCCTGGGCCGCGGGGGGTAGTCACACAGCCCCTCCGGGTCGGCGTCGGCTAATTCCCACACCCAGGCGATGTACTCGTCCAGGTCCCATTCGGGGTGGACCGATTCCTGTGCTCTGTGGGCGAAGTTCAATACGCTCTTTTTGTCGAAAATCTGAACTCGATCCCAGCTCCGGTTGGACTCGTACAGCTCTTTCGCCGTGGCCAGCGGATCAGGGATAACGTCTAGATGGAGGTCATCACGGGCGCCCTCCTCCGAATCCCACACCTTCAACACGCACCCCCCATCGTGCAGGATGGACAGGGTGCGCTCTGAGGGGTCACCACGGGTGGTGAAGTTGCGGGGATCGAAGTAGGGCCCCAGGTTGCGCCAGGTGACGGGGTCCAGGTCTACCACGTCCCAATGTTCGTAGATCATTCCCCTTCCTCCCTACCTATCGTTCGATGAGCTCCAGCCGCACGCCCTCCGGCCCCTCAAAGTAGGTCCACTTGAGGTCAAAGGCGGACTTGATCTCGTCGGTGAAGCGCACCCCCTTGCCCTCCAGCTCAGCCCGCGTGGCCTCGATGTCATCCACCAGGAAGGCCAAGTGTGTCAGGCCGACGGAGCCCACAGGCCCCTCTGGGGGCTCATCGGGGGCCAGGAGCTCGATCTGTCCCGCGCTCTGGCCGAGGAAGGCGATCTCGGCACGCTCCAGGTGATCATAGGTACGCCAGGTGAGCGGCAAGCCCAGCAGGTCATGGAAGAACTCGATAGCCCCCTCCAGGTCTCGCACTGTGAGGGCGACGTGATCGGTGGCGGTGATCATCCCAACACCTCCCAGATGCGCACAGTGTAGGGGGGCAGGGTCAGGTCCAAGGAGTCCTCGCTGACCCAATCCCCCTCCTCACTCCACAGGTCGATGAACCAGCGCTGGCCCATGAAATCGAGCCGGGCTTTGATCTCCTCAGCAGTGGGGTTGGCGACGAAGAGGATCTGGCGCTCGCCATGGTGATGCACCGCCAGGTCCAGCCGCGAATCGGAGAGGATGAAGGGCCGCTCGACCTCTACATCGCCCAGGATCCCCTCCAGCGTCGGCTCCTCCAGCCACACCAGCTCCCCACGGCCGATTCGGACACCACCAGGTTTGCTCAGATAGCGCCCCAGGATGGAGGCGGGTTTCATGTCCATGCCCAGGTAGGGTAGCCCCGGCCCGATCACCAATCGCCCGCCGCGGCGCACGTAGGCCACCAGCTTCTCCTGTAGGGCGGTGTCCATGAAATCCACCGTCGGCAGGCAGGCCACCTTGTAGCGCTGGATGCGCTCCAGTTGCAGGTGGGTGTCGGAGAGGTTGAAATCCACCTGAGCGCTGCGCAGCGCTTCGGCTGCCTTTCCCAACCAGCTCTGGGGCAGGACATTGAGTTCGACCTCGTGGAGAGCAAGCTGGGAGGCGACATCGTACCGCCACCCCAGGTCTACATTCGGCACCTGCAAGCCCGCCGGGAGGCCAAGCAGGTAGTCGAATCCCACATTCAGGGTGGAGTACAGCGCCGAGAAGCGCTCCAGGTCGTAGTTCTGCAGGAGCAGCACCTCGGCTATCTTGTCGAACTCCCAGAAGCGGTTGTCCTCCAAGAAGCAGTTGAGCTTACGGTAGAACTCGAAGTAGCCAGAGCGGCGGCGGTTGTCGCGGGTGATAGGGCTTCCCTGCCACCTCTCCCGCTCCACGATCATGTAGTAGTTCACCGCCTTGAGGCCGTGCATGAAAGCGCTCAGTGCAATGAACTCCTCGTCGTGGGGGTCGAAGGTGCGGGGGTGGTGGGACCACACGCCGGAGCCGAACTCGGGCACGAAGGGCAGCTCCGTGGAGCCGGCCAGGTACTTCATGCGGATGACAGATGCTGCGTACTGCTCCTTGTTGCGGTAGAGGTTCATCCCCACCCACTCGATCTCTGGCTGGGCCTCCAGGTCAATCATGTCCAGGGGCGGGAAGAACTGCCAAGCCACGTCGTGGAAGATGGGCGCTCCCACGATCCCCCGCTCCTGCAACATGCGCGCGATGCGCACCAGTGACCAGGTGATGTGGTACTCCTTGTACTCCGCCCAGTCGAAGTACCAGGGCAACTCCGTCTTGTCCGTGGCCTCGAAATCGCGCGGCGGCTCGACCTCCTCGAAGTCGGCATCATCGCTCCCGTAGCGCTCGTTGAGGGCCGTAATGGTCCCGTACTTGTCACGCAGCATCCTGCGGTAGAGGGCGATGGCCCCATCGCTGTAATCCAGATCGTAGGTTCGATCGCGGAAGAAGTAGCAGGTCTCGTTATCCGTCTGGCAGCCGACGATGCAGCCGCCGTTGGGGGCTAGGTGCGGCATCAGTATGGGACATAGTTGATCGAAGTACTGGCCCACCAGTTGGTAGAACCTCTCGCTGGCGTAGGAGGGGATGGGGAACTGCTTGGGGGGTGAGGTGTGGCCTCCCTGAAAGATGGCCAGCGAGCCGGTGGCGGTGCGGGCCTGCACCTGGGGGTCCATGAGCACCCATTCGGGGAAGCCGAAGCGGGTGAGCTCAGCGTTGATGTGGGGGCCGGGACGGACCAATACCCAGATGCCCTTTCCCTCGCACAGGGACAGGAAGGCGTCAATGTCCTTGCGCGGGTCCTGCTCGCCGAAGTCGAACTCCCCCGGTGCTACCTCGTGGACCGCCCAGGGGATATAGGAGCAAATCATCTGGAAGCCCATGGCCTTCACGTTGTCCAGGATAGGGTCCCACAGCTCCCGCTCCAACCTCCAATAATGAACACTCCCCGAATACACGGGGGTGAGCTCCTCATGGATCATCAGGCCACGGGGGGTTACAGAAACGGCCATTCTGCACCTCCTTCGCAATGCGGTGCTCTCTGCAACGGGTTACCACGGGTGGATGGCGGTGATTATACACCCTGCAGGGGCAGTGTCAATAGGATTGATCGCAGAGTTATCCATGCGTCACAGTGTGCTACGACGCATGAGAATAGCTCACCACGAAGGCCCCGAGACACCAAGCAAACTTCGTGTCTTGGTGGTGCACTTGATCCAGCGACCACTTGGCACCGTCTGTTTCCAAGGGAGCCGGGTTAGGGCAGCAATCTCAGCCTCCGGGCCAGGGTGTAGAGGTTTACCGACCATCCCCAGCCGAAGATGTGGGGAGTGAAAAGCCGGGGATCATCGGGATTCCAGCACCGCTCTCGGATTCTGTCCAGGGTGGGTGGCCGGAAGTCATAGGGCGCGCCCAGGAACTCCCCCTCCAGCTTCACCCCTTCCCTCTCCAGCTTGCGGCTGGCCAGTATCGCCAGACCAAAGCCGGCCATGATCGCCAGCAGCTTGCGCTTCTTCAGGATATACCTCCTCTATGCCAACCTTCAAACTCCAGGATGACCTTCCCCACCTCCTGACGGCGCTTCCTGGCCATCCGCAACGCCTGCTCGACCTCGCGGAAGGGGAAGCGGTGGCTGATCAGCGGGCGGGGATCCATCTCCCCCTGCACAATGCGCTGGATGATCCGAGGGAACTGGTCCAGGCTGTTGCGCGAGAAGTACACGTCCACCTCCTTGCGGGTGAACTCACTCTGGCGAAAGGGTATCTCCTGGCCGGTGATGCCGATGACCCCGATACGGCCTGCCGAGGCCGCGTAGTTCACGGTGGAGGCCACGGTGACCGGCGAACCGGCAGCTTCCAGCACCACCTCGGCACCCTGTCCATCGGTGAAGTCCATCACACCCGCTACGGCATCTTCGGCGGTGGGGTTGAGCACCCGGTCCGCACCCAGCGCTTGCGCAGTTTCGAGTTTCCAGTCCAGGATGTCCAGCACGATGGCCTGGACCTGGTACTGCTTGGCCGCCAGGAGCGCGGCCAGGCCGATGGTGCCCGCCCCCAGGATGACCACCCGGTCGCCGTCGGTCACCCTGGCCCGAGCCACGCCGTGGGCCCCGACGGCCAAGGGCTCGACCAGCGCACCGACCTCCCAAGGGAGGCCTTTCGGTACAGTGTATACCTGCCCCTGGGGCAGGGCGATGAATTCAGCGAATCCGCCGTCGGTGTGGACCCCCAACACCCTCAGGTTCTCACAGCAGTTGTAACGCCCCAGCCGACAGGGGCGACAGTGACCACAGCGCAGCATGGGATCAACGACCACGTGGTCACCGGGCGAGGCCCGTGTAACCTCGCTGCCCACTGCTTTGACTTGGCCCGCCAGTTCGTGGCCCAGCACGCGGGGCAGGGTCATCAGCGGATGCTCACCGGCCAGGCCCTGAATGTCGGAGCCGCAGATGCCCGCCGCGCGGAGGTGAATCAACACTTCGTCCGGGCCAAGACGAGGCACCGGACGGTCAACCCACTCCAGTTGATAGGGGCGACGGAGCAAGGCAACTTTCAAAGTCCCTCCCTCCAGTGAGAAAGCAGAAGGCGGAAGGCAAATGAGCAACTTAGGTGATGCGTAAAACGTGATGCGTGATGAATGCTACCGCACGACCACCTCCACCGAGTAGGTCTCCAGGGGCTTCACCTCCTTTTCCCAGGGTCGGTGGTAGACCAGCTTGAGTGTGGTTTGCCCCGTGCCCACGGCCTGGAAATGGAGGGCCAGGATGCCCGGAGCGCCGATGAGATTGGACTGTGGCTTGAACTCCGGCTCTCCCACGGGTTGCAAGATATGCTCATCCAGCCCTTCCGCCTCCCAGGTGTAGCCGGTGGTCGGGTTGGCCTCCAGGCTGATGTCCAGGGTTTGGCCTGTCTTGAGTTCGACCCGATGGCCGGCGTCGCCGACGTCGAGCTTGACTGCCCTGGCCCTTTGAGGTGGGCTGCAAGCGGAGGCCATAGACAGGGCAACTAACAGCAGACTAGCAACTACGGCAAAAGCGAACACCTTTCTCATCTCCAATCTCTCCTCTCCAGACATGTTTTAAGCCGAGTTCTTGCATCTTGTCCATTGCCAATCTACAAGGTAGACGCAGAAATCCAGCTCAGGGTTCCCCTCATCAGGGCCACCCAGTGCTCAGGTGCGATGCATTTGTAGTTGGTCTCAGGCGGGGGTGCAGGGGGAAGCTAATCCCCTGCCGGAGGGCGCAGGGGGACACCCTCATTCCCCTTGCGAAAGCGCGACCGTACTCAGCGCCGACCCGGAACATCTCCACGACATTCTCCACAGGAATGCCATCATGTAAGGGTGGCAAGAGGACCTTCTGATAGTGGTTCAGGCTGAAGAAGCCCGCACTGCTGGAGCCCAGGTCTTCGCTGACCCAGATGGCCACGCAGCCGGCCTCGACGGATTGGCGAGCGGCCTCCTTGAAGAACTCGTTGGAGATCTTGCAGACCTCGGTCACCAGTCCAGGGTCATCGTAGAGGGCGTAGCAGATGTGCTCGTAGCCCATCAGCAGCCATACGGTGGTCAAGGGCTACTGTACGCCGCCCAGCAGGGCGATTGTGAGGGCCGTCAAGAAGCGTTCTTGGCGGGTCATCAAGGTGTTCTCCTCCTACAGATTTTCCTCCACCACTGTCACCTCTTCCTCCGTCAATCCGTACAGCCGATAGACGATCAGGTCAATGAGCCGATCCGTGGCCGCGATGCGGGCCAACAGCGGTTGTAGCTTCCCAACCGAGGCCTCGTACTCGCGTCGGATGCACTCCGATGCCTCGCGCCCTAGCACATCTACCTTCTCAATCTGGCGACAGTTAGCGTCCAGTACTCGCCGCAACTCTGCCCAGTCGTGCTGGTAGTAGGTTTTGAGGTGGGTCTTGAGGGACCACTCCTCGATGGGCAGGCCGGCGTAGCCTGCCAGCCAGTCCAGGAAGCCCCGTGCCTCGTCGTTCTTGGCCTTGTGCATCTCGATCATCTGCTTGGCCAAGTGAGCCAGCAGGTCGTGGATGACGTCGGCCTGTTCGCCCTCACCCCCCGGCCCCCTCTCCTTACCAGGGAGAGGGGGAGCCGTGGGCAGGCGGGCGTCCAGCCAGCGGCCGAGGGAACTGTCAACGAATTCGGCGAACGAATAAACGAATCCCCCGTCGCCCATTCGCTTATTCGTTGCCCATTCGTTGACGGCCTCCGCCGCCAGTCTCTTCCCCTCCTCCACCAGCCTCTCCCGCTCCTCCTGCGGCGTGGTGAAGGAGGTAGGCGGATTTGCCGTAGTTGCAAGAAATCACAGTGCGTGGTAGAATAACTATGCTGGATTCGGACTGCTACCCCAGGAAGGAGGGGGTGGATGAAAGAGAATGAGGCTCTGATGGATGAAGTAAGAGAACATGTGTCAGAGATCCGGATACCTTTGGAATGGTATGTGCCTGAGGAACTACCTACCTATTACGCCACCAACCTGGTAATCCAACATACAGAGCACGAGTTCTTTATTACCTTCTTTGAACTGGTGCCCCCCATCACACTCGGCAAGACACCCGAGGAGATTGAACGGCTTCAGTCAGTACGTGCACGTGCATTGGCTAGGGTTGCCGTGTCGCCCGACCGATTGGAAGAGTTCATACAGGTAATGCAAGACAATCTGACCAAATACCGTTTGTCAATCAGTGAAAGTGCCACAGAGAAATGAGCAACACAATTGGGTTTGGAACTGGGAGGAATCAGGATACAAATATCCGAGTGCCTATCTTGACGGTATACGCCGCAACTTTGGACAAAGACTGGCCCTCTTTGCGGATACCGCCTGCTTGGGAGCAGCAGAGAGACTGGCACGTGCTGACCTGGTGGGAAACTGCTTCAGTTAATGCATTAGATGTTCGCCTTCTTCCTCAAGCTACCAGTCCTGAAGCTGCGACAAAAGAAGCTCTTGTGCCCGATCCGTGGGCTTGCATACTGGTGTTTCGGCGGATGCTGGAAGGTATCCCCACCGTAGAGAAGCTCCTAGCCCGTGCTCAGGACTGGGGTGTGACGATTTGGATAATAGTCAACAACTCAACCGAGGACATCCGTTATCAGATCTATGACAAAGAATGGGAACTCATGCAGCGTTTCCCCGGGCTTGGCGTTAGTTTCGACTTGATTGATCGAGAGGATGAACCTCTGGAGCAACTTATTCCTCTAAGGGATATTGATTTGCAATTCACCTTTCGGGAATTGGCTTATGCCATCTGAGAGGGTGCACAGACATCAGGCCGAACACAACAAGCAGTTTCTCGAGTGGCTTGACCTTGATGTGACCGAATATCTGGACTGGGCAGTGACTGTCATATTCTACACTGCCCTTCATTTCGTGGAATGGCTGCTGGCAACCAAGGGCTTGCATTCCGATACGCATGACAATCGTCATCAAGCGATGGGCAGAGTAAGTGAACTGAGGCCGATCTATCCTGATTATCGGGAGCTCGAAACTCAGAGTCGCCGAAGCCGATACGAGGGTGCTCAGTTTAGTCGTGATTTCGTAAAGAGTACACTGGTGCCGAAGCTAGAGAAGATTGAGTCGCACATTCGGGCTTCGGTAGTCTAACTCCCCCCTTGTTCTCCACCATCTACGGCTCAAAGCGTCCTTCACCGTGAATACTTCCTACAGATTCCCCTCCACCACCGCTACCTCATCCTCTGTGAGCCCGTACAAGCGATACACGATCAGGTCAATCAGCCAGTCGGTAGCGGCGATGCGGGCCAGCAGTGGCCGCAGTTTCCCCACCGATGCCTCCCATTCATCCCGGATTAGATCTGATGCGCGGCCTTTCACATTCACCTTTGCGATCTTGGAACTGTTCTGATCCAGCACACGCCGCAACTCTGCCCAGTCGTGCTGGTAGTAGGTTTTGAGGTGGGTCTTGAGGG
>CAYRNM010000102.1:5381-9617 GCA_964425465.1 uncultured Anaerolineae bacterium | reverse complement strand
TTAGATGGTAGGCCAGGATGATGACGGCTCCGAACTCGCTCAATCCCCGCGCCCACATGAGGATCATCCCCGTCAGGATGCTGCGCCAGGCCAGCGGGAAGGAGACGCCCCAGAAGGCCCGCCAGGGCGACGCGCCCAGCGTGCGGGCCACCCGCTCCAGGCGGGGGTCAACGGCCTCGAACCCCTCCCGCGCTGCATTGACCAGGAACGAGAGGCTGACGAAGAGCATGGCGATGACGATGCCTGGCGCAGCGGAGACGAACTTCAGGCCGAAGAGGCCGAACGCCTGGCCCAGCAGCGTGCGCCTGCCGAAGACCATCAGCAAGGCGATGCCCGCCGCCGAGTGGGGGACGACGATGGGCACGTCAATGATGCCCTCGATCAGCCGCTTGCCGGGGAAGTCCACCCGCGCCAGGAGGTAGGCCAGGGGGACGCCGCAGAGGAAGGCGATAGCAGTGGCGATGAAAGAGGCGTAGAAGGTCAGGCCGATGGAGCTGCGCACCTCGTCGTCCAGCAGCGTCTGCCAGAGCACCACCGGGCCGGTGGCTGTGATCGTCCGCAGCAACGGCCAGGCGACGAACAGGATCAGCAGCAAGCCGAGCACGACGAACGACGCTTGCATCTTGTTGGCGAACAGGGCACGCATGGGCTGCCTCCTAATGAATCGGATGCATTCAAAATGGGTTGGTAGTTGGTAGGGGCGGGTCTTGCACCCGCCCAGGGCGACCGCAAGGGATCGCCCCTACTGGATTTGAATACACCCTAATGAATCAACGTTTGGAGCGCGTCGGGGAGGGACTCCGAGTGGTCCACGACAGGCGGAAAGATCATTGGGTGCTCGTCTTCCGCCATCACCGCCTGCCCCTCCGGGCCGACCAGAAATTGAATGAACTCGGCAGCCAGGTCGGGATGCGGCGCGTTGTTGGGGATGGTGATGCCGTAGGCGATGGGTCTGCCCAAAAACTCCGGGTTCACGCTCGCGAAGCGCTGGAACGCCAGGCTGACCCGAACGCGAGCGTAGTTCTCCTGGTAAGCCTTGTCGCTCAAGTTGATCTCCACAGGCAGCGCCAGGAACTCCAGACCGTGCTGCCGGGAGACGCTCTCGTATTCGAAGGCATAATCCAAGTCGCCCGATTCCAGCAGACCAAGCAGGCGCACACTCGATCCACGCATCACCAGCCCGCTCTGCTCTTTCGGTTGGAGCACCTCCGGCACGACGATGGTATCTATGCCGTCCCGCGTCTGCACGCGGATGGGCTGAGTGAACCGCTGGCCGAACACCCTGTCGAAGATGAGGTCATCGCCGTAGTACCGCTCTGCCAACTGCGTGGCCATCAGGCCGCGGTAGCCGCAGGCGTCGAATCGCGGATCGGACAGGCCGAACAGCACGTCGGGCCGGGCGAGGATGGCATGCCAATTCTCAGCGTTGATCTCGTCGGCGTAGGCGCTCTGCCGTGTGTAGGCCAGCCCCAGTTGATTCGTGGCGAACTGGAGCGTCCATGAGGCATAGGGCTCACCTGTCTCCGGATCGTGCGTCTCGTACATCAGCATCGGGATCAGCACGTAGTCGGCCACGGCGACGACGTCAGCCAGCTCGTCGAGCTCCGCCACGTAGCGCACACATTGGATGCTGCCGTGGCCCTCCATCAACACATCCACGTTGGGGTGTTGCTCCTCGAATGCTTGCTCCAGGTGATCGAACGGCACCAGGAGGCTGCCAGCAAGAAGCACACGCATCTGTGTTTTCTCCTGCGGCTGTGATGTGCAGGTAATCAGGCTGGCGCACAGCACAAGCATGACGAGCGTTTGAAACACTCGAGATAACGTTTGTGGCATCTTTTTCATCGGCAAGCTGGCGAGTGGCCTCCCCCCTCTTCCCCCCCAATGGGAGAGGAGGAAGGGGGGAAAGTCACTCGCCGTCCTCTTGTTTGAGCAGATCTCTGATGCCTACGGTAGCACCAGTTCGATGGTGACGATTTTTCCTACCCACTGGGAGCTCTCCAGGTTAGGCCCGACGAGCCGCAGCGGCCAGTTTTTCTCTTGCAGGGGCGCGTCGTCCATCAGGTAGGCCACGATGATGTCGTCGTTGCGGGCCACGGTGGCGCTATCGAAGGTGACGCTATAGCCATCACTGGCGATCACGTTGATCTCATAGCCTGCCCCGGCCAAGTCATCGTTGAAGGCGCCTTCCTCGTGCTCATTTTCGTCGTCCACGCGGCCAACCAGCAGCCACAGCGGGATGCCGGTCCAGGTGCGACCTTTGTCGTCGGTCCAGGACATGCCATGGCAACTCGGGGCGGCCCCGGTTTCGAAGGTCCCTCGATCTACGTCCTCAGAGAGCGCGCCTTCCAGGTGGAGCGTCCACTGATCGAGCGCCTCCTTGACCTCGATGGTCTCCACCCACTTGACCCACCAGTGACCGTCAGTCACCAACTTGGGCGAGCCCAGGACCGTCAGCCGGAACTGTCCCTCTTCTTCCTCCGGCAGGAGCTCGCCTTCCCTCTCGTAGGCAATGACGGCCCACAGCTTGCCATCGAAGGGGGCATTCTCACCAGTGACGGGATCGTAGGTGTCGAAGTCGCCGCTGGCGACCTGATCATAGGAGAAAGTCATGGCATAGCCGTCGCTGGCGACGACACGGACGCTGTTCGCCTCGGTGATACCACCTATCAGGCCACACAGGTCCTCCAGGGGGATGCCCTTGTACCTCGATGGTGGGGTGACGTTGCCCACACTGTTGATCAGACCGCCCAGGCCCTCGTAGGCGGGCATCTCCTGGATATCCTCCCAGGTCAGCGTGACGCTCTGGTCGCCCGACCGGATGGTCAACGTCGCATCGGGGATTGGGGCTGCAGGTGTCGGTGTAGGTGCTGGCGCAGCAGGGCTACAGCCGATGAGCAGGATCAGCGCCAGGATGGTGACGATTGTGGAGAGGTTTCGCTTGTTCACGGCTTATTTCACCTCGATGCTGATCACACCTTTGACCCAAACGTTGCTCTCCATCCCCGGCATGGCCAGGCGCAGGCTGTCGTCGTCGAAGGCGACCAGGCAGTCCCCACACGCCTGCGCATCGGCGAGCGGCAGGTCAATGCTGTAGCCGTCGTCGGCGGTGAAGGTGAGCGTGTCGCCCGTGGGGCCAGCCGCCTCCAGAACCTTGCTCAACCGCACGCCCTCGTAGGTTTGGTCGCCTTTCTTGGGATGCTCGACGGTGAGTTCTTCCGCGCCCATCGCCTCCAGATCAGCCTTGGAGAGCGCTAGTTCCTTCTCCACCGCGCCGGTGACGCTCAAGGCGACATGGGCAGGGGGAGCCGGGGCTGCAGGCGCCGCTTTTACCATCTCCTGTAACTCGGCGGGCATGGTGCTAACGTCACCAGCGACAGGCGGCACGATGGGCGGCTGCCCCTGCCCCTCCATGATGGCCTGCCCCTCGGGGCCGAGCAGGAACTTCACGAACTCGATAGCCAGATCGGGGCTGGGTGCGTTCTTGGGGATGGTCACGCCATAGACGATGGGCGAGCCCGTCATGGTCATGGTCGTCCCTGGCTCACTGCCGGCGATGTCCACCGTCGCCTGGCTGTAGAAGTCGGCGTGTTCCACCATGCTCAGATTGATCTCGTCCGGCAGTTCGACGAACTTCAGTCCATGCTGCACCGCCACCGAGCGATACTCGAAGGCGTAGTCCATGTCGCCGGATTCCAGCAAGGCGATCAACTCAACCGACTTGAGGCGCACGTTCTCCGACGGGCAGTGTTCCTCCAACTTGGTGTATAGCCCAGGCACACCGTAGTGCTTCTCGGCCAGTTGCCAGACCAGCAGCGTGCGGTAGCCGCAGGGGTCGGCATCGGGATCGGAGTGGCCATAGATCACGCCGTCGCGGGTGAGGATCTCGTACCAGTTGTCGGCGCTGATCTCGTCGGCGTATTGCGATTGGTCCGTGTAGGCGATGACCATCTCGTTGCGGGCGAACCGGATGTTCCAGCCGGCGAAGTTGGGGATTAGCAGCTTGTCAATCACCGTGTAGTCGGCCGACATCATCAGGTCGGCTTGGCGGCCCAGCTCGCTGATCTTGCGGGCGGCGTCGTTGCTGCCCGAGGCCTCGGTCTCGAAGGTTACGCCCGGGTGCTGGGCCTGAAATTTCTCTGTCAGTTCCTGTATCGGCACGGTGAGGCTGCCGGCGTGGAAGATGATGAGCTTGCCCTCCAGGGCAGGCTCAGGAGTGGCGGTTGGCGGCACAGG
>CAYRNM010000102.1:2671-5281 GCA_964425465.1 uncultured Anaerolineae bacterium | reverse complement strand
GTTGGCGGCACAGGCGTTGCTTGTGCACAGCCGGCCACCAGTGCCAGCACGATCATCAGGGTTACAGATGCCCAGAGTGTTCGGTTCTTCATGGTGAGTCTTCCTCCTTAAGAAGCTTTGGCTTGTTCATTGGTCATTGGATCTGCTCACTTGTATCCTCATCACCTCCTTCCCGCTGCCGCGCCGGAAAGGAGGGTTGAGGACGATTCGGAGGAAGACGCACCTCAGCCCCGGATCTCCTTTCCAAGCACGGGAGGCGTGGCCGTTTCCAGCCACACCCTATCGCCCATGGCCCATAGGCCGAGCCCTTAGGGAACATGGGTCGGAGACCTGAGGGGAAACCAATTTCCTTGCCTGTCCTAGCCGCCAGGCCAGGGTGAGGTTAACTTATCATCTCATTCTCTCGTTACCCCCTTCCACCTCCGATCGGTCGAGCAGGATGGCCGTGACCACGTCGCCTCGGTCGAAGTGGGCCCGGCCAGCCGGCAGCACGAGCAGCCCATTGGCCCCCACCAGGGAGCGCAGCCGGCCCGAGACCTGGAGGCCGGTCGTCTCGGCCCAGTAGACCCCCTCCCGCTCCGTGACAACAGCCCGCTGGAATTCGGTGCGGTCGGGCTGATGGTGGCCTGTACCCGTCAGGGTGATAGGGTGCACCAATACCACCTCCACTCTGGGGCGTTGCAGTCGGGTATGCCCCTGCATTTTGCACAGCGCGGGGCGGACGTAGAGCTCGAAACACACCAGGGAGGACACAGGGAAACCGGGCAGCCCGAAGACGGGTTTCTCCCCCACCGTAGCGAAGGTGAGGGGTTTGCCCGGTTTCTGGGCCACCTGCCCGAAGTGCACGATGCCCAACTCCTCCAAAAGGGGCTTGACCAGGTCCCGCTGCCCCATGGAGACCCCGCCCGAGGTCAGGAGTACACCGGCCACCTCCAGGGCCTCGATCATCAGGCGGCGGAGCTCTCCCTCCTCGTCTCGGGCATGGCCCGCCCAGATGACATCCGCTCCGGCGCAGGAAGCCGCTGCCCATAGTGCGTAGCGGTTGCTGTTGCGAATGAGCCCCGGCTCGAGGGGCTGGTCTAGCTCCACCAGTTCATCGCCTGTGGTCAGTACCGCCACCCTGGGACGGCGGTAGACCTGGACTCTCGTGCACCCCACGGTGGCCAGCAGCCCGATCTCCGGCGGTCCGAGGGGGGTCCCGACGGCCAACATCCGCTCCCCGGCGGCCAGGTCCTGACCCGCTGGCCGGACATCCTGCCCGGGCTTCACGGGCCGAAGCAGCCGCACGCGCCCCTCGGCCTCCTCCGTGTGCTCCACCATCGCCACTGCGTCAGCACCCGGAGGCAGGGGAGCGCCGGTCATGATGCGCACCGCCGTGCCGGGCTGGACCACGACACTGATGGCGGGCCCGGCCATCTGCTCCCCGATGATCTGCCGCCAGACGCTCCTGTCCGCCGCGATGACGGCGAAGCCATCTTTGGCCGAGGCGGGGAAGGGGGGCATGTCCTCGAGGGCTACCACCTCCTCGGCCAGCACCCGGCCCAGGGATTCCCTTAGCCCCACCCGCTCCGTACCTAACACTGATGTATGCTCCAACACGATGCACAGTGCCTCTTCAGGGGGAATCATGGGATACTCGGTCATGAGGCGTGCTCCAGCAGGGCTTTGGTCGCAGCCACGAGGCCGAAGCAGCCGGAGAGCATCATGTCCCCGTAGGGGACGGCCATGTAGTAGTCCAGAGGCGCAGCCATGGCTCGGTGGGGGCCGGTCACGGCCACGAAGGGGAACCCCTCCGGGCAATCGGGATGGACAAAAGCTCCGTGGCCATTGTCAGCGAAGACCTCATCGTTAGAGAGGGCCCCCGCGCGCAGGCGGGCCACGACATCGGCCAGCTTTTCCGCTGACATGAGTGCCGTGTGGTGCTCGAAGAGTCCCCAGATGTGCCCATCCTGCAGCAGCACCCCCACCGTGTGCGCATTGCCCACGTTGACCACAACCAGCCCCTGCTCCTGGTGAGCGGCCACTCCCGGATCCTGCAGCGCGCCCCAGATGGCCGCCGCGCCGGTGTCCATCATCAGGGCTCCGGGCGCATCCTCCTGCACGGCCCTCATGCGGGTCAGGTAGGGGGGCACCTCATCGTAGATCAGATCCCGCAGGTCCCCTCCTCCTTCCACGAATGCCCGCCAGTGCTGAAAGCGGAAGCGCCGCTGACTGGTGGTGAGTGCTTCGCCGTGATCCTGCACCGCAATGGCCACGGTGCTCGGCAGCTCCACTCCAAAGGGGACCAACATGTTTCGCAATGTGTCCAGGTCCACATCCCGGGTGCGCAGGGTGAGCAGCCCCTCGTCGTCAGGGGGTTCCTGCACGATCTCAATCCCCAACTCGCGCACCTGGTCGAGGTTGTCGCGCACCGTCTTGGCCGCGTGAGAGGTAGCATATACTTTGTAGCCGGCCCGGAGGTGGCGTTTCATGGCGCTGACGCAGGGCCCGCCGCCCATGAGGTTGCCGGTCAGGAAGATGGGCTGACCCTCCCTCGTCGCCCGCTCGATGCGCCGGGCCAGTACCCTCGTCCAGGAGGGGAGCACCAACTTGACGCAGTTCTCCACGGGC
>CAYRNM010000102.1:0-2571 GCA_964425465.1 uncultured Anaerolineae bacterium | reverse complement strand
CCTCCGGCCAGTCCAGCATGAGCACCTGGACCCTCTCGCCGGCCGCCAGCTCGCCTCGCTCCTCGGGAATGATCGCCAGCCCATTGGCCTGCACCATGGAGTTGAGGATGCCCGAACCCTGAGGGCCGGTCAGGCGGGCGGTGTACTGCCCATCCTCCTTCTGCACTCGCACCCGCAGGAAATGGCGGCGGTTGTCTTTGCGCTCAATGGCGTCCTCCAGCACCGCCTCGATGGTCGGCTTGTCCCACTCCTTGCGGCCCAGCATTTTGAGGATAGCCGGGCGGGCGAACAGCTCGAAGGAGATCATTGCCGCTACGGGGTTGCCCGGCAGTCCCAGCAGCGGCACCCCGCCGATTTGCCCAAAGGCCAGGGGTTTGCCCGGCTTCATGTTCACCCACCAGAAGTGGATCTCCCCCTCGGCGGCCAGCACCTCCTTGACCACATCAAAATCCCCCACCGATACCCCACCGGAAGTGAGGAAGAGATCCACGCCTTGCTCCAGTCCCTCTCGGATCTTGGCCGAGAGCTCCTCCCGGCGGTCGCGGGCGATGCCCAAAGGAAGCGGCACGCCGCCATAACGCAGCACTTGCGCCGCGTTGGAGGTGCTGTTGGCATCGTGGATCTTTCCCGGCGCGAGGGGTTGATCAACGGGGATCACCTCTTCGCCTGTGGCCAGGATGGCCACGCGGGGCCGGCGAATGGCCCATGCCTCCGCACGGCCCAGGGCGGCCAACATGCCGATCTCCTGAGGGCGCAGCAGCGTACCTCGCGGGAGGACAAGCTCTCCACGGCGCACATCCTCCCCCGCCCGGCGGATATTGCGTCCCCGCCTCACCTCCTCCAGGATCTCGACCGTGTCATCGTCACGCCGTGCCCTCTCGAAGCGGATGACCGTGTCGGCCCCCGGGGGGATGGGCGCACCGGTCATGATGCGCACCGCGGTGCCGGGCTCGACGGCCTGCGGGAAGGTGTAGCCTGCGGCGAGGTTTCCGATGATGCGCAGCCGCACAGGATGGTCCTGGCTAGCCCCGATGGTATCCTCCGCGCGGATCGCGTAGCCATCCATGGCGGAGTTATCCAGGGGCGGGATATCCATGCCAGCGAATACATCCTCGGCCAACACCCGTCCCAGCGCCTCCAGGAGGGGGCCCCACTCCGGCTCCAGTGGTCGCACCAGGGCCAGCATTCGCTCCTGCGCCTCCTCGACACTGAGCATGGGGTAACTTTCAGTCATCTTACCTTTCATTCGCCATTCGCTATTCGCATGGTGCTCCAGCTCCTCTCCTCTGAGCATCTGCAGGGCATGGGGCAGGATGGGAATCAGCACCTCCATCCCTTCGCGCACCGCTTTGGGGTTGCCGGGCAGGTTGATGATCAGTGTCCGGCCCCGGATGCCAGCGACGCCGCGGGAGATGACAGCCAGCGACGTTTTCCTGTAGCCCTCCATGCGCAGCACCTCGGCCAGCCCGGGCATCTCCCGCTCGATCACCTGGAGCGTGGCCTCGGGGGTTACATCACGCGGCGCGGGGCCAGTCCCTCCGGTGGTAATAATCAGTTCCACGCCCTGCTCGCCTGTACCCTTCGGGGTATCGGCCAGTCGGGTGAGCAGCTCGCGTATCTGTTCCCTCTCATCGGGGATGATGGCATAGTGGACGATCTCAGCCCCCATCTTTCGGAGCATCTCCTGTAGCAGCGGCCCACTCAGGTCCTGACGGAGGCCAGCAGCCCCCTTGTCGCTGATGGTGATCACTGCGGCACGGATCATAGTCCTCTTCTCACTCAAACAAAAAATCGGCGCTGCCTGGACAAGGAACAACGCCGACTGACGGATGACGAACGCAGCCGTTGTTCTCCTTTCCAAGCACGGGGGGCAACGGCGTTTCCACCGTTACCGTTGGGCCGAACAACGGGCGAAGGAATTAAACGGACTTGACCACGGATCCTGTCCGTTAAATTCTCCTGTCCGCTGTTGACCACTGCGGCCATGCGCCATGGGACGGCGGGTCCTTTAGGCTACATGGCTCGGAGAACAGACGATAAAGTTGATAGTTCAATTGTACATTGATTGGGCCAAAGGCGCAAATGAGGTCGGCTCCTCTCACAGCGAACGCCGAATCCCGTCCAGCACGGCTCGGGCAGTTGGCACGAAGCCGAAGAAGCGCTCCAGCTTCTCACAGGCGTAGTCGGGACAGTGAGCGCAGTTGGCGACACCCCGCTCTGCACCGCAGGCACGGATGTCGCAGTCGTACCAGTGACCGCAATGTCGCTTGTCGTCGGTCACACAACCGTCGCATATGACAGACTCGACAGTGATGTCGGGCGCGTTGTACTCCTCCCGCCATTGCGCGGCTACCTGCTCCAGCGCGGCGCGGTCGTCCGCCTGGGTGGCGATGTAGGCTGGGCAGTTGGTGCACACCAATCCACAGAAAGCAACCATGCGATCCATTAGATTCCTCCTTTGTTTGTAAGGGTGGTCTACCACTGAGCCTGAGTGGGCTCTCCGAAACTCTCGATGTACTCCAGCGACTGATGCCGGAAGTAGGTGTTGTACAGCTCGGCGTAATGGCCGCC
>CAYRNM010000101.1:0-9719 GCA_964425465.1 uncultured Anaerolineae bacterium | reverse complement strand
CATGGTATCCCCCTGGTTACAAAAAACGGGGGAGAGAAATGACCTTCCCTCCCCCTCTACTGATGACTGAGATACGTTAAGCTATTTTCCCCTCACACACCCTCTAGCCCTTCACACCGGTGATGACGATCCCCTGGATGAAGTACCGCTGGGCGATAAAGAAGACGATGAGTACCGGGATGAGGGCCACGACGCTCATGGCCATGGTCTCCGGCATGTTCTGCGAACGCCTGGTCTGGAACAGGCGCAGGCCAATAGCGATGGTGTAATTCCGGGGCTCGTTGAGGTAGATCAGCGGGCCCATGAAGTTGTTCCAGTTCCAAGCAAAGGCCTGGATGGCGATAACCCCCAGCGCTGGCAGGGAAAGGGGCATAATGATCCGGGAGTAGATGCCAAACCAGCCACAGCCATCAATGCGCGCCGCATCATCCATCTCCGGGGAGATGGTCATGAAGAACTGCCGCAGCAGGAAGACGTTGTAGGCGTTGGTCAGCCACTCCGGCACGATCAGCGGCCAGAAGGTGTTCACCGCCCCCAACCTGGACCAGAAGAGATAAATGGGGATCATCGTCACCTGGAAGGGCAACATCATGGTGGATAGCAGCACTAGAAAGATCGAGTCCCGCCCCCAGAACTTGATGCGGGCGAAGCCAAAGGCTACCAACGAGCTGGAAAGCACCAGCCCGATGATGCTCATGAAGGTGATGAAAATGGTGTTGCGGTAGAAGATAGGGAAAGGCAGCCATCTCCAGGAGTTAAGATAGTGAGACAGGTCCAGCTCGGGTGGTATCCAGATGATGGGAATGTTGTATACCAGGTGCTCTGGCATGATCGAAGAGCGCAACATCCACACAAAGGGTGCGACGAAGACAATCGCCCCCAGAATGAGAACAGCGTACAAAATCGTCTGGCTGATCAGGTGGATGATCCTGTTGACGATGACTTGCCAGTCCAACCCCCGCCCTCTCATAGCTATGGTCGGACGGACCTGTTCCAATTGAGCCATGACTAAGCCTTTCCTTAGAGTCCATAACACAGTACACATCACGACTCAGGGTTGTGATGCGTGGTCCGTGATCCGTAATGGGCAGTCTAGCCCTTAACTCCAGTTATGACAATGCCCTGGATGAAACGCTTTTGGGCCCAGAAGAAGACAATAAGACAGGGGATGAGGGCTATAATGGTCATAGCCATGACATCAGCCATGGTATAGCGGGTGACGGCATGGCCGGCCGGGCCGATGCTGAACATGCGCAAGCCCAAGGCGATGGTGTAATTCCTGGGCTCGTTGAGGTAGATGAGGGGGGCCATGAAGTTGTTCCAGTTCCAGGCAAAAGCCTGGATAGCAATGACCCCCAAAGCAGGCTTGGAGAGGGGCACGATGATCCGAGAGTAGATCCCAAACCAGCCACAGCCATCAATGCGCGCCGCATCGTCCAGATCCGGCGAGATGGTCATGAAGAACTGCCGCAGCAGGAAGACATTGTAGGCATTGGTCAGCCACTCCGGCACAATCAGCGGCCAGAAGGTGTTCACCGCCCCCAACCTGGACCAGAAGAGATAGATGGGGATCATCGTCACCTGGAAGGGCAACATCATGGTGGATAGCAGCAGCAGGAAGATCCAGTCCCGCCCCCAGAACCTGATGCGGGCGAAGCCAAAGGCCACCAGTGAGCTGGAAAGCACCAGCCCGATGATGTTCATGAAGGTGATGAAAATGGTGTTGCGGTAGAAGATAGGGAAGGGCAGGCTCTTCCAGGGCTCGATGTAGTGCTCCAGACCAAAGCGGGGCGGTATCCAAATGATGGGGACGTTGTAGACCAGGTGCTTGGGCATAAAAGAAGAGCGAAACATCCATATGAAGGGCATGGCAAAGACAACCGCCCCCACGAGGAGAATACCGTAGAGCAGGATCCGGCCGACCACATGGACGGCTTTATAGAACACCATCTGCCAATCCAGCGCCTGACCTTTCAGGAGGGCCGGCCTTTGCCCCATCTCAGCCATTACTTCAACTTCCCTTCATAGTACACCCAGGCATCCGAGGTGCGCACCACCATGATGGTGAAGACGAAGATGATAGCGAACAGAGCCCAGGCAATGGCCGAGGCATAGCCAAACTTGAAATCCTCGAACCCCTTGCGGTAGAGATAGAGCACCATGGTCAGCGTCGCGTTGTTCGGGCCACCGCTGGTCATGATGTAGGACTGAGTGAACACCTGGAAGGAGCCGATGATGTTCATGAGCAGGTTGAAGAAAATGGTGGGGGTGAGCATGGGGATGGTGACATGCCAGAAGCGATGCCAGGCGTTGGCCCCATCAATCTTGGCCGCCTCGTAGAGGGCAGTGGGAATGCCCTGCAATCCGGCCAGATAAAGCAGCATGGCCCCCCCTGCCCCCCAGAGCCCCATCATAATGAAACCTGGCACCGCCCAGATCTCATCGTACATCCACCTGGGCCCCGGAATGCCGATCATCGCCAGCCCTTGGTTCAGCAGGCCAAAGCGGGGGTTGAGCACCCAGCCCCACAGGATGGCCACCGCCACACCACTCACTACAGAGGGCAGATAATACACCATGCGCCAGAACCCTAACCCTTTGATGTCCTGGTTCAACAGCAGGGCGATGCTCAGGGCCATGATGGTGCCACAGGGGACCATGGTAAAGGTGTAGTAGGCCGTGATGGTCATGGCCTTCCAGAAAAGCTCATCGTCGAACATGCTCTGGTAATTTCTCAACCCCACGAATTTGTACCCTGTGAGCAGATCGGTCTTCAGGAAACTGATCCCCAGAGAGGAGATCATGGCAAAGAGAATCAGCATGAAGAAATGGATGAGCCAGGGGGAGATGAAGAGGAACCCGGCGACGTTGTCCCTGGCCTGGGGGGAGAGGTTGAGCCGATCGGCCAGTCCCCGTCGGACCGGTAGTCTTCGCGCTATCGCTTGATCTGTCATCACGACCTCACTTTCCACAGCCAACCTACGGGAGGCTTCCCATAGGGAAGCTGTGTGGGGGAGCTTTCCCCCACACAGCTTCATCCACGGCGAACAGAAGGCTATTCCTCTTGGCAGGCATCCACCTTGGGGCATATCTCCTTGAAGTAGGTAGGGTCTGCGTCGCCGACGGTGTACACCTTCTCCAGAGCAGGCTGAATGAGCTCTGCAGCGCAGGTCTGGTTCTTGAACCAGAAGGTATCCTCCGGGTAACCCCAGTCCAAGGCCTCGTCAATGACCTCCAGGCGCACCTCCTTCAGCGAGGGGCGGATATCCCGCACCAGGCCAATGAAGGGCTCGATCAGGGACTTGAGCACCGGGATGATCCCCTCCGAACCGACGACGCACCTCTTCTGGAAGACCGGGCCGGACAGGAAGTGCAGCAGCTCCCAGGACTCGTCGGGATGCTTGGTCTGCTTGGTGATGGACCAGGCATCGGTGGTGCCCAGCACCACGCGCTTCTTCGTCCCATCAGGCCGTCCGGGGCCCGTGGGCACGTGGCGCATATCCCAGCGGAAGGCCTCCCGAAGGGTCATATCCGTGGTGATGGGATAGGTGCCGCTCTCAGCAGCGGCGACAAACCCCGGGGTCATGGCATTCATGAACCACTGGTTCTCCACCTGGGCCGGCCGGGCAAAGTAGTTCTTGCGCCAGATCATGTCGTACATCCACTCCAGTCCCGCCTGGTCAGAGGGATCGCCCAGCGTGCAGCGGGTGCCATGCGGCTCATCTACCACATAGCCACCGAACATGTAGACGTGGTTCCAGAAGCGGTCCCAGCTCCAGGCGGGCAGCCAGCAACCCCAGAGGTCAATCTGGCCGTCGCCGGTCCGGTCCTTGGTGAGGGATTTGGCCATCTCCTCATAGTCGTCATGGGTCCAGTCGCCATTCTCCGGCGGGTACTCCACGCCGAACTCGTCGAAGATGTCCTTGTTGATGGTGACGGTCATGATGTTGATGTACTTGGGCATGCCCACCCGGATGCCCCTCATCACCAGGCCCGTCCACTGGAACTCGTTGTAGTCGGCGATCTCCTCAGCACTCATGGTGGCATCCACGTAGGGCTGCACATCCAGAAGCAGGCCGCGCTCTGTCCAGTTGTAGAAGATGTTGCCCCAGGCCTGGAAGAGATCCACTGCGGTGCCGGCGATCATCTCAGTCAGGAGTTTATCAATCCACCCATCGGGGGCCGGCTCGAGGGAGACAGTGATGCCCGGATACTGGGGCTCGAAGTCCTCTTTTAGGCACTTCTCATAGTTGGGCAGGTGATCGGCGCCAGCACGGGACATGAAGCGCACTGTCACCTTCTCCGCTGGTGCGGCCGGTTTCTCTTCTTTAGGCTTTTCCTCTACCTTCTCGGCCGGCTTCGCTGGGGCTGCTGGGGCTGGCGCAGCCGGTTTGCAAGAGGCCAGGACAGCCCCCGTCGCCACAGTTGCGGATAGCCGTAGAAAATCACGTCGGCTTAAATTCCCCATCGTTTTTTCCTCCTCCCTTGACAGGGTTTACAGACATTCAAGATGGAATAGGCGATCTCTATGAGAGATGCAACGGAGTGATGCTCGGCATCCCTCTTCAAGGATCATAGGCTCCCTCCTTTCCAGGACTCCTGGCAATCCGGCAATGAGACTACAGGCCAAGAGCCTCACAGCAAAATGCAAAATGTGCCGCTTTATAGACAGCGCAGTGATATGCTACTGAGACACTTTCCCACTCCTGACTTGGCCTCGTTTCACAAGGCAGAGAATCCTCTCACAGTCGGATTCATCCCCGATGAGCAGTCACACCACAATGTATATCACTTGTGTGCCATTATTATAGTCGGTTCTCGCCGAAATGTCAAACCAAGAGATGACCGTGTCAGCCAGCAAGCATCCCTGGCAACCTCCCAAGCGGGATTGGCGAGTGCGTTGGATGCACCCATGAGCACCAAGAGGCGCTCCAGTGCTTCTCAGCCCTTCTTCGCCTTCTCCGCACGCAGCCTCTCGGTGAGCTCATTGCAGGCCTGGGCGATGGCATCCACCCCTGCCTTGCCCAGCCCGAACACTTGCTGAAAGACGGGTTTCAGGATCTCCTCGGCTATTGGCTGATTCCAGTACAGCTCCATGGGGTAGCCCAGGTTCCTCTCTCGAGCTTCTTTCAAGACCTCCAGGTTGACCTTCTCCAGAGACGGCTTCTCCTGGCGCAGGATCTTGAGGTAGTCATCCATCAGTGACAGCCGGGCCGGCTGCAGGAAGTGGGCCTTGGCGATGGCCTTACCATAGATAGGGCCGGAGAGGAAGAGCATCAGCTCCCAGGTTGTATCGGGGTACTTGGTCTTGGCATAGATGGACCAGCCATCCGTGGTGGCCAGCGTGGTGATCATCTTGGGCCAGTGGTACGTGGGAGCTATATCCCAGGGGAACCCGCATGTATCGGACATCTCCCGCAACGCCCAGGCTCCCTCTTCCATGGTGGCGGTCTGCTTAGCCGGGAACTGGTCGCGCATGCTCGTCTCGCCGGCTACCTCAGCCGGGTTGAGCATGGTGTGATCCTCCCAGCGCAGCACCCGCCAGAACTCCAGCACCTCCTGAGCCTCCGGCTTGCCTAACCAGCACTCGGTGTCATCGTCGGGGCTGACGAAGTGAGCGCCGTTGGACAGAAGAAAGGGAGTGTTCCGGTCAGACCACTGGTAGCGGCCACCACCGTAGATCCGCCCCGGCTGTCCCAACTCACCCTTGGTCAACTTCTTCAGCACCTCGCGATACTCCTCAGGGCTCCAGGCCTCATCCCACTTCTGGGGGTAGGTGACCCCCGCTTCCTTGGCCATGTCCAGGTTGATGAAGATCATCAGGTTACCCTGATACTTGGGCCAGCCATAGAGCTCATGGGTGCCTGGAGCTCGCCAGAACTTGATCTGGTTGGCCGGCATATCCTTCATGTCCTCTTCGGAGATGGTCTTCTCCACATAGGGGTCCAGTACCAGGAGGTTCCCCGCCTCCCAGAAGAGACGGCCATCAGCGCAGCAAGTCTCGAAGATGTCGGGTGCGGTGTCGGCCACGAACTGGGCCAGGAGCTTCTCCCGGTACCCATCGGGCCGTCCGCGATACTCCACCTCGATGTTGGGACGGGTATCGGTGAAGATATGCCCCACCTCCTGCCAGGCCTGGCGATAGCTCTCCTCAGGCCAGTCCTGGTAGAGAATGTGAACCTTTTCCACTGGTGCGGCCGGCCTTTCTTCCTCGGATTTTTCCTCCTTCTCCATCGGAGCAGGCGTAGCAGTTGACTGGCAGGCCACCATCATGGCAGCGGTAACGGCTGCAGTGGATAGGCGCAGAAAGTCGCGCCGGTTGAGCCTTCTCATCTCCATAAGCTCCTTCTTCCCTGCTGAAAGCGTCAAAGAGGTCAAAGAGGTCAAAGAGGCTGACTTCAGGTGAGCTATTTATACCACATCAGGTCAAACCCTGCAACTCTTCAGCTTTACCATCCCCAGTTCAGCCTCTCTCCCAAGGGATGCCCCCGCTCCTGCAGGAAGACACGCATCTCCTCCAGCGTCGGTGCGCCCTCACTGCCCCCCACTTTGGTCACTGAAAGCGACCCGGCCGCCACACCCAGGGTCAGGCTCTCTTCCAAGGTGAGCCCCTTCAGCCAGGCGGTGAGAAAGCCCGCATTGAAGGTATCGCCCGCCCCGGTGGTCTCGATCACCTCCACGGGGAAGGCGGGCACCTGCACGCACCTCTCCCCTTGGCGAGCGATGGCCCCTCCGCCCCCCAGCTTGACCACCACCGTGGGCACCACCTCGGCCAGCACCTCCGCAGCCGCTCTCGGATCGGCCCGTCCGGTGATGGCCGGGGCCTCCACCTCGTTGGGCAGAAAGATATCTGCCTGATGCAGTGTATCCCACAGGGTGGAATCCCACCTCTCCAGGGGATCATAGCCGGTATCCAACGAGGTGGTACAGCCGCGCATCCTGGCGGCGGCGAAGAGGTGGGGATAGCCGGGCTGAAGTCCCTGCTGCAGGAAGAAAGAAGAGGAGTGCACATGACGTGCCTGCTCGAAGAGGTTGTGATCCACCTCCTCTGGAGTGAGGGCCGCGATGGAGCCCAGGTAGGTGACAAATCCCCGGTCCTGCGGGGTGGAGATGGCGATGGTGGCTCCGGTGCGGATGGAGGGGTCCACGATGATGGGTCCGGTGTCCACGCCCAGTTCCTGCAGTCGTTCCACCACGAACCGCCCGAAGAGGTCATCGCCCACCTTGCCCACAAACCCCACGCGCAACCCCAGCTTGCTGGCGGCGGCGGCGCAGATAGCGGAGGAGCTACCCATGCGCAGTTCCAGGCTGGGGGCCAGGATCTCCTTCCCCAGCTCCGGCAGCCGTTCCAGCCCAGTGGCGATGATGTCCACATTCAGCTCGCCGATGACGAGCAGGTCCCAACGGGCGTGTTCCTTCATGGATACTCCTTGATGTCATTCAGTGATCAACGGGTAACGGCTCAACAAGTCAACGGGGGAAGGATTGCCCCACAACTCCTTGACCTATGAGCTTGGCGGTTGGATTATACCCCCCTCGCTGCCAACGTCAATTTCCGGCAGCCAGCCAGTAGGGGCGTAGCGAACTACGCCCCTACTTAGCAATCCAGGAACCCTCGATGTACCCAGGTCTCACACGCTCCTGTGTCGCGGTCCAGAAGCAGACGGCGGAGGAGGACCCGACGCCTCGTCGGGCCAGGGGGTGGCAGCGGCAATCGGCTGGCCTCCAGCCGCTTGATCACTGTCAGCAGCACCATCCCGACACAGGCCCAGGTCACTGCCGGGAGCTCTCCCAACCGCCAAGTCAGCAATGGGAGGGATCCTATCTCCCTGAGAATAGAAACCTGGTTTCTTTTCTCCTTACTCCGCCCAGAAGGAGAGGGCCAATGTCCCCGGGCCGGTGTGGGTGCCGATCACTGGCGTGATCCCGGTCTGATACAGCTCGCGGCAATCGAAACGCTCGCTGACGGCCTGGGTCAGCCACTCCACCTCCTCCGGCTTGGCCGCTCCCTGATGCACGGCCACATGCACCGGCCGTTCTCCTACCACCCGGGCCATGTGATCCACCAGGTCGCGCAGGGCACGGGCGCGGGTGATAGAGCGCCCCAGTGGTTCCGGTTTCCCCTTGTCGGCGCGGAGCTGGACCAAGGGCTTGATCTGCAGCGCTGAGCCCAGGAGCACCTGTGCCTCGCCGATCCGCCCACCCCGCCGCAGATACTCCAACGTGTCCATGGTGACGAACACGTACACCCTGGGGATCAACTCTTGGACCCGATCCACTGCCTCCTGCACTGCGACACCCCTTGCAGCGGCCCTGGCCGCCTCCAGCGCCAGGAACCCCTCAGCCATCAGGCCGGTGCGGGAGTCCACCACCCAGATGTTCAGCCCTTCCATCTCCTGAGCGGCGGTGAGGGCCGCGCTGTAGCCCATTCCCAGTTCCCTACCGTAAGGGATGCAGATAATGGCCTCAGCCCCCTCCTCGGCCAGCCGCCTGTAGAAGGACAGATACTCCCCCACCGATGGGGCGGAGGTGGTGGGCAGTTGCTTGGCCTCCTGCAGGCGGTGGTAGAACTCATCCAGGCCCATCTCCACACCATCCAGATAGCTCTCGGTGCCGAAATTCACGTGCAGGGGGATGACGTGGATGGAGTACTCCCGCCGCAGCTTATCCGGCAGGCAGGCGACCGAATCGGTGAGAATCGCGATATGAGCCATAGCTCTCCTCCCTTCGCAGAATTCGATCAGTCTTCGTCGGGAATGGCTCCTGCGACCCGGGCCAGCTCAACTCGCAGCCCCTCAATGAGATCGCTCTCCACGGCACGACACGCCTGGGCGATGGCCCGGGACACGGCCGGCGCCCGCGAGCGCCCATGCCCCACTACCATCACCCCGTCAACCCCCAGCAGCGGCCCTCCTCCCAGATGCTCCTCTATCTCCATCATGGCCCGCAGGCTGCCGACTAACTCCTCGATCTGAGGCTCTGGAAGCTGCCCTTCCAGCCGCTCTTCCAACCACCCGGCCAGGGCCCTTCCCAGCCCCTCGCTGTACTTGATCAGGATGTTGCCCACGAACCCGTCGCAGAGGGCCACATTCACGCGGCCACTGGTCAGGTCCCACCCCTCGATATAGCCGACGAAGTTGAACCCGCTCCCCTCCAGTAACTCGTAGGCGGCCTGCGTCTGAGTGGTGCCCTTGCCCGGCTCGGTGCCGTTGGACAGCAGCCCCACCGTGGGCGCGGCGATGCCCAACAGGCAGCGGGCGTAGGCGACACCCACTGCCGCGAACTGGAGGAACTGCTCCGGCTTGCAGTCGGCGTTGGCCCCCAGGTCGAAGGTCACCGTCTGCGGCGCCAAGGGCAGGAAATTCCCTCCGGCCACGGGGCGCTGCACCCCGGGCAGCGGGCCGAAGGCCCAGTGGGCAGCGATCATGGCCGCCCCGGTGTGGCCCATCGTCACCGCCGCATCCGCTCGCCCCTCCTTCACCAGTCGGGCGCAGAGGGCCACGCTGGCCTGGGGCTTGGCCCGCAGTCCGGCCGCTGGGGATTCGCCATCCAGGATGAACTGGTCGGTGTGGTGCAGTTGGATGGGCAGGCCTGAGGCGTCGCAGGCGGCCAGCTCGGCCCGAAGCCTGTCCTCCGGCCCTACCAGGATGATCTCCACCCCTCCCTGTCGGGCCGCCTCCACAGCCCCCCGCACCACCTCTCTGGGGGCAAAATCCCCC
>CAYRNM010000100.1:4456-9826 GCA_964425465.1 uncultured Anaerolineae bacterium | reverse complement strand
GACCGCTATGAGCGCCACCCTGAGTATCGCTACTACATTGACGTGGCTGAGCCAAGCTTCTCAGCCCTTCAGGCGCTGATCGGCGGTCGGACCTACGGGGGGAAATTCATTGTGGCCCATGAGTTCATGGGCCTGCCGCTGGTCTTCGCTGGGCTCATCCACCAGCCGGGCGCTTACCGCACCATCTTCTACGCCCATGAGGTGGCCACCGTGCGCCCCCTGATGGAGGGGAACCTGGGGTACGACACCCTGTTCTACAACGTGCTGGAGCGGGCGCAGCGGGCCGGGCTCTTCCTGGAAGATGTCTTCGGCGACCAGTCCCCTTTCTTCAAGCACGCCCTCCTCACACGTGCCACCTACTGCGATGGGCTCTTCGCTGTGGGCGATAGGGTGGTGCAGGAGCTCAATTTCCTGGGCCGGGCCTTTGTCCGGCGGCGCATTGACCTAGTGTACAATGGCGTTCCCAGCCTTCAGATCTCACTGGAGGAGAAAAGGGCTGCCAAGCACAAGCTGCAGCAATACGCGCACAACCTGCTGGGCTTTCGCCCGGACTATATCTTCACCCACGTGACCCGCCTCATCCCCAGCAAGGGGCTCTGGCGCGACCTCCGCGTGCTGGAACATCTGGACGGGCAGTTGGCCAGCGAGGGCCAGCGGGCGGTGCTCTTTATCCTCTCCACCCTCATCCCCGCTGGTCGGCCGGCGGAGGAGGTGCACCGCATGGAGCGGGAGTACGGCTGGCCGGTGATGCACCGGGAGGGTAAGCCGGACTTAGTCAGTCACGAGATCCCCCTCTACCATACAGTGGGGGCTTTCAACCGAAAAGCGAAGGCCTGCCAGATTGTGCTGGTCAACCAGTTCGGCTGGAGCCGGGAGCGGTGTGGGGAACGGATGCCGGCCGATATGGAGTTCATGGATATCCGCAAAGGGACAGACCTGGAGTTCGGCCAGTCGGCCTACGAGCCCTTCGGCATAGCCCAATTGGAGCCCCTCACCTTCGGCGCACTATGTGTCCTATCCAGCAGTTGTGGCTGCGTGGGATTCGTGAAACGGGCCAGCCGAGGAATGGTACAGCGCAATATCCTGGTGGCAGACTACATCTCCGCCGCCTCGGAGCGCATCGGCGCCGATTGGCGTCGGGCGCTCCAGATCGGTCAGTCGGATCGGGAGGAGATTGAGGCCCATGAAGCGGCCCGGGTGGCCCGTCAGGTTGCGGGTGCGCTGCCGCGCACCGAAGTGGAGCAGCGCCGTTTGTTGGAAACAGGTTATGAGCTGAGTCGGCGGATGAGTTGGGAGGTGGTGGTGGAGGACTACTTCCTGCCCGGGCTCCGCCGTGCGGCAGGAGGATAGCCACTAGGATGAGGAGGGAAAGATGCGCGCGATAGCAGCGATCCTGGCCGGAGGCCAGGGCTCTCGATTGAGTGTGCTGACCGACAAACGGGCCAAGCCTGCGGTGCCCTTCGCCGGCAAGTACCGGATCATTGACTTCGTGCTCTCCAATTGCGTCCATTCCAACATCTACACAGTGGGGATCCTCACCCAGTATCGCCCCCGCTCGCTCAATGACCACATCGGACGTGGACGCTCCTGGGACCTGGATCGCATGCACGGTGGGGTGACCCTGCTCCAGCCCTATGTAGGACGCCAAGATGCGGACTGGTATCAGAACACGGCCGATGCGGTCTACCAGAATCTGGATTGGGTGGAGCATTACAATCCCGACCATCTCCTGGTCCTCTCCGGGGACCACATCTACCGCATGAACTATGAGCTGCTGTTGCGCTTCCATGAGCAGCATGAGGCAGACCTCACCATCACCGCCATCCAGGTCAAGCCCGAGGAGGTATCTCGCTTTGGCATCCTGACCGTGGATGAGGAGCAGCGGGTGGTTGATTTTCAGGAGAAGCCACAGCAGGCAACCAGCATCCTGGCCTCCACGGGCATCTATGCCTTTCGCACCCCCGTCCTCCTCCGATGGCTGAGACAGGATGCCAAGGACCAGGATTCGACCCACGATTTCGGCGCCGACATCATCCCCAACATGCTGGCCGATGGTGCTCGCCTCTGTGTCTATCCCTTCCGAGATTACTGGGTGGATGTGGGGACAGTGCAGGCCTACTGGGAGGCCAATATGGATCTGCTGCTGGATCGGCCAGCCTTCAACCTGTACAGTCGTGACTGGGTTTTCCACACCCGCAGCGAGGAGCGGCCACCGGTGAAGGTCAAGGCTGGGGCCACCATACACCGCAGCCTCATCTGCAACGGCTGTGTGATCGAGGGCACAGTGGAGTATTCTGTCCTCTCCCCCGGCGTGCAGGTGATGGCCGGCGCCGTGGTGCGCGATTCCATTATCATGACCGACTCCATCATCGGCCCCGAGGCAGTGCTCGACCGGGTGATCGTGGACAAGAATGTCATGGTAGGCAAGGGCGTTCACCTGGGCTTCGGAGAGGATTACACCCCCAGTCAGAGTCAGCCCGACCAGTTGCGCACCGGCATCAGCCTGGTGGGCAAGAATACCCCCCTTCCTCCCGGCATCATCGTGGGCCGCAACGTGGTCATTGGCTGCGACCTGCCAGAATCCGCCATCCCCGGCCCCCTCATCCCTAGCGGGAGCACTATTGACCTGCCGCCATCAAAGAAAACATGATGCGTAATGAGTGAGGAGTGACCACTCGTTACACATCACGTTTTACTCATTACTCGTTGAACCACTTTCAGGAGACATCCTATGTCCAACCACATCTACCTCGCTCTGGCCTTTCATAACCACCAGCCAGTGGGCAATTTCGCCTGGGTGTTCGAGAAGGGGTACGAGCAGGCCTACCTCCCCATGATCGAGGCCGTGGAGCGACATCCCACCGTGCGCCTGGCGCTCCATTACTCCGGCCCCCTGCGCGATTGGCTGGCCGCCGAGCACCCGGAGCTCCTGGAGCGCATTGGAGAGCTGGTGGCCCGGAGACAGGTGGAGATGATGAGCGGGGCCTACTACGAGCCCATCCTCGTCGCCCTCCCCGATGTGGACAAGGCGGGCCAGATAGCCAGGCTCACCCAGGCGGTGAGGGAGGATTTCGGCTATGAACCCACCGGGGCCTGGCTGGCCGAGCGGGTGTGGGAGCCCCACCTGGCCAAACCGCTGGCCGAGGCGGGGATAGCGTACACCATCGTGGATGACACCCACTTCAAATACGTGGGCCTGGAGGACGAGGACCTCTTCGGCTACTACGTCACCGAGGAGCAGGGCTATACCCTCAAGATATTTGCCACCTCCAAATACCTGCGCTATGTCATCCCCTGGGGCACCGTGGAGGAGGTCATAGATTGGCTGCGCGCTCAGACCGAGGGCGTAGGGGCAGGGCTCAGCCCCTGCCCGAAAGTGGCGGTGATGGGCGACGACGGGGAGAAGTTCGGCCTGTGGCCGGGAACCCACGCCCACTGCTGGGAGAGGGGCTGGATGGAGGAGTTCTTCCAGGCGGTGGAGGCCCATGCGGACTGGCTGACCCTTATCCCGCCGGGGGAATACGCGGCCCGCTTTCCCTCCCTGGGGCGGGTGTACCTCCCCACCGCCTCCTATGATGAGATGAGCGAGTGGTCGCTGCCCGCCTCCCTGGCCGGCCAGATCGTGCGGCTCAAGCATCAACTGGAAGCGGAGGGCCGGCGGGACATCCTGTGTTTCATCCGGGGCGGCTTCTGGCGCTCCTTTCAGGTCAAATACGATGAAGTGAACACCCTGCACAAAAAGATGCTCTGGGTGAGCGACAAGGTGCACGCCATGCCCCAGGGGGAGGCCAGGGAGAAAGCACTGGAGGAGCTGTGGCAGGGACAGTGCAACTGCCCCTACTGGCACGGCGTCTTTGGGGGCATCTATCTCTTCCATATCCGGGCCGCCAACTTCGCCCACCTCATCCGCGCCGAGCGAAGGGCCGACGAGGTGCTTCATTCTGAGGGAAAGTGGGTGGAGTGGAGGGCCACCGACTTCGATAAGGATGGGTCGGATGAGCTGCTGCTCACCAGCGAGGCCCAGGCCTTGACCATTGACCTGCCTGCTGGCGGTGCTCTCTTGGAGTGGGATTGGCGGGCTAAGGACTACAACCTGCTCAACACCATGGCACGCCGCCCGGAGGGGTATCACCAGGAGCTGCGGGAAGCCGTGGCTCAGGGGAGAGCGGTATTGACCAGTCAGATGGAGGAGCTGGAGAGCATCCACACCGCACTGGTGCGGGTCAAAGAGTGGGGGCTGGAGGGGAAGCTGCTCTACGACTGGTACCGTCGGGGCAGCCTCATTGACCACCTCTTCCCCGCCTCGATCACGCCGCAGGAGTTCTACCGCTGTCAGTACGCAGAGCTGGGCGATTTCGTGGACCAGCCCTATCAATACGAAGTGGAAGAGCGCCCCGAGGGATTGAAGGTCAAGCTGAGCCGGGATGGCCACCTCTGGCAGGATGAGGTGCACGCGCCGCTGCGGATCGAGAAGCGACTGGCACTGAGTAGGGGCGATTCGCGAATCGCCCCTACCGATCTGACGGTGGCCTACACCCTCACCAACACCGGGGCACAACCGGTGGCGGCCCGCTTCGGTGTGGAGACCAACTGGGGGATCCTGGGGGGTGATGGAGAGGGGAGCTACTATGAGGTGGGCTATCAACTCCTCCCCCTGGCTTCCAAGGGGGAGTGGGGTGGAGTGGGCCGGTTGCTGATCGTCAGCCGGCCGCTGGGGATGGAGATCGAGGTGGCCTTCTCCCGCGATGCGACACTGTGGCACTTCCCCATCGAGACTGTCTCCAACTCCGATGCCGGTTTCGAGCGGGCCTACCAGGGCTCGTGCCTCCTGGCCCACTGGCCATTGGAGTTAGGGCTCGACGAGAAGTGGTCGGTGGAGTTGCGTTTCCAACTGAACCAGTCATAGTCGGTGAAAGGAGAATGGACTGAATAAGGAGGATCGGCATGGCTTCGAACAAGAGAAGCAGTTCGGGAGGGATCATCGCTGCTGCACTGGTAAGTCTGTTCGTAGCATGGGTTGTCTATGAGTTCAAAAACCCGTTAGCTTTTGGGTATTTCGCATTTGGATATATTAATGAATTACAATCTACACTTTCAAAGGATGGGAAGGAAAGCCTCGGGACCGCGATTGGATCCTACACGGTGGCTCTTGAGCTTGGGCCTGAGAATCCAGAATATTATCATAGACGTGGCAAAGTGCATCTGGAACTGTCCCACTATGACGAAGCTTTGACCGATTTCACCAAAGCTATCGAGTTGAAACCAGCTTTAGCCAAGATTCTACTACCTGAACTGGCAAAAATCCACTGCAGTCGTGGCTATCAGTACGACATAGAACACGAATATGATAAAGCCTTAGAGGAATACGAC
>CAYRNM010000100.1:0-4356 GCA_964425465.1 uncultured Anaerolineae bacterium | reverse complement strand
GGGATTGCTATCTACATCTACTACCGTGAACACATGCGTCCGCACTTTCACGCCATTTATGGAGGACAAGAGGTATCGGTCGCAATTGACGACTTGTCCGTTTTGTCGGGGCGGCTTACTCCACGCGCTATGGGCCTGGTGGTTGAGTGGGCCAGCCTGCATCAGGAGGAGCTTCGGCATGTGTGGGCCCAGGCGATGGCTCACGAGCCGCTGGACAAGATTGAGCCGCTAAAGTAGGAGGGAGCCATGCATCGGATTGTTGCAGTACAACCATTAGACGCATATCGAGTGAGGATTCGTTTCTCTGATGGGATGGAGGGCGAAGTGGATCTTGGCGATCTGGTAGGCAAAGGTGTCTTCGCTCTTTGGAATGATCCCGAACAGTTTGTCAATGTTTTCATTGATCCGGAAAGCCATACGTTGGCTTGGCCCGGCGGGATTGACCTTTGCCCGGATACCCTGTATCGGGACGTGGCGGCTCAGAAGACCTCTTGACAGAGCTCGCACACTCCGGAATTCGATATGAATAATCGCTATCTGACCATCCACGGCCACTTCTACCAGCCGCCGCGAGAGGACCCCTGGACAGGGGAGGTTCCACGCGAGCGGGGGGCAGGTCCCTACGACAACTTCAATCAGCAGGTCACCGCCGAGTGCTATCAGCCTAACGCTATGCTGGGCAACCTGGATGTGATGAGTTTCAACTTTGGCCCCACCCTCCTTCGCTGGCTGGAGTCCTATGCCCCGACAACCTATCGGCGCATCATCGGGGCTGACCTGTGGCATATTGATGGGTTCGGGGTGGGGAATGGCATGGCCCAGGCCTATCACCACATCATCCTGCCCTTGGCCAGCCGTCGGGACAAGCGAACCCAGGTGGCGTGGGCCATCGCCGACTTCGAGCATCGCTTCGGCCGCCGTCCGCAGGGGATGTGGCTGCCGGAGATGGCGGTGGATTACGAGACGCTGGAAGTCCTGGCCGAAGGGGGTATCCACTTCACTCTGCTTTCCCCTTCGCAATCCGCTGATGAACTGGACCCCTCTCATCCCTATGGGGTCCGTCCGCACGGCGACCACCGCATGACCCTCTTCTTCCGACGGGAGGATCTGTCCAATCTGATCTCCTTCCAGCCCCAGGTGACGGAGAACGCCACCACCTTCGCCGACCGATACCTGGCCCCAGCCTTAGCTCAGGACGACGAAGCGCCACTATTGCTGCTCGCCATGGATGGGGAGACCTTTGGCCATCACCAACCGTTGCGGCAGTATTTCCTCCAAACCCTTCTCTACGTCGAGGCCCCCCGGGTGGGCTACACCGTGTGTTCCCCGGCCTGCTATCTGTGGAGCTATCCCCCGCACGAGGAGGTTGAGCTGGCGGAGAATACCTCCTGGAGTTGCCCCCACAGCCTGGCCCGCTGGCAGGAGGGTTGTTCCTGTACGCCGGGCAACAGCCAGTGGAAAGGGATCCTCCGTCGGGCGCTGGACCGACTGGCTGAGGGCCTGGATGGGCTCTACGAGGAGGCTTCCCGCAGGCAGGGCCTTGACCCCTGGGCCATTCGCGACCGCTACATTGCCGTGATGCTGGGACAGGTCAGGGCCACGGATTTCCTACGGGAGTGGACAGGGGGTGGACTGACTCAAGAGGAGGAGGGACGATTGGTGGCCCTGCTGGCTGCCCAGCCATCGCGCCAGGCGATGTTCACCTCCTGCGGCTGGTTCTTCGAGGACCTGAGCCGCCTGGAGACCCGCTATATTCTGACCCATGCGGCCAGGGCTATTGCACTCACCGCCGAGGCCACTGGGATCTCGTTGGCCGACGAGTTCCGGCGAGGCATGGCCTCGGCCCGGAGTTGGATCACCGATGAGACGGGGGAGGAGATATTTGACCATATCCTGGCTGCCCATGTGCGACCCACGCCGCCGTGAATAGACAGCGCGGGGAGATGAGCCAGGCGAACTCGCCCTGTGGTAGATTGGTCTTGGGTTTCTCCATCAGAGATGCTGGAAGGGCAGGGGGCTGTCCTCTGCCCTTCTACCTTTTCGGAGCCATCGGATGGCCAATGGCAATCGAGGGACCAGGTCTCCAGCCACCATCCCTGTGTCTCCCAGTTCCTCTCGTGCCAGTTGCCCTGCCAGCCCGTGCAGATATGCCCCTGTCACCGCAGCCTCGAAGGGCCCCAGTCCCTGGGCCCTCAATCCTACAATAGCCCCCGCCAGCACATCCCCCGTGCCGCCGCTGGCCAACCCCGGGTTGGCGAAAGGCTGCACAATGGTCCGGCCCTCAGGAGAAGCCACGATGGTGAAGGCTCCCTTCAGCACCACCACCTGGTTCCACTCCCGGGCACATTCACAGGCGGTCTCAATCCGGCGGCCGTTGATCTCGGCCACAGGGCGGCCCGTCAGTCGCGATAGCTCACCGGGGTGGGGGGTGAGGATCGTCCCCGGAGGAAGGCGCGTGGCCCAACCCTCTGTCCGGGCCAGGATGTTCAGCCCATCGGCGTCAATGACCAGCGGCGGGAGTTGGAGCTGCTCCTCCAGTTCCTCCGCAGCGCGGAAGCCAATTCGTCCCGGCCGCCCCGCACCCCGGAGGCCTAGAAGCCGCCGCACAAACTCCACCGTTGGCTCCTCCTGTGCCAGCCCGGGGCCCAGGAGGAGCGCGTCGTAGTCCTCCACCTTCTCCGCCAGCACTCTGATCGCCTCAGGGGCGATGACCCCCAGTTCGTGGGGCAGAATGAGGTAGGTGGCCTCAGTGAGCTTAGAGGCGATCACTGGGTGCAGGGGCCCTGCCAAGGCCAGCGTGACCAGCCCCGTCCCCACCCGCGTCGCGGCTGCGCCCGCCAGATAGGCCGCTCCGGTGTAGTTCACCGAGCCCACCACCAATAGGGCCTTGCCGAAAGTGCCCTTGTGGGCATTCAAAGGGCGCTGGGGAAGCAGGCCGCGGATCATCTCCCCGGTGGCCAGCTCCAGCTCCAGGGGTTGGAGAAGCTCCGACGGGATGCCGATGTCGGCTACTATGAGTTGTCCCATCACTTCGGCCGCCGGAAAGCGCAACTGCCCGACCTTAAGACAGCCGAAGGTCACCGTCAGATCGGCGGGGAGGGTGACGGGGTCAACAGCCCCGGTGTCGCAGTTGACGCCGGAGGGGACGTCCACGGCGACTACGAGGGGTGGCGTGGAAAGGGAGGCGAGGAGGGGGGAAGCAGGGGCTATCAACCCATTTCGCTTCTCTTCTTTCCTTCGTCCGACAATTCCCCCCACCACCTCCAGAAGCTCTCGCAGGGTGCCGCCAAGGGGCCGATCCACCCCTGTGCCCAATAGGGCGTCAATGACTACCTCCGCCTCGCCTGCCCGCTGCCGAAGCCCCTCCCAATCCTTATCCTCCTCGGCCCAGATCACAGGTAGCTCCAGCTCTTTCACACAGGCGAAGTTGGCGTCATTCTCGACGTTGCGTTTCCAGATGGTGCAGGTCACCTCTGCCCCAGCCTGGGCCAGATAGCGGGCTGCGACCAGGCCATCGCCCCCGTTGTTGCCCGGGCCAACCAGTACCAGGATGAGGCGGCCAGTGACATCAAGGGCTCTTTGGCAGGCCAGCGCCACCGCCCGGCCTGCGCTCTCCATCATCTGAGCGTAAGAGACACCGCTGGCATCGGCGGCCCCTTCCAAATGGCGCATCTCCTGAGTGTTGACTAATTTCACAGATAGTTCCTCCACTTGAACCGGCAACATAATGAGGTAAAACGTTTCGGACTTCAAAACAGCCGGGGTTCAAAGCCCGGCTCATTCAGCAGGTCCATCATCTCCTCGCTCATGCCCAGCACCAGCAGCCCCTGTTTCTGGGCGTAGCGCACCATGCTCTCGTCCACATATAGCGAGGCCAGGGCCCCGATGATCTTCTTCTCCGCGTACTCCGGGAAAAAGTCCCGCACTTCCGACAACACCTGCACGAACTCATCCGCATCCTTGGCATGCAGGCTGCTCCTGGTCTCGTTGATCAGCACGTACTCTCCGCAGACGGCCACCACATCGAACTCCCGAGTGCGCCCGCGGTCTATCGGGTGCCGTCGCCGCACGCGCACGGCCATGGCATCCATCTGACCGTCGGGGCAACCTATGACGAGGCGGAGAATGCGGGGGATGCCGGGAGCGACCAGGTCCTCGGCCAGGGTGCCCATCTTGTTGGCCAGTTCGCCCCATCTCTTGTTCATCTCGCTCTTGAACTCTCTCATTTCACGGGATGTTTGCTCAACCTGCAGGTCTACGCGGTCAACGGTGCGCAACAGTTCAGCCATTAGACCTTGCAGGTCAGTCACCCGTTCTTCTACAGTCGCTTCGTACATCAGCCCTCACCTGCCTCTC
>CAYRNM010000099.1:0-10248 GCA_964425465.1 uncultured Anaerolineae bacterium | reverse complement strand
TGGTGCGTGGAGAATTTCCAGTTCAACAACATCTTCGATAACACCACGGCCCGGGCCGATCTGGGCTTTTACTACACCATCCCCTGGGTGGAGGGCGCTCGCCGCACCGTCACCTGGCTGGATGAACACGGACAGATCGAGAACAGTGACAACTACCCCTTTTATGACCGGATCATCGCCGCCTGGGAACGCCTGGGAGAGGGTCTGACCCAGGAATTGGCGGATTTAGGCATTTGAAGGAGACAACATGGACTTTCAGGGGGCCAATGTCATCATCACCGGCGGATCAAGTGGCATCGGCAAGGCCACGGCCAAGCTACTGGCAAAATCTGGGGCCAATGTCTTCATCATCGCCAGGGATCGGAAAAAGCTGGATCGGGCTCTGGGGGAGATCGAGGCAGAAGGGGTCAGCCCTGATCAGCGATTTGGGGCCTTCTCTGCCGACGTGAGGAGCTATGAAGAGGTGGAAAAGGCCGTCGCCGCCATTGTCGAGGCCAGCGGACCGCCCGACATCCTTATCAACTCTGCAGGCATCACCCACCCGGGGTATTTTGAGAAGCTCCCTCTCTCTGTTTTCAGGGACATCATGGAGACCAACTACTTCGGCACACTCCATGCGGTCAAGGCTGTCCTGCCCCATATGATGGCCAAGGGAGGTGGCCACATCGTCAATGTCTCATCTGTAGCAGGGTTCATCGGAGTGTTCGGCTACACCGCTTACGGAGCCTCGAAGTTCGCCGTGCGTGGCTTTTCGGAGGCCTTACGGAGCGAGCTGAAACCTCACAACATCGGCGTCTCCGTCCTTCTCCCACCCGATACTGAAACCCCTCAGCTTTGGGAGGAAAACAAGATCAAGCCCTATGAGACCAAGGTGCTCTCCGGCAATGTCAAGCCCATGAGCCCAGAGAGGGTGGCACAGGAACTGCTGGAAGGGATTCGCCGGGGCAAGTTCCTGATCATTCCCGGCCTAGAAAGCAAATTGATCTACAGATTGCAGGGTCTGTCCAGCTCCTTGCTCCACTGGTACATGGATCGCCTGGTGGCCAAGGCTCGGGCTCAGAAGGCTGAGGCGGGTGTGTGAAGACTTTCGGGTCAGGAGTGCGGGCGCCAGCCTGCCTGACAGCTCAGCCTACCCCTAGATCTTCACGTAGCTATCGTAGCGGCGGGCGGCAATCTCCCCTCGACGCACCGCCGCCCTGACCGCACAGTCCGGCTCGTGTAGGTGGGAGCAGCCGGGGAAGCGGCAGTCCGGGGCATGGGCAGCAATCTCCGGGAAGTAGGCTGCCAGTTTCTCCCGCGATACATCCCACAGGCCGAACTCGCGGATGCCGGGTGTGTCCACAACGTATCCCCCCACCTTCAGCCGGAGCAGCGATACCTGGGCGGTGGTGTGTCGGCCTTCATGATGACGCTCACTCACCAGCCCGGTCCTCAGTTGCAGGCCGGGCTGCATCCTGTTGAGCAGTGAGGACTTGCCCACGCCTGACAACCCGGCCAGCACGGTTCCCCTATCCCGCAACGCCGCGCGTAACTCGTCAACACCCTGCCCTGTGGCCGCGCTGGTGAACAGCACGTCGTAGCCCAGGCTCAGGTAAGGCTGCATGGGCTGCAGGTACGCCTTCTCGTTAGAGGCCAAGTCTATTTTGTTCAGGCAGACGACCGCTTTCAACCCGTGGCGGGCCGCGGCGATCAGGTAGCGGTCTATCAGCTCGAACCAGATGGCGGGCTCCCTGAGTGAGGAAACAATGAGCAGTTGATCCACGTTGGCCACGATCACCTGCCGCAGATGAGGGTAGAAGACATCGGGCCGCGACAGGCAGGTGCGGCGCGGCTGTACCCTCTCGATGACCCCCTGATGAGAATCCATTACTGAGAAGAGGACCTCATCTCCCACGGCCACCACGTTGGTGTAGCCAGTGTCGTAAGCGGTCAGTGACCCCCGCACGGAGCAGGTGAAGTTCTGACCCTCGGAATCCACCCGATACAGCCCGCTGCTGATCTCCACCACGACGCCCTGATGCCACTCCTCTGCCGAGTCTCCCGGCATAGCTTCCTCTGTGGCCAGTTGCTCCGCGATGACGGCCAGCGCCGTCCGCTGCCGCTCGCGCTCCCCACGGGGCACGATCCGCTCCTCGGTAGGCATATCCAGTTCCTGGTAGGCATCGAGGGTGTATTGGGCCCAACTCTTATCCCGAACTCTCTTGCGCTTGCGATTTCTCTTCAATTGTCTGCGCGCCTTGCGTATCAGCTTCTCGTGCTGGTAGTGCTTCCTCCTATGTCTGGTACGATCTGGCAACTTGGGTATTCCTTCCGTGAAAGCCAAAAGGCCATGGCGAAGAGATCGCTCATGGCCTTGGAAGTGGCAATGGATCAGATACCCTGATCGGCGCAGGGTTTCAGATTGGACATATGCAGCAAAGCCATGAGCAGGGGCATTCCCACTCATGGCTCGCGTTGAGCTATGGGCCGCAACTCAGGTCAATTATCTGTCTGCGGGCCCATCGGCGAGGAGATGAGCAGGAATAGCCACCCAGGGAAATTGGGGATCGAAAACACGTGCGTATGACATCATGCCTCACCTCCTCTCCAGTCAACAGATGGAACTGACATTCACCGTTGGTAATTATACTCCTGGCCCTCCAGATGGCAAATAAGCCCTTGGCCATTTGGTAGGGGCAACCCTTGCGGTTGCCCTTGACCCAGGGGGCGACCGCAAGGGTACGCCCCTACTCAGAGGAACGGCATCCGTTGCAGCAAGGCTCCCAGGGCCCGTTGCAGGCGTCGGAGGAGCGAACGCACCGGCGCCCAGCGGTAGCGCAGCCAGAGGAGAAGGCGGGTGCGGCGTGCGATGGGAAGCCTAGGCCAAGGCTGACCCCATTCAATGATCGCTGCGCCCCAAGTGAGGCCGGCGCCGAACCCCACTAGCGCTAAGTGATCGCCCGCTTGGACCCGCCCAGCCTCCAACGCCTCGCAGAGGGCGATGGGGATGGAGGCCGCGGAGGTATTGCCATAGTGTGACAGATTGGTGAAGAAACGCTCCATAGGGAGCCCCAGACGCTGGGCCGAGGCCTCGATGATGCGCTGATTGGCCTGGTGAGGGATCACTAGCTCCAGATGTTCGAGGGGTAACCTGACCCTGTCGAGCGCCTCCCGGGTGGCCTGAGGAATGATGCGCGTGGCGAAGCGGAACACTTTATGACCATCCATCTGCAGGTAGTGCATGCCGTTGGCCGTCGTCTCCGGGGTTGCCGGATGGCGGCTGCCTCCTGCGGGCAGGATCAATAGCTCCGCTCCCGAACCATCGGCCCCCAGCAGTGTGGTCAGTACCCCTCCGGGTGCACTGCTGGCTCCCAGTAGCACCCCACCTGCCCCATCACCGAAGAGCACACAGGTCCGCCGGTCCTGCCAATCCACAATGCGGGAGAGGGTCTCCGCGCCGATGACCAAAACGTGATCGTAAGCGCCAGCCTGGATACCCTGTGTGGCCAGGGCTAGCCCATAGATGAAGCCAGTACAGCCGGCACTGAGGTCGAAGGCGGCAGCGCGCGAGGCTCCCAGTGCATCCTGAACCAAGCAGGCAGTGGCGGGAAAGAGGTGCTCGGGGGTCATGGTGGCCACGATGATCAGGTCCAGACCCACAGGGTCAAAGGCTGCCCTCTCCAGCGCACCTCGCGCCGCTTCGATGGCCAGTGAGGCGGTCGTCTCCCCCTCGCCAGCGATCCGCCGCTCCACGACGCCCGTCCGCTCCCTGATCCACCCATCGGAGGTGTCCACCATGTGGCTCAAGTCCTCATTGGTCAGTATCCGTTCCGGCAGCGCCTTCCCCCAACCGAGGATCTGAACCGAACGCTTCGTCGCGCCGAATGCGCCACTCCACATCTCAGCCGCTAGCCTTTCGAGTCCCATTGTTGAAATATGAGCACCGCGTTATGACCGCCGAAGCCGAAGGAGTTGTTCATCGCTGTGCGAATGGGGGCCGGCCGGGCCTGGTTGGGCACGTAGTCCAGATCGCACTCCGGGTCCGGGACCGAGTAGTTGATCGTGGGGGGGGTCACCCCCTTCTCCAGCGCCTGGCAACAAATGAGCGCTTCTATTGCCCCGGCAGCGCCCAGCAGATGGCCGGTCACCGCCTTGGTGGAGCTGATGGCCAACTGATAGGCGTGGGGGCCGAAGAGGGCTTTCACTGCCCGCGTCTCGCAGGCGTCGTTGAGGGGGGTACCCGTGCCGTGGGCGTTGATGTAATCCACCGCTGTAGGCGGCAAGCCCGCGCTATCCAGAGCACGCTGCATGGCGACTACGGCTCCTGCTCCGTCCTCACGCGGGGCGGCCATGTGATAGGCATCGGCCGAAGCGCCGTACCCCACCAGCTCGGCATGGATGTAGGCCCCCCGCTCCAGCGCCCGGTCCAAAAGCTCCAGCACCAACACCGCTGCCCCCTCACCCATCACGAACCCGTCCCGCTGGGCGTCGAAGGGCTTACAGGCACGGGCCGGAGCGTCATTGCGGGTGGACAGGGCCCCCATGACGCTGAATCCAGCGATGGCAACGGGCAGGATAGCCGCTTCACTCCCTCCGCAGAGGGCCGCATCCGCCACGCCGCGGCGGATCATGGCCCACGCCTCGCCGATAGCGTTATTGCCCGTAGCACAGGCGGACAACACGGCCATGTTGGGTCCTGTGATGCCGAACTCGATGGCGATCTGCGCCGGAGCACTATCGGCCAGCATGCGGGGGACCAGCAGGGGGCTGATCCGCCCTGGCCCCCGCCGGTCCATGACCAGCACTTGCTCCACAATAGTACTGATGCCCCCGGTGCCGGAGCCAACGATCACCGCGGTCCGGCTCCGCGTCTCCTCGTCCATGATCAACCCCGCATCCGCCACCGCCTCCCGCGCCGCGATGACGGCGAATTGAACGAAGCGATCCAGTCGGCGGGCGTCTCGCACGTCGAGATGAGCCAGGGGGTCAAAATCCTTCACCTCGGCGGCGATGCGGGTGTTCAGGTCCGAAGCATCGAAGCTGGCGATAGACGCTACGCCCGACCGCCCGGCTACCACAGCCTCCCAGGTGCTTGCCACGTCATGTCCCACGGGGGTGATGGCTCCCATTCCGGTGACCACAACCCTCCGCTCCTGATCCATAAAGCCTCCGTTTCCCTAAAAAACCAAAAATCCCTTCCCAATAAAGAAACACAGCCCGGTATCAGAAGTTACGGCATAGGGGGCTGGACACAGGAGAGGAAGGTGAAAGCGTAGGCTGTCACATCCCGGCGACTGAAGGTGAGGCGGAGCTCATAGCGGCCGAAATGGGGATGGCGGGTCAGGCTGAACAGGCGCGGTCGGTCTACCAAGACAAAGCTGTCCCCCTCGCGGTCGTAGGCGATGTCCGTTCCCGCGTCGGTAGAGGGGACGGGGCCGCTGTCCAGCCACACCCCTACTTGGGGCGCGGGCTCCTGGCGCGGTCGGAGCATGAGAGCCATCTCATCCCAGGTGGGCGAAAGGATCGCGCTGACCCCAGCGGCGCGGTAGGTGAAGGCCAGATAGCCCTTCTCTCCCATGAAGGCCAGAAAGTCGGAGGTAGTATACCACTGTCCCTGGGCATAGAGTACCCCTTCCTCCCGTTCGCCGGGGTCCTCGTACATCACCGTATGGTCATACACGTAGCCATCTGGGTCGCCGAAGCGGCCTCGCTCATAGCCCGCATACAGGTCCGGTGTGACGGGATAACGGAGCGTGCCGGGTTCGTCATCGGGCCGCAAGGGGCGCATGATGGGCGGCAGGTCTAGGGAGGGGTCCAGTTCGCGCAACAGCAGGTGGATGGCGGTCTCGGCCTCATCGTATCGCCCCTCGCCCAGGTGCACGTAACGGACGCGACCCTGGGCATCAAGGAGATACATAGTGGGCCAGCAGTCGTTAACGTAGGCACGCCACAGGAGACGGTAGTTATCCAGAAGGACAGAGTACTCGATGCCGAACTCCCGTAAGGCCCACTCCACCAGATGCCGCTGGCGGGCGAAGTGGAAGCGGGATGTGTGCGCGCCAACGATGGTGAGCCCTTTGTCGGCGTAGCGGCGGTGCCACTCGGTCAGGTAGGGCAGGGTGCGGATGCAGGCCAGGTCAGTGTAGTCCCAAAACTCGATCAGCCACACGCTGCGTCGCTGGTCAAGGGACAGAGGCTCCGAATTGACCCACGTAACGCGGCGCGGAAACGCCGGCGCCCAGAAAGGTTCCTTTAGCCACACAGTTTACCCTCAGTAAGCCACCCCCATGAACAAGAGCGAGGGGGGTATCCCCTCGCCCTCTTTCGTCCCTGGCACAGCAGCCTCCAGAGGCGGGATCGGACGTGGCCAGCCCAGGCTGTCCCACCTGCAATAGCGGATATACTCTCCTCCTCAGCCGGCAGCAAAGCGCGACAAACTGAGAGGGAGTACCATTGTGATCACCAGCAGGGCTCGCTCAGGCTACTCGGCGAGGTGGCGCTCCAGGTAGTCCACCGCCTGCCCGACAGTGGTGATCCCCTGGGCTTCCTCATCGGAGATCTCACTGCCGAATTCGTCCTCAAAGGCCATAATGAGTTCGACGAGGTCCAGGGAGTCAGCCTCCAGGTCATCGCGAAAGGTTGCCTCCTCCGTCACTTTAGCCTCGTCCACGCCGAGGTACTCCACGATGATGCCTTTGACCTTGTCCATGATTTCATCGCGGGTCAAAATTCACCTCCTTGTCCGTGAAAAGCGAGATTTGTCCCCAAGATCTCCTGGCGGGGCACTGACATTATTGTACCAGACCTGGGCATTCTAGTCAAAAGTCGGCCCCCCTCTCGCAAGCTCTCAACCTGCGGGAGGGTCTGGCATCATAGTAGAACACCGTGCGGATGCAAAAGTGACGCCCAGGGTACGACGAAAGCCCCACATCCTGTCATCGAGCGGGAATGGACAGCGGATAGGTCGATGGCGTCGGAGGCTGTTGAACCAGACTACGGCCACCTTCTAAAGTGGCAATGATCCGCCTCAGCCTTTGGGAGTAACTCTGGATCTTTGAACCCTCCCCTGTCTTCTCTAAAGCCTTAAGTGCTGCTTTGGTGTAGTAAAAGACATCGGTTCCGTCAAAGGGGTACTGAAGCGCCTGATCCAGCCATTTCACTGCCAGGGGAGAGACCCCCTCTGCGACCAGATCGTCATGTATCTCTCGAATCTGCTCCAAGGTGCCCGGCTGGAGGCGAATCCCCCGGGAGATGGACCAGGAAGTCCGGGTCAATCCCAGCAACAAGACCGCCAGAATGGCCAGGGTCACTAGCAGTACGGCCAAGACGGACAGGGCCCGGCGGCCAGTGTGTTTCGCTGGCACTGGGGGTGGAATCTCTTCGGGTGGGTGAAGGGCAGCCCAACGGCGCCAGCGGGCCGCGAGCCACCAGCCCAGGGCAATCCCCAGGATCAGGCCCATCAGAAGGGTACCAAAGCGCCTTTTGCTCATGCGGCTCTCCAATCTCAGGACGGGGGCAGAAAACGCTGAAAGACCTCGTTGCCCAGCAGCCTCCCGCGAGGGGTGAGACGAAGGCAATCCGGCGTGATCTCCAGAAGCCCTATTTGGACCAGGGCTTCGATCTCGGCCCCATAGACCTCTTCCAAGGGCTGGTTGAAACGCTGTGCGAAATCGGAGAGCTCCACTCCCTCCTCCACCAGGCGTAACCCCAGCATCACCATCTCCGCCATGGCCAAGTCCCGGCTGATCACCTCACCCCCGGCTCGTGCCGGGCTCTCCCAGCTCGATGGCCTCCTTCGCGCTCCTTTCAACCGGGCGATGTATCTTTCGGGGTGGGAGACATTCCACCAGCGATGAACGTGGCGAAAGGAATGGGCTGCGGCTCCCAGTCCCAGGTAGGGTTCATAGCGCCAATAGCGCAGGTTATGGCGGCTGATGTAGGCCGGGCTCCGAGCCCAGTTGGAAATCTCGTAGTGATGGTATCCCCTCTGCCCCAACCTTTCCTCAGCCAGCTCGTACATCTCGGCCGCCAGGTCGTCGTCGGGGGCGGGAAGGTCTCCCGCTGCCACCCGATCCGCCAGAGGCGTTCCCTCCTCCAGGGTGAGGGCGTAGCAGGACAGATGGTCGGGCTTCAGGGCTAGAGCCTGCTCCAATGTGGCCTGCCAGCCACTCAACCGCTGGACTGGCAGGCCATAGATGAGGTCCAGGTTGATGTTGGTGAACCCCGCTGCCCGTGCCTGCCAGTAGCCTGCCAGGGCCCCAGCCGCCGTGTGAAAGCGTCCCAACAGGGCCAACTCCTCATCGCGGAAGCTCTGCACCCCCAGGCTGAAGCGGGTCACACCGGCTGCCTGAAACATCTGGAGCTTCCCCTCGTCCACCGTTCCGGGATTGGCCTCCATAGTGATCTCAGCCTGGGGGGAGAGGTGAAAGTGGCGCTTCACGCCCTCCAGCATCTGCTTCAGCAGAGGAATGGGAAGGATGGTGGGGGTGCCGCCGCCGATGTAGAGGGTATCTATCCCTGGAACCCCAGCCCCCGCGTACCAAGCCATCTCTGCCTCCAGCGCGGCCACGTAGGATGGGAAAAGGGAATTCAATCCGGCGTAGGAGGTGAAATCGCAGTAGGCACACTTGGCTTGGCAGAAGGGGATGTGGATGTACAGTCCTAGTTGATCCATCTCATTATGATTATAGCACGGCGTCTCAGAGAGCACAATTGCGAAGCCCCCTGCTTGCCAATGTGACTGCCCTGGGTATAATAAAAGAGCAGGATTCGGAAAAGATTCTGCGTGAAACGTGATCACGTGAAACGTAATTGGCCATTCACGCATCACGTTTTACGCATCACGCTAGGAGTTGACATGCGCTTTCTGATCACCGGCGGGGCAGGGTTTTTAGGATCTGCTCTGGCCAATCAACTCGTCCGGGAGGGGCATCAGGTCCGGGTGCTCGATGACCTGAATGCTGGTGATCCCGGGCGGCTGGGCCGACATGTGTACTTCACCCGCGGAGATGTGCGCGACATCCCCAGGCTGTGGACCCTGCTGCAGGGAGTGGACTGCGTGTATCATCTGGCAGCGAGGGTCTCTGTATCGGAATCCATCCTCTATCCCCGCGACTACAATGATATCAATGTAGGGGGTACGGTCAGCGTGATGGAGGCCATGCGCGACGCAGGGATCAAACGGGTGATTCTCTCCTCCTCGGGGGCGCTCTACGGGGAGCAGGACCAGCAGCCCATTCCAGAGAACGCCGTACCTCATCCCACCTCTCCCTACGCCGTCAGCAAGCTCGCGGCCGAGTACTATGTATCCACTATTGGGGCTCTGTGGGGGATTGAGACCGTGGCCCTGCGCATCTTCAACGCCTATGGCCCGGGACAGCAATTGCCCCCCGCCCACGCCCCGGTGGTCCCTCAGTTTATGAGACAGACTTTGAGGGGGGGATCGTTGGTCATCTTTGGCGATGGCACCCAGACGCGCGATTTTGTATACCTGGAGGATGTGGTCGTTGCGCTCGTTGCCGCAGCTACGGCCAAGAAGGTCAACCGTCTGGTGATCAATGTGGGCAGCGGCCAAGAGACGAGCATCAAGCAATTGGTGAAGGAGATCGCTTTGGTCACCGGACGGGAGCTCCACATCTTGTATAACCGCCAGGAGAGTGGCGGCGTCTCCCGCCTGGTGGCCGACATCCGGCTGGCGCGGGAGAAGCTGGGTTGGACCCCCCGAGTGGACTTACGAGAGGGCTTGCGTCGCATCCTGGAGGAGGATACCCGTTTTCGAGTTGAGGCCCGTGGCGTCACAGTGGGTGTGTACAGATAGGAGGTCAAAATGTTGACCAGTTCCATATTCGTGACCAGATAGATCGGCTCTTCGTACCCGGTCTTCCACCAAGCGATGGCCAGCACCGGCCCATAGTCCTGGAGGGTGAAAGTCACCTCGGGCAGGTCAATGCATTCTCCTGGTTGCACCCTCAACTCCCGGAAGGAGAACCGGTCGCCTTCGGCTCCCAGTTGGGTGTTCTCGGCTGTACGGCAGACATATTCCCATCCGTAGCCCTCAATGGTGGCCTGGAGAGTGATACCGTCGAATTCCCCGTCACCCAGGAAAATGACGTCCGCCCCCTCCGGCACGATCTGGTGGACTTGCTCCAGCAATTGTACATGGGCCTCTTCTGGGAAATGGCCTTTGCTTCCCTTCACCACGATCCAGCCAATGGGCAGAGCCCGTTTCTTGTAGACCACATTGACCATCAAGGCCAGGCACTTCCGTCC
>CAYRNM010000098.1:0-10446 GCA_964425465.1 uncultured Anaerolineae bacterium | reverse complement strand
AAGAGGGAGAGGGCGGACAGCAGGTTGAGGGCCGCCAGGAGGAGGGCCATCTGAAGCGAGGAGAGATAGGGGATGAGCAGGTAGGTGAAGATGATCCCGCCGACGACGCCCCCTGCAGCCTCGCAGACGTATACCTGCCCAATGCCGCGCACCTCCCGTCCCATGAGTTGGGCGAAGGCGTGGGCGCCGAAGGCGAACATGGCCCCGTCCACCAGGCCCAGGGGGGCGAGGATGAGCAGTGAGGAGGTGAAGATGCCGCCCAGTCCCACCCCCTGTCCGGCGGTCACGCCCACAATATGTCGCGCCGCGAAGGCCCCGTAGAGGGAGAGGGGCAGCATCACCGCCAGCGCGATCTGCAGCAGCGCGTAGGATGCAGGGTCAGCGTGATACCGGGCCGCCAACCGCCCGATCAGCCCACTGCCCACCGCCTCCAGCACCAACCAGTTGCCCAGGATGAGCCCGATGGACAGCTCGTTGCCGTAGAAGCTCACCAGCAGCTCCCGGATCATCATCCCCTGAATGATGGTGAAAGAAAATCCCATGAGCAGGAAGGCGAAAAGGAAACGCTTTCTCATGCTTCATCACCTCTCAGCATTGGCTTCTGGCCGTAAGTGACCTCTGTCCTTATTGTACACTTATTCGATCAAACGTGCAGCCCGGCGAGAGTAGTGGCTCTTGTGCTTATCGTCTGTTCAGGGTACAATATGTCAGAAGGTTGTCGTTGAAGCCCAGCGGATAGGCGGATGGTGCAGATTGACGTCTGAAAAGGAACGATGGCAATGAATGACCGAATTGTGTCCGACCCGAACGTTTGTGGTGGCGAGCCTGTCATCAAGGGGACGCGCATCCCGGTGTACGTGGTGCTAGACCATTTGGCTGCTGGTGATGATTACGACACCGTGCTGGCGAACTTCCCACGCCTGACACGGGATGATATCCTCGCCTGCTTACAATATGCCTCCTATCTGACCACCGAGAAGGCTCTGGTGGCGTGATGGTCGTCGTTCTCGATGAAAATGTAAGCCTGGGATTGGCGGCGCTGCTCCGTGAGCGTGGTCATGAGGTCCTTGCCATTGCTGAGATGGCCGATCGCAGCATGAGCGATGATGAGGTATGGAGACTGACCGTTGAGCATCATGCGCTTCTGATCACACGCGATTATCACTTCACCAACCCTGTGCGCTTCCGGACGGCAGAGGTTCAGGCTGTGATCTACCTGCGACGGGGGAACTTGCGCGTTGAGGATGAAGTGAGACTTGTCCTAGACTTCCTTAAGCAGTACCCGCTGGAGAAGTTTGTGGGGCGCTTGGTCACAGTCTCCCTTAGTATCATCCGCGTCCGTTGAGTTTTGACAACAACAGAGCATGTACTGCATGCGGGGAAGGTGCCTTGTTGAATTTCGTCAGCGGTGAAGCCAGGTACAGGAGCAGTGGCACAGAAGTTGGATATGGAGGTCAAAGGATGGATTGGCAAGAGCGAATCTCGGTAGATCCCCTGATCTGTCACGGCAAGGCCTGCATCAAGGGCACGCGGATTATGGTTTCGGTTATCTTGGACAACCTGGCTGCAGGTATCAGTCCAGAAGAAATCCTGAAGAGTTATCCTTCGCTGAGTTCGGAAGATATTCAGGCTGCTATCGCTTACGCGGCAGAACTGGCGCGTGAGCGTGTCGTTTAAAGAGCAGGAGTAGGTCGAACATCACTTATGGATCATTGAGGAAACTCGCGTGAGAATTCGAGGTGAAGGGGGTGCCCATTTTCCTGTAGATGCGTGTAAGTTGAGCAAGGTATGGAGTGAAGATGTCTGGTTTTGAATCCCTGGGACGCTTTCTGCTGATCATCGGAGGCATGATCTTTCTGTTGGGATTGGTGCTCACCCTGGCCGGGCGGATACCCTGGGCGGGCCGACTGCCAGGGGATATTGTTATTCAACGAGAGCGGTTCGGCTGCTATATCCCCCTGGCTACCTCTATCCTGCTGAGCATTGTGCTGACTCTGCTTCTGAACCTGATCGCCAGGGTTTTGAGGCGATGAGGACAGTTGTAGGAAGGGAGGAGCGAGTGAGGACGGCGGAGTTCGACTATTACCTCCCTCCAGAGCTCATCGCCCAGCAGCCCCTCACCCCTCGCGACAACTCACGGTTGATGGTCTTGCACCGAGAGGGGAAACATATTGAGCACCGCATGTTCCGCGAGATCGGCGAGTACTTGCAGCCAGGGGACCTTCTGGTGGCCAACGAGAGCCGGGTCATCCCCGCCCGGCTCCTGGCCCGCAAGGTGCCCACCGGCGGCAAAGTCGAGCTCCTGTTGCTGACCAAACGGGGGGAGTGCACTTGGGAGGCACTGGTCACGGGGCGGCGAGTGGGAGTGGGCACCGCGCTGGCCATCGGCCAGGGGGAGCGAAAGCTGCACGGAAGAGCGGTGGCCGTCACCCCCTCTGGCGGGCGGTTCATCGAGTTCGAGGAGCCAGTGGAGCCCTGGCTGGAGGAGGTGGGACAGGTTCCCCTTCCCCCCTACATCCACGAGCCCCTGCGCGACACCGAGCGCTACCAGACCATCTACGCCCGCGTGCCCGGCTCCACGGCTGCGCCCACCGCGGGACTTCACTTCACCCCCCCATTGATGGACGCACTTCGGGAAAAGGGAATCGAGTTCGCCTTCGTCACCCTGGACATCAGCTTGGACACCTTCCGGCCCGTGCGGGAGGAGCACATCGAGGATCACCGGATGTACAGCGAGAGGTGCTCCTTAAGCCCTGAGGTGACGGATCAGATCAACCGGGCGAAGCGGGAGGGGAGGCGGGCGATCGCTGTGGGTACGACGACGGTGCGGGTGCTGGAGACGGCTGCTCATAACGTTGGGCTAGTGGAGCCCTTTGAGGGGACAACGGACCTCTTCATCTATCCCGGCTACCCGTTCCGCGCTGTGGAGGCCCTCATCACTAATTTCCACCTGCCCCGTTCCACGCTACTGATGCTGGTGGCCGCCTTCGCGGGCAAGGATTTCATTGACCGTGCCTATCAGGAGGCGATCCGGGAGGGGTACCGTTTCTACTCCTTCGGTGATGCGATGCTTATTCTGTAAAGGCAGAATGAAGAAGGCAGAACAGTGCAGACCCTTTCTGCGAATACTCCTGCCCGTGGGAGCGCTGGCCCTGCTGGTGCATGGCCTGATCCTGACCCCGGTCTGGTTCCCCTTGCAGGCTGTGGCGGGGCTGATTTGGGCCGGAGCAGTGCCCGGGGCGCTGGCGGCCCAACTGCTGCTGGCCGACGACCGGGAGCTGGACATGGCCGAGCGCGCACTACTGGCGGTCGGCCTGGGCTACGTGAGCCTGGTGCTGGGCACCCTGGCACTGCACTTTCTCCCTGGGCCTCTGACTCGCACGCATCTACTCCTCTTCTACGATGCCCTGGTGCTGGTGCTCTTGGGCCCTCTCGTAAGGGCAGGTGCAAGACCTGCCCCTACTACGAACCAGCAAACGCAGTGGCTCCCGCTACTTGTCTTGCTCCTGGTCGCTGCCCTTTTCCGTCTGCCCAACCTGGGCTACTCGGAGTTCCAGGGCGACGAGGGCCGGGCCATGCTCCGCGCGGCGGAGGTCTTGCAGGGCAACGACGAAGTGCTTTTCCTGCATAAGAAGGGTCCGGTGGAGATCCTGCTCCCCGCCTTCCTCTACGGCCTCAGCGAGCGCATCCACGAGGGGGTGGCCCGATGGCCCTTCGCCCTGGCCGGACTGAGCGCGGTGGTGGGCTTTTATCTGTTGGGCCGCCGGCTCCTGGGCCAACGAGCGGCTTGGTTGGCGGCGATGCTGGCGGCTATTGACGGCTACTTCGTCGCCTTCTCCCGCATCGTGCAGTACCAGAGTGTGGTGCTGATGATGACTGGATTGGCCCTCTTCTGTGCCTACCGATTCTACCAACGGGAGGACGCCCGGCCGGTTTACCCCCTGCTGGGCGCGCTCTTCGCCGCCGTGGGGCTCCTGGCCCACTACGAGGGGTTCTTCGCCCTGCCGGGCATGGCCTACCTCCTGTGGGCCAAGGCGCGCCGCCAGGGGTACGGATGGGGCCAACTCTTTCGCTGGGCAGTTCCCCCGTTTCTGTTGGGAGCCATCATCGTGGGCGGATTCTACCTGCCCTTCCTTTTGCATCCCCAGTTTCAACAGACGGCCACCTACCTGGGTGAGAAACGGGTGGGGGGCGACTTCCCCTACAATAATCTGGCCGACTTCTTTCTGCGCAGCACCTTCTACAACGCCAGTTGCTACATCCTGCTGCTCATCCTGGCCCTGTTGGCGGGCTTAGTGAGGCAGTTTCGGGAGGCCTATCCACGTCGCTCCTGGCTTGCCCCCCTTCTCGCCCTCACGGGCCTGGCAGCCATCGCCTTCTGGCCCCATGTCTGGCAGATTGGGAGGGCGAACCTCTCCCTGGTGGTCTTTATCCTCGTCGTCGGCGCGCTTCTACTGGCTCCTGCTATCTCCGATGAACGGCGGCTACTCATCCTGTGGTTTGCTGCTCCAGCGCTCCTCTACTTCTTCATGATGTTCAAAGTTCACACCCACTACTATGTGGCCTTCCCCGCCTGGCTCCTGATGGTGGGGTTGGTCTTGGACCGGGCTATCGCCGCCTTGCAGAGAGTAAGGGTTCAGCGCTGGATCCTGCCTGCCTGTGCAATAGGGAGTCTGGCCCTGTACCTCATCTGCGGCTACTACATCTACTGGGCCTTCATCCAGCACAATCCGGAGTACTACCGTACCTATCCCCAGCACAAGTTGGTCCTCTACTGGATGCCCTGTGGGGACCGGCTTCCTCGCGGTGGCTACTTCGGCTTCCCTTATCGGACGGCCTGGAAGGCGGTGGGGGGGCTGTACGAGACGGGCGTGCTGCAGGGCACCTACAGCAGCAACCAGGAGGACTTGGTCACCAATTGGTACACGCGGGGCGCGCTCCGTTGCCCAGAGCCCGATTTCTTCATTGTGGCCCGCGATGTCCACGAGCCGCACGAGATCATCCCTGGGGTCGTGGACGGAAGGTATCTGCCTGCCGCCCGGATGCTGCGCGAGGGAGAGCCCCAGTTGTGGATCTACCGGCGTGGGATAGAGGCCCCCATCGCGGATTATACCTTCGCTCAATACGCCGCCGACTTCGACCAGGACCTTTCGGCGCCCCTCTTTCGCGTGGGAGCGCCCCTGGATGAGGTCTTTACCCCCCCGCACCCTGTAGAGGCTCGGTTGGGGGATCATTTCCTGCTGGCGGGGTGGGACCTGGATCGAAAGGCCGTGCCGTCTGGCGGTCAGGCACTCCTGACCCTGTACTGGCGAACGCTGGAGCCTACTCCGGCCGATTACCATGTCTTCGTCCACGTGGGCCAGGAGGCCAACGTTGCTCAGCAGGACAGCATCCCCCGTTGTGGGCAGCACCCCACCTACCGCTGGCAGCAGGGTGAGGAGGTAGTGGACCGCTATCCCCTGACCATCACCCCCGACGCGCCGGAGAGCAGCTACCCCATCCGGGTGGGGATGTACGATATGACCAACGGGGAACGGCTGCCCATTGCCGATGTGCAGGGTCACTCCCTGGGCACCAGCTTGTTGCTCACCCATCTGCGGGTGGGAGAGCCACAATTTGAGACGCCTGCCATCTCGCATCCTCAAGATGCCACATTGGGAGGGAAGATCCGCTTCCTGGGCTACGATCTGCCCTCCGCGGAGGCCCGTGCCGGCGAGCCCATCCGCCTCACCCTGTACTGGCAATGTTTGGAGGAAATGGAAACCAGTTACACCGTCTTCGTGCACCTGCTGGGTGAGGAGGGACAAATACGGGGGCAGAGAGATACCCTACCGCATGATGGACGGCTGCCTACCGACCTCTGGGTGTCCGGCGAGGTGGTGGTGGATTCCTACGAGGTCCCTGTGGCATCCGAAGCGGAGCCAGGCCAGTACACTTTGGCGATCGGGATGTACGACGTCGGGACAGGTATCCGGCTGCCAGCAGTGGATGCGAAGGGGGCCGGTTTACCGGGTGATCGGGTGCTGCTGGGAGGGGTGCTGATCCGGTGAAGGGAAGCCGAAAAGAGAGGTGGCGGGAGGTTGGGTACGGGCTTACACTAGTGAGCCTGCTGGCGCTGTTCCTGGCCCTTGGGGTCAGGAATCTGGAAGGGCGCTCCTGGCACAGCGATGAGGGCATGTTCCTCATGTCGGCCTGGCTGGTGGAGCAGGGATACACCCTGTACCGGCAGGTGTGGTTCGATTATCCGCCGCTCATCTTTGTCTCCCTGGCTTTCGCCTTTCGCCTCTTCGGGGCTTCGGTGGTGATGGGGCGAGCGGTTTTCCTGGTGTTTGCCACGCTGGGGCTGGGTGCGATCTCGCTGGTCGTTCGGCAGGTGGCGGGGAGGGTAGGGGCGCTGGCCTCTGTTGTGTTACTGGCTTCGATCCCGGCCTACTGGCAGTGGTCCAGGGCGGCGGTGTATGGTGAGGTTGCCGCTGCGGGCGTGGCCACCTTGGCCCTGTGGTGTGCGTTGCGGTACCTGAATAGCCATGGTCGAACCAGGTGGTGGCTGGCGCTCTCGGGCGGCTTGTTCGCCCTTGGGCTGCTGATCAAGCCGACCATTGGCTTTGCGGCCCTACCTGTGGGCCTGGCGGTTATCCTGACTCGCGGGCCGGACACCTCGCCAGAGGGATGGGCTCAGAGGCTGCTGGGGCTGGGCCTCGTGGCCGTGAGCGGGTTAGTGGTTCTGGGTACGGTTCTGGCCTTCTTCGATGTGTCGGCTTTCTTGTCGCAGATGGTGAGCACCTTTGTGGGCGCCAGTGAGGGGGGGCCGGATACGGGGCGCAGTGTGCCGATGTTACTGGGTTACTTTCTCAAAGAACACGGAGTGGCACATCCCGATTGGCTGGCCTGGATCCTCTGCGGCGGGCTGAGCCTGTGGCGTCGGAACCGTCGCGTGGGGGCTGTGCTCCTCAGTTGGTTAGTAGCCACCGTGGGTACTTTACTGTCCCTCACCTTCGTGGGGGAGCGGCATCTCGTGCTGCTTCTCTTTCCTCTGGGTGTTTTGGCCGGTGTGACCGTGGACAGTGTGGTGCGGGAGGTGACTTCCCTGGTGCGAGAGCGGTGTTTGATCAGAGATGAGGCCTGGTGGGGGCGAGCTGACCTGCTCCTGGGTATGGTGGCTGTGGCCTCGACACTGGTGGTTCTGCCTCAGAACCTCCAGCAAGATCGAAGGGTAGTGCCCAGGGAGGGCTGGAACCCGACGAAGGCCCAGGATGCCGTTGACTTCTTGCGGCAGACCACCACGCCGGAGGATGTTCTCATCGCCGATGATGATGGGGTGATGATCGCTTTTCGAGCCGGAAGAAAGGTCATCCCCTCGCTCAGCAATCCGACGGGGATGCGGGTGGAGACAGGTAACCTGACTTCCGAGATGGTGATTGCCCTGGCGGAACAGGTTCGTCCCAAAGCGATCGTTCTGGGGCCCAAGAAACACCTGGCGACGCTCGCCTTCCTGGAATGGCTCAAAGTCCGCTATTCCCTGGCACGAGCTTACGATGAGAACTGCCGGATCTACGTGCGCTGGGACGGGCAGGCGGAGCCTCCTGGCTTCCGCAAAGAGCCTCCCCCACCTGAACTCTGCCTGGGAGTACCACCGGACCAGCCCTTCACACCCCCCCATTCCACCAAGGCCCGGCTGGGGGATCACTTCCTGCTGGAAGGGTGGGATATGGACCGAAAGGTCGTGCGCCCTGGTGGGCAAGTGCTCTTGACCCTGTACTGGCGTCTGCTCGATCCCACCCCGTCCGATTATCACGTTTTTGTTCATGTGCGTGGAGAGGAGCTCATCGCTCAGCGCGACGGGGTCCCCCGCTGCGGGCAGTATCCCACCTATCGCTGGCGGCCGGGCGAGGAGGTGGTGGACCCCTATGTGGTGGACATCGCTGATGGGGTGTCGGAGGGTAGTTACCCCGTATGGGTGGGGATGTATGACATGGACAGTGGGGAGCGGCTGCCCATCGCCGATGCGCAGGGCCAACCCCTGGGCACCAGCCTGCTGCTCACCCGCCTGCGAGTGGGGAAGCCACGAGTTGAGGTGCCTCCCATCCCGTATCCTCAAGATGCCACATTGGGAGGGAAGATCCGCTTTCTGGGTTACGATCTGTCCTCCGAGGAGGCCCATCCCGGTGAGCCCGTCCGCCTCACCCTGTACTGGCAGTGTCTGGAGGAGATGGAGGCCAGCTACACCGTCTTCGTGCACCTGCTGGATGAGGAGGGACGGATACATGGGCAGGGAGATGCCCTCCCGCAAGGTGGCCGGCTGCCCACGGACCTGTGGGTGCCCGGTGAGGTGGTGGTGGATTCCTACGAGGTCCCTGTGGCACCTGAAGCGGAGCCAGGGCAGTACATCCTGGCGATGGGGATGTACGATGGGGTGACCGGGATTCGGCTGCCGGCACGCGATATGCGGGGGATGAGTCTGCCTGAGGATCGGGTTCTGTCGGGACAGGTCCTAGTTCGTTGAGGGGGAAGCTGCAATGAAAGGCCAAGGGCATGACGATGTTCATTCTCCCAGGATGTGCTCTGAGGTCATGAGCGGCCAAGCGGGTATGCAGAGTGGTCGAAAGGAGAGATGGCGAGAGGTCGGATATGGCCTGGCACTGGCCGTCCTGCTGGGGCTCTTTCTGGCAATCGGGGCCAGGAATCTGGAAGGGTTCTCTTGGGGCAGCGATGAGGGCATTTTCCTCATGGCAGGCTGGCTGGTGGAGCAGGGGCATGCCCTGTACCGAGAGGTGTGGTTCGACTATCCACCCCTGATCTTTGTTGCCCTGGCTCTCGCCTTTCGCCTTTTTGGCGCGTCGGTGACGGTGGGCCGAATGGTGTTCCTGCTGTTTGCTACACTGGGGCTGGGTGCGGTTTCACTCGTGGTTCGCCAGGTGTCAGGGAGGGTGGGAGCGCTGGCGGCGGTTGCATTGCTGGCTTCTGTTCCAGCCTACTGGGAGTGTTCCCGCTCAGTGGTGTTTGCTGAGGTTCCGGCAGCTAGTTTCGCGACTCTAGCTCTGTGGTGTGCAGTGCACTACATGGCCGGGGATGGCCGGAGCAGGTGGTGGCTTGTGGCCTCCGGTGTGCTGTTCGCGTCCGGGCTCCTTATCAAGCCCACCATTGGGTTTGTGGCTTTTCCTCTAGGCATGGCTGTCTTTCTGAGGCGGGTACCAAATGTGTTGCCACAGAGATGGTACTGGGGGCTGTTAGACCTGAGTCTTCTGGCAGCCAGTGGTTTAGTGGTTCTGGGTATCGTCTTGGCCTGCTTCGATGTCTCTGCTTTTGTGTCGCAGATGATGAGCTTCTTCGTCGCGGCCAATCAAGGGGGGCCGGACATTCGACGCAATGGGCAAGTCTTGCTGGCATATGTCCTTAACGAACACCATGTAGCTCATCCGGATTGGGTAGCCTGGATCCTTTGTGGCTTGTTGAGTCTGAATCGCCAGAACTGGCGCGGACGGGCCGTCGTGTTCAGTTGGCTCCTAGCCACTGTAGGGGGGCTTCTGTCTTTGACCTTTGTGGGGGAACGGCACTTAGTGCTTTTGCTTTTCCCTCTAGCCGTTCTGGGTGGGACAACTGTTGACCATGTGGTGCGAGAACTGGCCTCCTTAGCCTTCGGGGAACACCCAAGGAGAGGTGACATGTGGTGTAAGCGGCCCGGCCTGTTAGTAGGCATCGGAGCCCTGGGCTTGACCCTGATTGTGCTACCACAGAACCTCCTGCAGACTTGGAGAGTAGCGCCCAAGGAAGGCTGGAAGATGGAGTATGTTCAGGATGCGGTAGATTTCCTGCAACGGGCCACTACGCCTGAAGACTATCTGATCGCCAGTGGTGATGGGGTGATGATCGCCTTTCGGGCTGGGAGGAAGCTCATCCCTTTTCTTAGCAATCCAACGGGAGGGCGGTTGGGCAAAGGCCTTCTGCCTCCCGAGACGGTGATCTCTCTCGCGGCGCAATATCGGCCCAGGGCCATTGTTTTGTGGCACGAGAAGCGCTTTGTTACTACAACTCTCTTGGAGTGGCTCAAAGTGCGCTATTCATTGGCTCGGGCTTACGACAAGGACTGTCGGATCTATGTGCGCTTGGATCAGGTGGAGCCTCTCAGCTTGGAGAGAGGGCCTGCTCCATCCCAGCGCTGTCTGGGTGTGCCTGTGGATCAGGCTTTCACTCCCTCCCATTCCACAGAGGCCCGGTTGGGAAAGTACTTCTCACTGGCAGGATGGGACATGGATCGACGGGTAGTGGCACCTGGTGAGGAGGTGCTCCTCAGACTGTACTGGCGCATGCTGGAGCCCACTCCATCCGATTATCATGTCTTCGTCCATGTGGGAGGGGAGCAACTCGTCGCCCAGCGCGATGGGGTACCCCGGTGCGGGCAGTATCCCACCTATCGCTGGCGGCCGGGCGAGGAGGTGGTGGACCCCT